>NZ_PJLX01000005.1:0-317076 GCF_002843095.1 Pseudomonas sp. YY-1 | reverse complement strand
GTTGCCCATGTAAAACGGCAACAGGCCCTAGATGCGTTCCAAGCATTTCCTGTGAGACACACATCAGCGCAGCAGGCCGAGCCCCTTGGCCCGAGCTACCGCCTGAGTACGCCGCTCGACACCAAGCTTGCTGTTGATGTGACGGGCGTGGGTCTTGACCGTGTGCAGGGAGATGAACAGACGCTCGCTGATCTGCTGATTGGAACAGCCGCGCGCGATCAACTGCAGCACAGCCAACTCGCGGCCACTGAGTTTTTCCGCCAGGGCGCTCTCCTCTGCGACAATCTCCTCGTCCGAATCCCGGCTGCCCGGCAACTGTGCAAGTAACGCGTCGCGCAGCGGACAGGCCGGTCGCCCCTGCAGGCGCTCACCTAGCCACCGTGGCTGATGCTGCAACAGCTCGATGAAAGGTAACAGCGCACCGCCCTGAGCGAGATCCAGGCAACTGTCGAGCTGCTGCTGTGCCTCCCGCTCTCGCCCGGTCTGCTTCAGTAGCTGGGCGAGCTGGGCCTGCGCCACCAGGCCGACCAACTGACCACCCAACCCCTGTGCACGTTGTTGCAACGCACGCAGACGACGCTCCGCATGCTCCAGCTCGCCCTGCAGGCGCTCCAGAGCAGCCTGCTGCAGATCGATATGCAACGCCAACTGCGGGTGAAATTCTGGCGCCAGTGCCCGCCCCTGATCACCATAGGTTTCCGCCAACTGCGGTAGCCAGGCAGCGGCCAGCTCGACCTGCCCCTGACGCAACCAGAGCTCGCACTTCATCAGCGTAATCATCGCCAAGTAATAAATCGCTGGCACATCCCAGACGTGCATCAAGCGCTCGGCCTCACCGAGCAGTGCGAATGCCTCGGCAGGCCGTCCATCGCGTCCTTCCAGGCTGGCCAGCACGCAATAGCCGATCAGCGCCCCAACGTCGCGGCAGGCTCGCGCTTCGGCAATTCCCGCCCGCAAGCGCTCCACGGCCCGAGGCTGCAAGCGCAGACTAAGCAGATACCCCTCATAAATCGTCAACCTCGCTCGCACCGAGTAACTACGCTGTGCCGGCAAGCGCTGCACCAGCAGCAATCCCTGATGCACTTCCTCCTGCGCGCGCAGCACCTCGCCACGGGATTGCAGTACGCGGGCGCGTTCGTAGTGAGCAAGTGCCTCGAGCAGAGGATTGTCGATGCGCTGTGCCAACTCCAGCGCATCGCGGTTCAACCCACGCGCACGCCACAGATCGCCACGCACCATGGCCAGATTGGACAACGCCGACAAGCACATGAAGTGCGGGCCATAACGCTCCACCGGTAAACCGGACAAGGCCTCGCTACATTGCAGTTCGGCACGAGCACCATCGCCACGACCACGGGCGATGACCCCGTCGAGCGCCTGCCACTGCGCCAGCAGGCTGCGCTGGGCGGAAGGCTCGGCTGCTGGAAGGAAGCGTGCGAGGTGATCAAGCAGCTCTTGGGCTGCGTCCAGCTGGCAAGCCAGCGCCAGTGCCCAGCCATAGAGCACGATCAGTCGCGGTGTGCTGGCCAGCAGATCATCCGGCAGATTGGTTTTCCAGCGCAGCAGCATGGCGATGTTCTGCTCGGCCAGCATCTGCTCCTCGGACAGGTTCTGTACCAGGCTGGCAGCGACATCGGCCTGCCCAGCGAGCAGTGCTTGCTCGATGGCGGCATCCAGCATGCCTTGCGCAGCGAACCACCGACAGGCACGCAGGTGAGCACCGCTGTGAGAACGGCTCGAACCGTCGGCAGACCGTGCATTGAGCAGATCGGAAAACAGGTGGTGATAGCGAAACCAATGCCCCTGCTCATCCAGCGGCACCAGAAAAACCTGGTTGGCCTGCAACTGACGGATGATCGCGGCGCTGTCGTGGCTGTCACGCACCGCGTCGCACAGCTCGGCACAGAAGCGCTCCATGCAGGCGGTTTCGTAGAGAAACTGCTGCACCTCGGCGGGCTGCCGCTCGATGACCTCTTCAAGGAGGTACTCACGGATCAGCCCTTCTCCTCCATGCAGCTGCAGTCCCTCGCCGGCTTCGGCCAGCTCTTCGACAGCCAACAGCCACAGGCGTAAACCAGCGATCCAGCCCTCGCTACGCTGCAGAATCCCAGTGACCTGCTGCTTTTCCAGGTGCGCGCCCTGACTTGCCAGCAGAGCATCCAACTCCGCGGCGGTCAGCCGCAGGTCCTGCTCGCTGAGTTCGAGCAACTGTCGCGACAGACGCAGACGCGCCAGGTGCCAATCCGGCCGCTGACGGCTGGTGACCAACAGCAGCACGCCGGGTGGTAAATGGTTGAGGAAGAACTGTAGGCAACGATCCAGCACCGGCCCCTGCGCCAGATGGTAGTCGTCCAGCACCAGTAACAGCGGCTGACCATCATCGAGTTGCTGAGTCAGCTCATCGAGCAAACCATCGAGCCACTGCTCGAACGCGAAGGGCTGGTGGCGTTGGCGCATCTTCAGCAGACCGAGCGCCTCCTCCCCCAAACCGGGGTAGAACTGCTGCAGCCCCTGTAACAGGCGCTCAAGGAAGCGCCCTGGATCATGATCACGCTCACTCAGCCCGAGCCAGAGACTGTGCCAGTGCTCGGGTAGTCGCTCGCAGAACTCGATGGCTAGCGAGCTTTTGCCAAAGCCTGCTGGCGCACTGACCAGCAGCAAGCGCCCTTGCAAGCCCTCTTCGAGACGATCGCATAACCTGGGACGCGGCATATGTCCTGCCGGCAGCGGCGGACGATAGAAACGCGCTTCCACCGGTGCGGCCGGTGTGTAGGGAAAACCTGGCGAGCGGGAGAGATCTGTCATCGGCCTATTCTTGGAAGTCTTCTATCTGCATCGGCGGGCTCGATCTGAACCCAGCCTAGCGACTTGCAATGGCCATTTGAAGCGCCCGCTACAGTCCGTAACGAAAAAGCCGGCACAAGGCCGGCTTTGTCGTGTTGCTTGAGGCAGGTTTTAGCGAACGCCAGCCTGACGCAGAGCGGCCGGGGTGTAATCGCTGCCAGAGGCTTTGTAGTTGAAGTCGTAGGCTTGTTTCTCCTCGTTCTTCATACCCAGAACCAGGTAGCGACCGGACAGCAGGTCGTACAGGGTTTCCACGGTGTACCAAGGCACTTGCTTGTCGTAGTAGTACTGGGCATGCGCCTCGGCTACGCGCCACAGGGTGCCACGACCGTCGTAGTGGTCGATCAGAGCGGCTTGCCAGGTGTCCTCGTCGATGTAGAAGTCACGCTTGGCATAGATGTGACGCTCGCCCGACTTCAGGGTCGCGGTCACGTGCCATACACGGTGCAGCTCGTAACGCGTCAGGTCCTGGTTGATGTGGCCAGCCTTGACGATATCGGAGTACTTCAGGCTGGGCGAATCGAGCTTGTAGGCGTTGTAGGGGATATAGATCTCCTTCTTGCCTTCCAGTTTCCAGTCGTAACGATCCGGCGCACCGTTGAACATGTCGAAGTTGTCGGAAGTACGCAGACCATCAGCGGCGGTACCCGGGCCATCGTAAGACACCTGCGGAGCACGACGCACGCGACGTTGACCGGCGTTGTACAGCCACGCCAGACGCGGCTCCTTCACCTGGTTGAGGGTTTCGTGCACCAGCAGCACGTTACCAGCCAGACGAGACGGAGCAGTTACGCGCTGTTTGAAGTAGAACAGGACGTTGCTTTCCTTGCTCGGATCGAAGTCGGTCAGAGCATCACGGAAGGTGAACTCGTCCTGGAAGTAGACCAGCGAGTAGGAACCGTTCGGCTGCGGAGTCGCCTGAGTTACCAAGCGACGCACGCTACCACCACGGTAACGGGTGATGTGGTTCCAGATTGCTTCCAGGCCGTTCTGCGGAATCGGGAAGGGGTTGGCGGTCTGGAAGTTCTCCAGGCCGTTACCGCCCTCCACCATCTTGGTGTTCACAGCGTTCTGCTTGGTCGCCTCCAGCACCGCAGCCGGCAGGCTGGCCGAGCGGTGAGTTGGGTAGACCGGCATCTTGTAGCTTTCTGGGTAGCGCTTGAACATCGCCAGCTGGCCGGGCGTCAACTTGTCCTTGTACTGGTCGACGTTCTGCGCGGTGATGGTGAACAGCGGCTGTTCGTTGGCGAACGGATCGGCCAGGAAGCCTCGCGGATCGACCGCCCCGGCGTTGGCTGGCAAACCACCGGTCCAGGCTGGGATCGAGCCATCGGCGTTGCCTGCCATTTCGGCACCGACCGGAGTCAGCGTAGTGCCCAGCTTCGCAGCTTCGTCAGGCGACACTGCCGCCATCACGCCGGTGGCCAGCAGAGACAAAGTCAGGGCACCGCTTTGCCACAGTTTTTTTGTTGTTTTCATTTGCATCATGATTCCTCGAAATTCCTGACCGCTTAGAAGTTCATACCGAAGCTGAGCGCAACGAAGTCGCGGTCATCAATGGTGGAATACTTGCCATCAAAGAAGTTGGTGTAGGACAGGCTGGCGGTGTAGGTGTTCTGATACTCCGCGTCCAGTCCGAGGCTAATAGCTTTACGGCCTTCTTCGAAGTTAGCCCCTGGGCCGGGCGAATAACCTTCTACGTCATGTGACCAAGCTACGCTCGGACGCAGGTTCACACCTGCCAAAGCATTGGGATAATCCCAGATGGCACGAGCGCGGTAACCCCAAGAGTTGGCAGTGGTAAAGCCATCCTTATCACATGCCTTGCCGAGCATGCTGGCCGAGCTCCGACCGCCACCGGTACTGGCGTTCACAGGTCCGCACATATCACCTGCAGTGCCATAGATCGGATCGCGACCGTAGCGGATATCATCTTTGCTCTCCAAGCCACCGACATGGGTCCAACCTACTTCACCCACGAGGGTCAAGCGCGATGCCCCCATGACCTGATCAAAGAAATGCGTGAATGTAGTTTGAATCTGCGTGATTTCCTTACGCTTGTAGCCATGGAGCAGACCGTCAGCGTCCGGACCGAGCGGAGACACCGCCGCATAAGGCGTACTATTGGTCCCACCCAGAGCGACCGGTAGGTTGAAGTTGATACCCCGCAGTCCGGCATAGAGCACATCAGTGGAGTTCAACTGCACCGGTGCATTAGGCCGATAGCTGATCTCGCCACTCCAGGCTGTTCCGGTTGGCAACGTTGTGGAGAAGCTCAAACCATAGAGTTTGATGTCTTCAGGATACTCCATGAAATAACCGCCGTTGGCTGCATAAGCCAGGGCGCCGACATTTGCAGCGCTAGCGCCAGCTTGCCCCGCTGCGGCCACCGCGCCTACGCCACCACCGGTTAGTGCCGCATAGGTCTGGTCAAAGGTACCTTGAACCAATGCATCGATGGAACGCAAAGAAGAAGCACTCTGGCCTTTACCACTGAAAATAGGTGCCCGACTATGGTAGTTCATGAAGTAAGCGCCAAACTCTGTGTCCAACGGCTCGAACATATACCGGAAGGCAAGTCCCCACTGACCGTCATCTCGCGCATCCTTATCGCCATAGCGCGGAACAACCACCCCTTCAGAAGTAGAAGAAACCAGCGCCGCATTGCCGCCCAACAACGTATTAAGATTTGTCAGACTGCCGTTGATTTGAGCCAGTTGAGCCGGTGACAGAGATGCTAGGACGTTAAGGTTCTGGTCACATCCATCGGCGACGATATCAGCCTGGGAAAAGAACGTTCCGCAGTTATCCACCACGGTCTGATCCCACTCAAGCTGATAGAAGGCCTCCATGGAAAGGTTGTCTGTCAGGCTCTGGGCGATATAGAACATGTTGACCGGAATTAAGCCCTCTTTGATCTCAGCACCAGGGCGACGAAAGGCAGCCACATCAACGGGGTTGATGGCGTTGATACCGTTCTGAATAAAGGTACTTTCGCCCCAACTAACGACCTGTTTGCCCAGGCGCACCGAACCAGGCTGATTGCCGATGGCGTAGTTGTGATAGACGAATGCGTCGAGGATTTCACCGCCGGAAGACTTTGCCCCCTCCTTGCGGTTGCTATCGCTGATGTCCTTGAACTCACGCCCCTCGTCCTTCAATTCGAAGTCGTACCAATACTTGCCGCGCACGAACACGCCGGTATCGCCATAGCGCAATTCCAGATCGTGGATACCCTTAAAGATCTTCGAGAAGGTTTCACCACGTTTGAAGTTGAGGTGACCATCGTCGGAGGTCTGGGAGAGACCGCGACCGCCGTTGTTCACGCCGATCAGATCCTTGTTGGCCTTGGAAGTCGACCAACTAGCCCCCACCGACAGCGACGAGTCGAACTGCCCTTCGATCTCACCGATATTGAAAGTGACGCCGAATGCCGGAGCGGCAAGGGTGGAAGCGAGGCTGACGGCCAGCGGCAGTTTTGCCAGGCGCCAGTAGGGTTTTGTTTTTGTTGTCATCGACGCTACTCCATGTGTTTTTTGTTATGGATGCTTTGACTATAGCCAGCGGGTGGTACTGCTTGATCCCTCGAAAGTGTGATTTGCAGCCCCCAGGCACTCTGGCTCGCAGGTTTCAGGCCCTGCCCCTAGCCAAGCATGGACGTGAAACAGCAATTAGCAAGCCAAACGCTTGTTTGACTGAGCGGTCACTTTCACCGCCCAGTCAATTCGCACCTCACAGCGTAGACAGGAACGCGCTGCCCGCCTCCTGCCACTGGGCGATTTCGACGCGGATGCGCTTCTTGTCCAGTTTGCCGACACTGGTCTTGGGAATTTCAGTAACAAGGGCGATCTGCGTGGGAATCGCCCACTTGTTGATGTGACCTTGCTCGACGAAAGGCTTGAGATGCTCTTTCAAGCCTTTGGCATCCAGCCCCTGCTCTTCGCGCAGTACCAGCAGCGCAAACGGGCGCTCGCCCCACTGCGGGTCAGGCACACCCACTACCGCCACCTCACGCACCGCCGAGTGGCGACTGATCAGGTCCTCCAGCTCCAGCGAGGAGATCCACTCGCCACCGGTCTTGATCACATCCTTGATGCGGTCACGGATTTCGATGAAGCCCATACCGTCGATGGTCGCCACATCGCCCGTATGCAGCCAGCCGTGAGCCCAGAGTTCCTCGCCCTTCTCCGGCTCGCGAAAGTAGCCCTGAGTCAACCAGGGCGCACGCAGCACCAGCTCGCCCTGGGATTCGCCATCGCTCGGCAGCAATTTGCCGTCGGCATCCATGATTGCGGCTTCTACCAGCGGCACCGGAATACCGGCCTTGATTCGATAGGTGGTGCGCTCGTCCTCGCTACCGGCGCGCAGCTCTTCATTGAGGTAAGCGCAGGAAATCAGCGGGCAGGTCTCGGACATGCCATAGGCCGCTGTCAGCTGGATGCCGCGCGCCTTGGCCGCCTCGTAGAGGGAGCGATTGAGCGCGCTACCACCGATGATCATCTTCATGCCGCCGAAATCATGGCCCTGCGCACCTGGCGCGCTCAGCACCATCTGCAGGATGGTCGGGACGCAGTGGGAGAAGTTGACCTTCTCTTCCTTGATCAGGCGGCAAAGCATGTCCGGTTCATAGCGACCGGGGTACACCTGCTTGACCCCGAGCATGGTGGCCACGTACGGCACACCCCAGGCATGCACGTGGAACATCGGCGTGATCGGCATGTAGACATCGTCGTTGCCCAGCAGGCGGATGCTGTCGAGTCCGCCCATGGTGGTCGCCATGGACATGGTGTGCAGCACCAGTTGCCGATGAGTGAAGTACACACCCTTGGGGTTGCCGGTGGTGCCGGTGGTATAGAAGGTGGTGGCCACCGAATTCTCGTCGAAATCGGCGAAGTCGTAGTGCGGGCTGGCGGCTGCCAGCAGGCTCTCGTACTCGCCGACGAGGTTCGGCAGCTCGGCGTTCTTGTCCTCGCCATCGGTAAGCAGCAGGGTCTTGTCGACGGTGGTCAGTTGTCCGGCAATGCCGTTGTACAGCGGCACGAACTCGCTGTTGACCAGCACGAAACGATCTTCTGCATGGTTCATGGTGTAGAGGATTTGATCCGGCGACAGGCGGATGTTGATGGTGTGCAGCACCGCGCCGAGCATCGGGATGGCGAACATGCATTCGAGGTAGCGGTGACTGTCCCAATCCATCACCGCCACGGTATCACCGGCCTTGACCCCTGCCTCGCTGAGTACGTTGGCCAACCGTGCGACACGCTCGTTGAAGGTGGCGTAGCTGTAGCGCAGCTTGTCGCGATAGACGATTTCGCGGGTCTTCTCGTAACGACTACCGGACAGCAGCAGGCGCTTGATCAGCAGCGGATAGGCATGAGCGTTTTCAGAGGGGGGGATCAGTCGGGTCTGCAGCATGAAATCACCTTGAGGCACGCTAGGAATAGGTATGCAGCGACTCTAGAGCGGCTCGCGCAGCGCTCAATCAGCCCAAAGAATGATTTGCCACGTGACTCTATGGCCACTTTTGGTCACAGGTTAGAATCGAGCTCACCAGCCAGTCCTTAAAAAGGCGGCACAGAGCCACTCTTTCGTTCGAGGTAACAGCATGTCCGATATCGTCATCGTCAGCGGCGCACGTACCCCCATGGGTGGTTTTCAAGGCAGCTTGGCCAGCGTGCCAGCCGTCGAGCTGGGCGCGGCCGCCATTCGTGAAGCGGTCAAGCGCGCCGGTATCGAGCCAACCGACGTACAAGAAGTGATCATGGGCTGCGTACTTCCAGCCGGCCTCAAACAAGGGCCGGCACGCCAGGCCTCGCTCAATGCAGGCCTGTCTGCAGCCACCGGCTGCACCACCATCAACAAGCTGTGCGGCTCAGGCATGAAGGCCGTGATGATGGCCTTCGACTCGTTGAAAGCCGGCAGCAACCAGGTAATGGTCGCCGGCGGCATGGAAAGCATGTCCAACGCGCCCTATGTACTGGAGAAAGCACGCACGGGCCTGCGCATGGGGCATGGCGAGATCAAGGATCATATGTTCCTCGACGGCCTGGAGGACGCGCGCACTGGCCGCCTCATGGGCTCTTTCGCTCAGGAGACCGCCGATAAGTACGGCATTACCCGTGAGGAAATGGACGCCTATGCCATCGAATCGCTGCGACGCGCGCAGGCGGCGATCAAGGACGGCTCGCTGGACGCGGAGATCGTTCCGGTCACTGTCACCTCGCGCAAGGGTGAGGTGGTGGTCAAGGATGATGAACAGCCGCTGACGGCCAACCTGGACAAGATCCCGACACTCAAACCCGCCTTCAAGAAAGACGGCACCATTACCGCGGCCAACGCCAGTTCTATTTCCGACGGCGCCAGCGCGCTGCTGCTGATGACCGCCGATGAAGCGGCCAAGCGCGGTCTCAAACCAGTTGCCAAGGTGGTTGCCCACGCGACCCAAAGCCAGGACCCGAGCGAGTTCACCCTGGCGCCCATCGGCGCGATGAGCAACCTGCTGAAGAAGACCGGCTGGAGCAAGGACGAGATAGACCTGTTCGAGATCAATGAAGCCTTCGCCATGGTGACCATGCTGGCCATGCGCGAGCACGGCCTGGACCATGCCAAGGTCAACGTGTTCGGCGGCGCCTGTGCCCAGGGCCACCCGGTGGGTTCCACCGGCTCGCGGATCATCCTCACCCTGATCAACGCCCTGCAGAAGAAAGGTGGCAAGCGCGGCGTCGCCTCGCTATGCATCGGCGGCGGCGAAGCGACAGCGGTGGCCATCGAACTGCTGTAACCCAGCCCATCAGCAAAGAGCCCCGCAACTGCGGGGCTCTTTCGTTTAACGCATCTCGGTCAGCGCCAGCTTCACGCCAATCCCCACCAGCACCGCGCCCATCAGTCGGTCGAACCAGTGCCCCATGCAGGCGAAGCCGGCGCGCACGCGTTGCTGGCTGAACAGCCAGGCCACCAGGCAGAACCAAAATGCAGTCGCCAGGGCCAGATAAAGGCCGTAACCCGCCTGCACCGCCACCGGCGTATGCGGGTTGATCACCACGGTGAACAGGGAAAGGAAGAACAAAGTCGCCTTGGGGTTGAGCCCGTTGGTGATGAACCCGGTGACGAACGCACCACGGCCGCTGCGCTCGCCGGCGGCCAGGCTCAGCTCGGCACTGGCCGAATCGGCCGGGCGCGCGCGCAGCGCCTTGATGCCGATGTACAGCAGGTAAGCCGCTGCCAGCCATTTCAGCGCGTTGAACAGGACGATGGACTGCGACACGATCAGGCCGATACCCAGCAACGAATAGGTAACGTGCACCAGAATGCCGGTGCCTACGCCAAAGGCGGTGAACAGCCCGGCGCGGCGACCGTAACCGACGCTCTCACGCACGACGATGGCGAAATCCGGCCCCGGGCTGGCCACCGCCAGCAGGTGAATCAGGGCTACGGTGAGAAATTCACTCCAGTACATGGCGGCTCCGCATCGACAGTGAAGGTCTGGTAGGCTCGCCAATCTACTCCTGCGACCCTCCTGCGAAAAGGTACAGCTGATGAGCAAAAGTCCCCGCGCCGTCTTCCTCGATCACGCCTCCCTCGACCTTGGCGACCTCGACATGCAACCGCTGCATCAGGCCTTCGCCGAGCTGACCCTGCACGCGCACTCGCGTCCGGATCAGGTCGCCGAACGCCTGCAAGGCGCCCAAGTCGCCATCAGCAACAAGGTGCCGCTGGACGCAGCCACCTTCGCCGCCTGCCCCGAGCTAAAGTTGGTGCTGGTGGCCGCCACCGGCACCAATAACGTCGACCTCAACGCCGCCAGCGCCCACGGCGTGACCGTCTGCAACTGCCAGGGTTATGGCACGCCATCCGTGGCGCAGCACACCCTGATGCTGTTGCTGGCCTTGGCCACGCGACTGCCCGACTACCAGCGCGATATCGCCGCAGGCCGCTGGCAACAAGCCAGCCAGTTCTGCCTGCTCGACCACCCCATCGTCGAGCTCGAAGGCAAGACCCTGGGCATGCTCGGCCATGGCGAACTGGGCGGCGCCGTTGCCCGTCTGGCTGAAGCCTTCGGCATGCGCGTGCTACTCGGTCAACTGCCAGGCCGGCCCGCGCGCGCTGATCGCCTGCCTCTGAATGAACTGCTGCCGCAGGTCGATGCCCTGACCCTGCACTGCCCACTCAACGAGCAGACGCGCAACATGATCGGCGCCGAAGAGCTGGCACTGATGAAGCCGCGCGCATTTCTGATCAACACCGCACGCGGCGGCCTGGTCGACGAACAGGCGCTGGCCGATGCTCTGCGTAGCGGCCATCTCGGCGGCGCGGCAACCGACGTACTGCTGCAGGAGCCGCCCAAGGACGGCAATCCGCTGCTGGCCGCAGACATTCCGCGTCTGATCATCACCCCACACAGCGCCTGGGGTAGTCAGGAAGCACGCCAGCGCATCGTCGGCCAGATGATCGATAACGCAGTCGGCTTCTTCGCCGGTGCACCGTTGCGAGTCGTCGGGTAAGCTGCGCAGCTTTTTCAGGCAGGACCCCACCATGGATGCACGAAGCGAAGTTCTCTTGCGCCAGGCCGAGCTATTCAGTGGCGAGCTGTTGCTGGCTGGGCTTCCGGCTGACGACCTGCTTGGCGCCCTGCCTCAGGCTCGTGGCTGGAACTGGCATGCGGGCGATCAGGCACTGCTCACCGCGCGCTTTGCCGGCCGCAGCCACTTCGACACACGTATGCCGGAAGGCGACTACCATGCTGCCGTGCTGTTCCTGCCCAAGTCGCGCGAGCTGAGCGACTACCTGCTGCAAGCGCTTGCCTCGCGCCTGGCCGGCAAGCCGCTGTACCTGGTCGGCGAAAAGCGTGGCGGTATCGAGCGCGCATCAAAGCAGTTGGCAGCCTATGGCAAACCACGCAAGCTCGACAGCGCGCGGCATTGCCAACTCTGGTGCGTCGAGGTAGAGCAGGCGCCGCCCGTCCCCGACCTGCATGCCCTGGCACAGAGCTATCCACTGCAGTTGGCCGACGGCGCAGTGGAGATCGTTACTCTGCCCGGCGTTTTCGCCCATGGCAGGCTTGATCGGGGTAGCGCGCTGCTGCTCGAGCATCTGGATGAACTGCCTAACGGCCACATGCTGGACTTCGGCTGCGGTGCTGGCGTGCTCGGCGCCGCGCTCAAACGGCGTTATCCAGACAGCGAGCTGAGCCTGCTGGATGTCGACGCCTTCGCCCTGGAGAGCAGCCGCCTGACTCTGACTCGCAATGGCCTGACGGCCAACCTGATCGCCGGCACCGGAATCGAGTCGGCGCCAGAAGGATTGAGCGCCATCGTCAGCAACCCGCCGTTCCATCAGGGCGTGCACACCGACTACCAAGCCAGTGAGAACCTGCTGAGCCAGGCAGCCCGCCACTTGATAAAAGGTGGCGAACTGCGCCTGGTGGCCAACAGCTTCCTCAAATACCCGCCACTGATCGAACGTCATCTGGGTCCTTGCCGCACCCTGGCAGACGCCGATGGCTTTCGCATCTACAGCGCCCGGCGCTGATTGGGGTTGCTCCCAACGCAGCGCTTGGGCACAATTGCGCCCGTCCTAGGGGAGTAGTCTCCCGCGAGCGCCCTGCTCGCCCGGTATACGTCAACACACTTGCTCCGCAGAGCATGGCGTATACGACCCAAGGCCTACATAGAGAGGCCTGCGGTTTGACAAGACCTATGACACGCACAACCTATACCCGGGGCGGGAAGGTCGTTCGTGTCATAAGCCGTGTCGACCCGCCCCTTTAGGAAACCTGATGCTGGAATCGCTGTTCGTCCCCACCCTGATCGTTGCCCTCGCCGAAATCGGCGACAAGACCCAGTTGCTCGCACTGCTGCTGGCCGCCCGCTTTCGCAAGCCGTGGCCGATCATCTGGGGCATCGTCGTCGCCACCCTGGCCAACCATTTCGCGGCTGGCGCCGTGGGTAACTGGGTAGCCGGTTTCTTCTCTCCTGCCACCCTGAGCTGGATTCTCGCGGCCAGTTTCGTCGCCGTAGCGGCCTGGACCCTGGTGCCGGACAAACTGGACGACGACGAGGAGTCCGGCCTGAAGAAATACGGCCCCTTCCTCACCACCCTGATCGCCTTCTTCCTCGCCGAGATGGGCGACAAGACTCAGGTCGCGACCGTGATGCTGGCGGCGCAGTATCCGCACTTCATCCTGGTGGTGATCGGCACCACACTGGGCATGCTGCTGGCCAACGTACCGGTGGTGCTGGCAGGCAACTTCGCAGCCGAGCGCCTGCCATTGACGCTGATTCGACGCCTCGCAGCCTGTGCCTTCGCCGCCCTGGCAATCTATGCCGGCTATCAGGCAATGAAACTCAGCGGCCTGATATGACGAATCACTGACGTCAACTGGCTGGCATTTCGGCCAATCCCAGCCCCCTACCGCCTGCTGCTAAAGTGCGTGCCACGTCACGTCATACGGTATGCAGTCGGGAGGGCGGCATGTCATTGGATGATCGCAAGAAGGTGGTGTGCCAGCACATCGACCTGACCTGGAACAAGGGCCGCCTGGCCCTGGCCGAACAGCTGCACAGCCGCGACTTTCTCTACAAGAGCTCGTTCATGGGACGCCCACTCGACAGTGCCGGCTTCGCCCGGATGGTGCAGGATATCCGCTACGCCATGCCGGACCTGCAGATCGTGGTCGAGGAGTGCGTCGCCGAAGGCTACAAGGTGGTGACCTGGAGCACGCTGATCGGCACCATTCAGAAACCCGCGCTGGGCTATCCGCCCAGTGACAAGGTGCTGAGCATCTCGGCCATGGCCTTCTGGACACTGACGCCCAGCAATGAGATTCAGGAGATCTGCACCATGTTCGACATGGAAAGCTTCCGCGCCCAGCTGGGCCTGCAACCTCGCCCCTTCGCCGAAACGGCACTACCCTGAAACGCAAACGGCGCGCCGTGAACCATCACGCCGCGCCGTTTTTTCGTGCCCGAACTTAGCGCCCGGACTTGGCCTGCTCGTACAGCGGCATCACCTTGGGAATCGCCGCCTGCAGCGAAGCGATACGGCTGCTGGAGGAGGGGTGAGTGCTCATGAACTCGGGCGGCGCACCACCACCGGCGGCCTCCATCTTCTGCCACAGACTGATGGCCGCATTCGGGTCATAACCCGCGCGAGCAGCCAGTTCGAGACCAATCAGATCAGCCTCGTTCTCGTTACCCCGGCTGTTGGGTAGCGTCAGGCTGTACTGCACCACTGTATCCGCCATAGCCATGCCACTCTCGCCGAGACCGAGCAAAGCGCCGGCACCCTGCTTGGCGACCTGAATACCATAGGCCTTGGACATCGCCTCACGGCTGTGTTCGCGCAGGGCATGCGCCATCTCGTGGCCCATGATCGCGGCGACTTCATCATCGCTGAGCTTCAGTTGCTCGATGATTCCGCTGTAGAAAATGATCTTGCCGCCCGGGCCACAGTTGGCGTTGAGCTCGGGACTCTTGATCAGGTTGACCTCCCATTGCCAATTGGCGGCATCCGGGCGAAAACGCGGCGCCTGCGGAATCAGGCGATTGGCAACGGTCTGCAGACGCTTGGCATTGTTGCTGGTCTTGTCCAGCACGCCCTTGCTCGATGCCTCGCTTAGCGTCTGCTGATAGGACTGCGCGTACATCTGATTGACTTCATCAGCTGACAACATGCTGAACATGTACTGCTTGCGCTCTACGCCAACCGCACCACCACTGGTGGTATTGACGGCCTGACAACCTGCCAGCAGCACGGCCGCCGCCAGGCCACTCAGATATAGAACCTTGCTCATCGAGCTACCTCCTTGAATCGGACGCCCTATGCTAGGCCGCCCCCGCAGCACGAGCAACCGCGTTACTTGCGCGATAGCCGTACGCCATCTTTGCTGAATACGACACCAGCCTGTTCGTCACCACCAGTCCATTAAGGTTTTCATCTGTCACTGCCGATAGTTCGTGACAGGCGCGCTCTGTGCTCGGGAGCTCTCATGAAGTTCAAGTCGATCCAGTTTTCCGTGGCATTCCTTGCTGGCGCCAGCGTGCTCGCGGTCGTTGTGGCTCTGGTGCTCTACGCCCTGTTCGCCAGTGGCCGAACCCAGAACCTGGTGCAGGAGCGCACGCAGAAGCTACTGGAACAAGTCATCGAGCAACGCCTGTCGGCATTGGCGCAGGCGCAGGTCAGCGAAATCCAGCGTGAACTGGAAGCTCCCCTGCAGATCACCGCCGACCTGGCACGCGTCAACGCCATGCTCGGCATGACCGATGCCAACGGCAGCCCAATGCTCAGCATCAGCCGCGAAGAACTGGCCAACCTGGTGCATGAAACCACGGCGCAGAACCCTAAATTACTTGGCAGTTACCTGGGCTGGGAGCCGAACGCCTTCGATGCCAGCGACGACATCTATGCCGGCAGCAAGGAAAACGGCTACGACGGCACCGGCCGCTTCCTGCCCTGGTGGTATCGCAATGCCGACGGCAGCCTGGGCATCGACTCTATCGGCTCGACCGAAAGCGAAGAACTGCTGCCAACCGGCGTGCGCGCGGGCGAATATTACCTTTGTCCCAAAGAACGCAAGCGCCCCTGCGTGATCGATCCAGCCCCCTATGATGTCGGCGGCAAGATGACCATGCTCGCCTCCTTCACCTCGCCAATTCTGGTCAATGGCGAATTTCGCGGCATCGCCGGTGCCGACCTGGCGGTGAATTTCATTCAGGAGCTACTGGTCAAGGCTGACGCCCAGCTCTATGACGGTGCCGGCGAGATGGCGCTGATCGCCAGCAACGGGCGCCTGGTCGCCTCGACCAAGGCACCGGACAAACTTGGTGAGCCGGCCACCGCCCTGCTCGACGCCAATGAAGTGAGCAACCTGGGTACGCTGCAGTCCGGGCAGGTGCTGTACTCCATCGATGCCAAGGAAGATCCTGAGCACAGCCATATCGAACTGTTCCTCAGCTTCAACATCGGCCAGAGCGACACCCGCTGGGTGCTGATGCTGGTGCTGCCGCTAAAAGCGGTGATGGCCGATCTGCACCAGCTGCAGGGCGACCTGGCCTCGCAGCGCGACGCCGACACCCTGGGCATGACCCTGGTCGGCCTGCTGATCGCCGGGCTGGGCCTGTTGGTGATCTGGTTCGTCGGTTACGGCATCGCCCGCCCGCTACGGCAGATGGTCGGCATGCTCGACGATATCGCCAAAGGCGATGGCGACCTCACGGTGCGCCTGCAGGTTGACCGCAAGGATGAGCTCGGACAGATCGCTGCCGGCTTCAACGCCTTCCTGGCCAAACTGCAAACCATGATCGGCGCCGTGGTGACCTCGGTGCAGCAGATCAGCGACTCATCCGAGCACACTGCCGACATTGCCATCCGCACCAACCAGGGCGTGCAGAAACAGCTGGCAGAGATCGAGCTGGTGGCTACAGCCGTTCATGAGATGACCGCCACCGCGCAGGACGTCGCGCGCAACGCCACCCACGCCGCCGAGGCCGCCAACCACGCCGACCGCGCGGCCAACCAGGGCAAACAGGTGGTACAGGAGACCTCGGCCGCCATCGCAGCCCTGGCCAGCGAGATCGGCCGCGCCGTGGGCGTGGTACAGAACCTGGCCAAGGACAGCGAGAACATCAACGCCATCCTCGTCGCCATTCGCGCCNCCTGGCCAAGGACAGCGAGAACATCAACGCCATCCTCGTCGCCATTCGCGCCATTGCCGAGCAGACCAACCTGCTCGCGCTCAACGCGGCCATCGAGGCAGCTCGCGCCGGCGAACAAGGCCGCGGCTTCGCCGTGGTCGCCGATGAAGTGCGCAACCTGGCGCAGAAGACCCAGCAGGCCACCGAAGAAATCCAGACCATGATCCAGCAGTTGCAGCAAGGCACGCGCGAAGTGGTGAAGGTAATGGAGCAGAGCCAGAGCAAGACCGACGACAGCGTCGAACACGCCAACCAGGCCGCTCAATCGCTGGAGTCCATCACCCAGGCGGTGTCGGTGATCAACGACATGAACACGCAGATCGCCAGCGCAGCCGAGGAGCAAAGTGCGGTGGCCGAAGACATCAACCGTAACGTCACCAATATCGGCCAGGTCGCCAACGAGGTGGCAGGCGGCGCCGACGAAGCCAGTCAGGCCAGCGCTCAACTGACCAAGCTGGCCGAACAGCAGCGCAGGCTTATCAATCAGTTCAAGGTCTGAGGGACTGCATCAGAATAGGGTGCACCGCACGCACAGGTTCTTGGTCAGCTGCGGTGCACCGGCCCCTCGACACCCTGCGCAGGATCAAGCCGGCGTCAGGCACTCCGGCGCATCCAGCTTCGGGTCGTTGACCAGCGTCGCCAGTGCGCGCTCACGCAGCGCAGTCTGCGGCTTGGCCAGCAGCGCCGCCAACTGTTCGGGCGACGTATCGCTGCTCAGCCACAGCGCCTGTTCATGCTCGTCGAGAATCAACGGTCGCCGCAGCGTGGCGGCCGCCTGGGTGATCAGCGCAACACTCAGGTACTCCTGCCCACCCACCGGATAAAGCTCCCACAAGGCCGCGAAATACATCAGCGGCTCACCGTTGCTCATCCAGTACGGCCGCTTGCGCGCGCCCCCTCGCCATTCATAGAAGCCGTTGGCTGGCAGCAGCGCGCGGCGCTGGCGAAAGGGCTCACGGAACATAGGCTGCTCGGCCAGGGTTTCAGCACGTGCATGCGCCGGTGTCTTGGACAGGTCCGTCAGCCAGGCAGGCGTCAGCCCCCAACGCGCCGCAGCCGCCTGCGCCCCTCCCTCGCCCGCACGCAGCATCAGCACCTGGCCGTTGGGCGCCAGGTTCCAGTGCGGTTTCTGGTCAGTGGGAAAGCCGGGCAACGCCGCAAAAGCGGGCGACCAGCGGAACAGGGCATAACGTCCACACATGAAACGACTCGACAGGCAGGGGGCGCATCAACAGAGCAACACGCCCTGAAAGGACTCTGGCTCATCGCCAGGCACAGGTTGCGCCGCATTGTACTCAGCGATCAGCGTACGCGCCCGCTCAGCGTGAGGATCAGCGACGACCAAACCAAGCAGGCCGCATGCCGGCAACTCCCCCACCGCACCGACCAGATGCTGACCGAGCAAGTGCGCCTCGACACCTTCACTGGCCAGCATGTCCACCAGCATCTGCCCTTCCAGAAGGTTTTCCGGTTCGTAGATTCGTTGCATCAATCGTTCTCCGCACGAACGTCCAACTCCCACTCGGTGCCGTCCGTGCGCAGCTCGAACTCGATCGGCCGGCAGCACACCGGACAGTCTTCGATGTAAGACTGGTCCCCAGCCGACAGATCCAGCAGCGCTTCGGCCGGCTCACCGCAATAGGGGCAATAATACGACTCGCTTTCCAGCATCGCGGCCTCCTTGTGACTTGGCGTTATAATCGCCGGTCTACTGCTCACCCTGTTAAGCAGACACCATTCCAACCTTAGCCGTTCTAGAACAAGAGAGCATGATGGGCGCATTCGATGCCATCCGACCCTATGCCGATGCAGAAGTGCGCCCCGTACTGGCGCGCCTGCTCGCCGACCCGGCGTTTCTCGGTACCCTCACCCGTTTCCGCTTTCCGCGCCTGGCAGGGCCATTGGGCTGGCTGCTCAAGCCGCTGATTGCCGCACGCCTGCGCAGCGAGTTCGCCAGCGTCGAGTCGGTCGCTGGTCTGCAGGAAAAGATCGAGCCGTACATCGACCGTACCATCGAGCATGCCAGTGATGGCATCAGCTACTCCGGCCTGGAGCACCTGCAGCCCGGCAAGCCTTACCTGTACCTGGCTAACCACCGCGATATCGTCATGGACCCGGCCTTCGTCAACTACGCCGTCTACCATGCAGGCCTGCAGACGCCACGTATCGCCATCGGCGACAACCTGTTGCAGCGCCCCTTCGTCAGCGACCTGATGCGCCTGAACAAGAGTTTCATCGTGCACCGCTCTATCAGCGGGCGACGCGAGAAGCTGGCGGCTTATCAATTGCTCTCGGCCTATATCAACCACTCGATCCGCGAAGATGGCGAGTCGATCTGGATCGCCCAGGCCGAAGGACGCGCCAAGGACGGTGACGACCGTACCGATTCGGCCATCCTCAAGATGTTCCATATGAGCCGCAAGGATGAGCCATTCGCAGACGTGATCGAGTCGCTGAACCTGATCCCGGTGTCGATCAGCTACGAGTACGACCCCTGCGACCTGGCCAAGGCTCGCGAGCTCTGTGTGCGTGCCGCCACGGGCAGCTACACCAAGGCGCCGGGCGAAGACGACGCCAGCATCGCCCTGGGCATCACCGGCTACAAAGGCCGCGTGCACCTGCACTTCAGCCCGCCTGTCGCCGGCCTGGAGGACACCAAGCAGCTTGCCCAGGAGATGGATCGTCACATTCTCGGACAGTATCGCCTGTTCCCCGTGCACTACCTGGCCTACGCCATGTGGGAGGGCCGCGAGGCCGAGCTGAACGTGCCGGCAGCAAGCGATGTATTCGATGCCGCGGAACTGGCCAAGGCCGAAGCGCAGTGGAACAAGCGCCTGGCCGCCTGCAGCGACGAGGAAAAACCGTTCCTGATCCTGCAGTACGCCAACCCGGTGCGAAACCAGTATCGGATCAAGACAGGCCTGCCCCTGTAAGAGGCAGCCATCGCCACAAACGAAAACGGCAGCCCGATGGCTGCCGTTTTCATTTATCGCTCAAGCGTCAAAGCCGCGTACTGAACCAGGACAGCACCAGGGCTGCACCCAGGCAAATGCCACCGAAGCGATAGAAGAAGCGGTTGATCCGCAGGGTACGCTCGTCCTGAACCTCGGCTTCATCCAGCTCGCCTTGCGCCAGCACTCGCGCCACACCGCGCTGCTCGCGCAAGTGAGTCATCAGGCACAGCCAGGCACCCGCCAACGCGAAGAACAATGCCAGCGAATTGACTGCCCCGGCCGGATGGGCGAGGAACAGTGACCACAACATCTGCAGCGACATGCAACACCTCGAGAACAGCATGGTGCAGCAACCTCGCCACCGCACCAGAATGGGGATTTTGGCCGAGAAGCGGTGCGTCTCGACCCTCGAAAAGTCGTCGCGCAGTGTACTGAAATACCTCTTTTATAAGGTTCGTTTCCGACGAACGCGGCCCGCTATCCCGAAATCGTCTGAAAACTGTCATATGCCTGGCCTAGGGTTTGTATCTCCAAGAGTGACCAAACAGTCACGACTGTTGCTGGAGCCAAACCTCAATGTCCCTGGAGGACCTGCCATGCTCAATTCTCAACCGCTGGACCGCGATTACCTGATCGACTCGCTGGATGAAGTGGACGCCGTGGTCGACGAGCTTTCTTTCAACGTGCAGGACCAGCACTGGCTGGTGTACTGCGCCCTTGGCGGCCATGAGCATTACGACCTGCCGGATATCGACAACCGTACCGGCATGAGCCTGCCGGAGTTCTACGCCGAAGCAGCATGAAGACCCAGGACAAATGAAAACGCCCCGCAATGCGGGGCGTTTTTATAACGATGCGCCGAATTACTGCAGCAGTACCTGGCCGATGGTCGGGTCCTTGAACGCACGAGTCAGCGCGTCGCTGAGCACGTCACCCACCAGCTTGCTGTTGGTCTGCTGGTTGGGGGCGGTGCCGAAGCGCTGGTTCAGCGAGGCACCGTAACGGCCGGTATAGCGGCGGCTGCCGCCCTGCACGTCGGCACGGATCGAGGCCGAGATATCCGCCTCGGTGACGTACATGCCCTCTTTCGGCGACTGATACTTGAGGTCCGCCAGGGTGATGGTCAACTGTGGCGCGTTATAAGCATTGGCCGACGGGGTGAAGCCGAGCAGACGTACAGCCGCTTCGGCCTCAGCCTGCAGCTTGGGCAGCACATAATCGGGGTTGACGCTGATGGAGCTGGTCTCTGGATACAGACCGCCGCGGGTGCCAAGCACCGGCGAAGGACGGCCGTCGACCACGCGCACCACCACCGGCTGACCCTGGCCGACTGGGGTCAGCGAACTGGTCAGCTTGGGTTGTGGGGTGAGTTGCTGAGGGCTGAGGGCGCAACCGGCCAGAGTCAGGCTGGCGGCAGCAAGCAAGGCGATCAACGCACGGTGCAGCATGCTCATCTCTCCGAGTGAGGTAAAAGTGGCCGGCAGTATAACCAGCGCGGCCTGAGGCCGACAGTAGCGCTGCATAGGACCGTTGGCATATCGCTGCGGTTCCTGTCATCAGCCTGTCACCGCGCGCTGGCATAAAGTACCTGTCACCACGCTGGAGCCTTCGCCATGCTGTTGCGCCGCCTGTTCAGCCACGCTCGTCCGATGCGCCATTTTGCCCTGATCGATGATCGTGGCGTTTGCTGTGCGCTGCGGCAGATGCAGGAACACCCGATCCAGGCGGGGTGGGTGGAAATTCGCGAACCGAGCATCTCCTGGCTGGGCGCCCCACTGCCCGCCGGTGCCCGACTCACCCCGGTCGCCACACACGCATCAGCAGCCCGCCCGTTGGCGGCCTGACCGGTGAAAGAATAAAAGTCACGCAGGGGCTCAATTTCCCCTCATTCACCGTTATAATCACGCCCCGATTATAAGGACGTCTCCTGATCGGGCCGAACGACCTCGCCGATGCAACGTCATCGCCCCGCCCCAGAGAGTCGCCCACTTCGAGCTGCCGCTTCCGGCCAGCCGCTTTCAGCCCATATGCAGAGCAGTTATGCAGCCATGCATTGCATGATTTGCACGGGCAAAAGCGCGCCGAGGCAGTCGAGCTTTTGAGGTTCACCGCTCCAAAAGAGCGTGAAAAAGACGGTTTTTACAAACTTCACAAGAGTGTGGCGAACAGATGAACAGTTTTGCGTCCGCAAATCCCAGCCTTGACCCTCCCCGCCGAACGACAGGGCATCACGCCTGAGTCTGCCGGTATCGCCCTGAAAGGCCGAACGGCCGTCCATCTGGTGCAGTTTTTCTTGGAGAGAGGTTAATGGCGCACAACGATTCCCAAAGCGTAGATGTGGTGCTGGTTGGTGCCGGCATCATGAGCGCGACCCTGGGCGTACTGCTCAAGGAACTCAACCCCGGCATCACCCTGGAAGTGGTGGAGCTGCGCGAGTCCGGCGCAGTGGAAAGCTCCAACCCCTGGAACAACGCCGGCACCGGTCACGCGGCCCTGTGCGAGCTGAACTACACCCCGGAAGGCGCTGACGGCAGCATCGACATCAAGAAGTCGGTGAACATCAACGCCCAATTCGAGGAGTCCAAACAGTTCTGGGCCTACCTGATCGAAAAAGGCGCGATCAACTCGCCGAAGACCTTCATCAACCCAGTCCCGCACATGAGTTTTGTGCGCGGCAACAGCGGTATCGCCTTCCTCAAGAAGCGTTTCGAGGCACTGCGCCAGCACCACGCCTTCACCGAGATGGAGTACACCGAAGATCGTGCCACCATCGCCGAGTGGGCGCCGCTGCTGATCCCGGGCCGCGACAGTGGCGAGCCGCTGGCGATGACCCGCGTGCAAGCCGGTACCGATGTCAACTTCGGCGCGGTCACCGAACAGATGCTCGCCTACCTGACCACCCAACCCCACGCCAAGGTCACCTGCAACCAGAAGGTCACCGACCTCAAACGCGACGGTGACGGCTGGCTGGTGGACATCAAGGACACCCGCTCCGGCGCCACGCGCAAGCTCAAGAGCAAGTTCGTCTTCCTTGGAGCTGGCGGCGGCGCACTGCCACTGCTGCAACTGTCCGGCATCCCCGAAGGCAAAGGCTTTGGCGGCTTCCCGGTGAGTGGTCAGTGGCTGCGTTGCGACAACCCTGAGATCGTCAAGCAGCACCAGGCCAAGGTCTACAGCCAGGCTGCCGTCGGCTCACCGCCGATGTCCGTGCCGCACCTCGACACTCGCGTAGTGGACGGCAAGAAATCCCTGCTGTTCGGCCCTTACGCCGGCTTCACCACCAAGTTCCTCAAGTACGGTTCATTCCTCGACCTGCCGCTGTCGGTACGCCCCAACAACCTCGGCCCGATGCTGGCGGTGGCGCGCGACAACCTGGATCTGACCCGTTACCTGATCAAGGAAGTGATGCAGTCCGAAGAGCAGCGTCTGAACACCCTGCGCGGCTTTTACCCGGAAGCCAAGGCCGAGGACTGGCGCCTGGAAGTGGCCGGCCAACGCGTGCAGATCATCAAGAAAGACAGCAAGAACGGCGGCATCCTGCAGTTCGGCACCGAACTGGTGGCCGCTGCAGATGGCACCATCGCTGCCCTGCTCGGCGCCTCGCCGGGCGCTTCGGTGACCGTGTCGATCATGCTCGACCTGATCCGTCGCTGCTTCCCCGAGCAAGCCAAGAGCGAAGGCTGGCGCACCAAGCTGGATGAGATCTTCCCGGCCATGGCCGAGGTTCTGTCCCACGACGCCGAGCGCTATCGCCAGGTACAGACGCAATCGAACCAGCGCCTGCAGCTCGATACACCCAGCGCCTGATCGTCACGCACAAAAAAACCGCCCTCCGGGGCGGTTTTTTATGGGCGTTGCTCAGGTTACTGCTGACCCCAGGGCAGGATCGGAATGGCCGTCACCGCATTCTGCGGGCTGCCCTCGATCACCCGGTCGCTGTAGACCAGATATACCAGCGTGTTGCGCTTGGCGTCGAAGAAACGCACCACCTGCATGGTCTTGAACACCAGCGAGGTGCGCTCCTTGAACACCTCTTCGCCGTCCTTGAGCTTGCCCTTGAAGGCAATGGGGCCGACCTGGCGGCAGGCGATGGAGGCCTCTGCACGATCCTCGGCCAGACCCAAGCCACCCTTCACGCCGCCTGTCTTGGCGCGCGACAAGTAGCAGGTCACACCGTCGACCTTGGGGTCATCGAAAGCTTCGACGACGATCTTGTCGTTCGGCCCTACCCATTTGAATACCGTCGATACCTCACCGATGGTTTCGGCCAGTGCCAGACCGGGTAGCACCAGCAGGCTCAGCACACATCCCTTGAACAGGTTCATCGCCCTCTCCTTTCGCGTTCAAACCAGGATGAGATTATCCCGGTGCACCAACTCCGGCTCATCGACATAGCCCAGCAGCTTCTCGATGGCATCGGACGGCTGACCGATGATCTTCTGCGCCTCCAGCGCACTGTAGTTGACCAGGCCACGGGCAATCTCGCGGCCGTCAGGCGATACGCAGACCACCATCTCGCCGCGGCGGAAACTGCCCTGCACCGCCTTCACGCCCACCGGCAGCAGGCTCTTGCGATCCTGGCTCAACGCCTTCACCGCCCCAGCATCCAGCACCAGGGTACCGCGCGTTTGCAGGTGGCCAGCCAGCCACTGCTTGCGCGCTGCCAGCAGGCCACGCTCGGGGGCCAACAACGTACCCAGGCGCTCGCCGCCTTTGAGGCGGGCCAGCACCTGCTCGATGGCGCCGCCGACGATAACGGTATGCGCGCCGGAGCGCGCAGCCAGACGCGATGCACGCAGCTTGGTCTGCATGCCACCACGACCCAGTGCGCCACCGACACCACCGGCCACTGCATCCAGCGCCGGGTCATCCGCACGGGCCTCGTGAATCAGCTTGGCATCGGGATTGTGACGCGGGTCGGCATCAAACATACCGTCGCGATCGGTGAGGATAACCAGCAGATCGGCTTCGACCAGGTTGGCCACCAAGGCGGCCAAAGTGTCGTTGTCGCCAAAGCGAATCTCGTCAGTGACCACCGTGTCGTTCTCGTTGATCACCGGCACCACGTCGAGATCGACCAGCGTGCGCAAGGTGCTGCGCGCGTTCAGGTAGCGTTTGCGGTCGGACAGATCATCGTGTGTCAGGAGAATCTGTGCAGTACGGCGGCCGTGCTCGGCAAAACTGGATTCCCAGGCCTGCACCAGCACCATTTGACCGATCGCGGCGGCAGCCTGCAGCTCGTGCATCGCACTAGGTCGACTGGTCCAGCCCAGGCGGCTCATACCGGCCGCCACAGCGCCGGAGGACACCAGCACCAGTTCCACGCCCTGCTCACGCAGCGCGACCATCTGCTTGACCCACACTGCCATGGCCGCACGATCCAGGCCACGCCCGTCAGCGGTCAGCAGCGCACTGCCGATCTTCACCACCCAGCGCCGCGCGCCGGTCACCTTGTCACGCATGATCTTCCAACCTTAGCCAGAAAATGATGGGGTCCACCCCACCTACAAAAACGCCGCAATTAAGCGGCGTTGGAAACTTGCTTAATCCCGGACGTAAATGATTTCCGGGCCATCGTCGTCTTCTTCGTCGAGGAAGTCATCGTCCTCGTCGATATCGTCGACACTGCGCACACCGGATTTACGCAGCGCGCGCTGATCGTCCAGCGCCTGCAGACGGGCACGCGCCTCGTCTTCGATGCGCTGATCCAGCTCGGCCAGCTCTTCGGCGAATACCGGGTCTTCAGCGATGCGCTCGGCACGCACTTCCAGGTAATGCATGATGTCGCGGCTGATGCGCTCGGTGCCGTCGCGGCTGATGGCCGAGACCACATAAACCGGACCCTGCCAGTTCAGGCGGGCAACGATATCGGCCTTGCGCGCCTCGCGCTCGTCTTCGGGCACCTGGTCCATCTTGTTCAGCACCAGCCAGCGATCACGCTCGGCCAGCGCCGGGCTGAAGCGACCCAGCTCGTCGATGATCACCTGCGCAGCCTCGGCCGGATCGCTCTCGTCCAGCGGCGCCATGTCCACCAGGTGCAGCAACAGGCGGGTACGCGCCAAGTGCTTGAGGAAGCGAATACCCAGGCCAGCACCGTCGGAGGCGCCTTCGATCAGCCCCGGAATGTCGGCGACGACGAAGCTCTTGAAGCGGTCGACACTGACCACACCCAGGTTCGGCACCAGGGTGGTGAAGGGGTAGTCAGCGACCTTCGGCTTGGCGGCGGAAACCGCGCGAATGAAGGTGCTCTTGCCGGCATTAGGCAGGCCGAGCAGGCCGACATCGGCCAGCACTTTCAGCTCCAGCTTGAGATCACGCGACTCGCCCGGCTTGCCTGGCGTGGTCTGGCGCGGCGCACGGTTGGTGCTGGACTTGAAGCGGGTGTTGCCCAGGCCGTGCCAGCCGCCTTGGGCAACCATCAAGCGTTGACCGGCTTTGACCAGATCACCAATCACTTCCTGGGTGGCCACGTCGATCACCGTGGTGCCGACCGGCACCGGCAGAATCAGATCCTCGCCCTTGGCCCCGGTGCAATCGGTGCTGCCGCCCTTCTCGCCATTCTGCGCATTGAATTTGCGCGTATAGCGGTAATCGATCAGGGTGTTGAGGTTGGCATCGGCCTCGAGGAATACCGAGCCGCCGTCGCCACCATCGCCGCCGTTGGGGCCGCCCTTCTCGATGAATTTCTCGCGACGGAAGGCCATCATGCCGTTACCGCCGTCACCGGCTTTTACAAAAATCGAAACTTCGTCGACAAATTTCATGAATACGCCTCCCGCAAGCGCTGCGGGTCAACAGAACAACGTAAAGGCCCTTGCCGGATGACCCCACGCAAACAGCGTGGCGTTATGGGTGATCGGGCAAGAACCCAAGGATACAGAAACAAAAAAGCCCCGTCCTACGGACAGGGCTTTTCCAGCGCGTAGGCGATTAGGCCTGAACGACGCTCACGTAGCGACGGCCGAAAGCGCCCTTCACTTCGAACTTGACCACGCCTTCGACTTTAGCGAAGAGGGTGTGGTCTTTGCCCATGCCCACGCCGAAACCGGCATGGAACTCGGTGCCGCGCTGACGAACGATGATGTTGCCGGCCTTGATGACCTGACCACCATACATTTTCACGCCAAGGCGTTTACTTTCGGAATCGCGGCCGTTACGGGTAGAACCGCCAGCTTTTTTGTGTGCCATGAGTCAATACTCCTATAAAGGATCGGGGCCGACGAATCAGGCCTGGATACCGGTGATTTTGATCTCAGTGAACCACTGACGGTGGCCCTGACGCTTCATGTGGTGCTTACGACGGCGGAACTTGATGATGCGCACTTTATCGTGACGGCCTTGCGACACGACTTCGGCAACCACTTTAGCGCCGTCTACGACCGGAGCGCCGATCTGAACGTCGTCGCCATTGCCGATCAGCAGAACGCGATCGAAAGTCACGGCTTCGCCGGTGGCGACTTCGAGTTTCTCGATCTTGAGGAATTCGCCTTCGGTGACTTTGTATTGCTTGCCACCAGTAACAATTACTGCGTACATGGTAAATCTCCGTTGATCCTGCTCACCCAGCGCTTTAGAAAAGTCGTTATTGGCTGGCATGGCTGCTAGGGGCCGGAAGTGACACCCTTGCAATTGCGTAAGGCAGGGAAATACCCAGGGGGAAAGTTCAGGGTGCGCGATTGTACGCAAGCGCCGAACGCTTCGCAAGGGGCGCCCGTGCTTACCTTGACAGCCCCTACCCCGCCACCTAGCATGCCGCGCAACCTCAAAGGAGCACCAGTCGCCGATGCAACCCCAGGCTTTCTACCGCGTGGTAGCGGACGATTTCACCGCCGTCGATGGCATCATTCGCCAACAGGTGGTTTCCCGCGTGCCGCTGGTGGAGAAGATCGGCGACTATATCATCTCCGCTGGCGGCAAGCGCCTGCGCCCATTGCTGGTGCTGCTCAGCGGTCGCGCCCTGGGTTACCAGGCCGACGATCTGCGCCTGCTGGCCGCCACCATCGAATTCCTGCACACCGCCACCCTGCTGCATGACGACGTGGTCGACATGTCCGACATGCGCCGCGGCCGCAGCACCGCCAACGCCCAATGGGGCAACGCACCAAGCGTACTGGTGGGCGACTTCCTTTATTCACGCTCGTTCGAAATGATGGTCGAGCTCGGCTCCATGCCCGTGATGAAGATTCTCTCCCACGCCACCCGCGTGATCGCCGAAGGCGAAGTGCTGCAGCTGTCCAAGGTGCGCGACGCCAGCACCACCGAAGAGACCTATATGGAAGTCATTCGCGGCAAGACCGCGATGCTGTTCGAGGCCTCGACTCACGCCGCCGCCGCCCTGGCCGAAGCCAACGAGGCACAGCGCGAAGCCCTGCGTACCTTCGGCGACCATCTGGGTATCGCCTTCCAGTTGGTCGACGACCTGCTCGACTACAAGGGCGATGCAGCCGAACTGGGCAAGAACGTCGGTGACGATCTCGCCGAGGGTAAGCCGACCCTGCCACTGATCTACACCATGCGCGAAGGCACCGAAGAGCAGGCTGCTCTGGTACGCCGCGCGATTCAGAAAGGCGGCATCGAAGACCTGGAAAGCATCCGCGCCGCCGTGGATGCTGCCGGTGCTCTGGAGTACACCGCACAGCTCGCTCGCGACTACGCCGAACGCGCCATTGCCTGCCTGGAAGTGCTGCCGGCCGGCGAATATCGCGATGCACTGATCGAATTGAGCCGTTTCGCCGTCGCTCGTACGCATTAAGACCATCGGTGCGCACGGCGCACCCTACGGAAAGTCGCGCGCATCATGCCCGTAGGGTGTCGCGGGGCCGCCTAGGCCGTGCGCACCAGCTACCAGAAACAAAAACGCCCCGAACCAGTCGGGGCGTTTTTCGTTCAGGCCTGGCGGATTACAGACGCAGGCCGCCGTCCAGCTCCAGAATACGGCCGGTGTAGTAGTCGTTTTCCAGAATGTAGGCCACCGAATGCGCGATCTCGGCCGGCTTGCCCATGCGCTTGAGCGGAATACCCGAGGTCATCTTCTCCAGGGCTTCCGGCTTCATGCTGCCGGTCATCTCGGTCTCGATGAAGCCCGGCGCCACGCCTGCGACGCGAATGCCATAACGCGCCAGCTCCTTGGCCCAGACCACGGTGTCGGCAGCGACACCCGCCTTGGCAGCGGAGTAGTTGGCCTGGCCCATGTTGCCCGCGCGGGAAATGGAGGAGATGTTGACGATCGCACCCTCGTTCTTCAGCTCGATCATCTTCGCCGCTACTTCGCGAGTGCAGAGGAACACGCCGGTCAGGTTGACATCGATCACCGCCTGCCACTGCGCCAGGCTCATCTTGGTCATCTCGCCATCTTTCACGCGGATGGTCAGGCCATCACGCAGGATGCCGGCGTTGTTGACCAGGCCGTTGATGGCGCCGAAGTCGTCGGCCACCTGGGCGACCATATGGGTCACCTGCTCTTCATCGGCAACGTTGCACAGGTAGCTGCGGGCATCGCCACCGGCAGCCTTGCAGGCAGCCACGGCTTCGTCGAGCTTTTCCTGATTCAGATCGACCAGCGCCAGCTTGGCGCCCTTGGCCGCCAGGTACTCACCCATGGCGCGGCCCAGTCCCTGGCAACCGCCAGTGATGATGATGACTTTGTCTTTCAGTTGCATCGCTTTATCCCCTCAAGGTGCAGCATTTACCGACCCCGCTGATGCCCGCTAACCGCTATGCTAGGGCGTCTGTCCGTTTCTGACGGATTCTTTGCGAGGAGTCATAAGGTGAGCGTGAAAGCCGGCAAGCATGCACGAGAATTGCTGCTCAAGGAATACCGTGGCGTGCTCAGCACCCACTCCAAGGCCATGCCGGGTTTCCCTTTTGGATCGGTGGTGCCCTACTGCCTGGACGCCGAGGGCCGGCCGCTGATCCTGATCAGCCGTATCGCCCAGCACACCCATAACCTCGGGCAGGACGCCAAATGTTCGCTATTGGTCGGCGAACGTGGCGCAGAGGATGTACAGGCGGTCGGCCGCCTCACTTTGCTCGCCGAAGCACGACAGTTGCATGACGAGAACGAAATCGAAGCGGCCGCACAGCGTTATTACCGCTTTTTCCCCCAATCGCGCGACTACCACCGGGCGCATGATTTCGATTTCTGGCGACTGGAGCCGGTGCGCTGGCGCTTCATCGGCGGATTCGGGGCCATTCACTGGCTCGACCAGGTAAACCTGGCCAACCCCTTTGCGACGGACGGCAGCGAAACGAGCATGGTCGAGCACATGAACGAAGACCATGCCAAGGCCATTGCACATTACGTCGAACTGGCCGGCCTGCCGCAACACGAACCGGCGCAAATGGCCGGCGTCGACACCGAAGGCTTCCACCTGCGCATCGGCCAGAGCCTCTACTGGCTGGCCTTTCCAACATCCTGCAACAACCCGGGGCAGGTACGCGAAGCCCTGGTGATGCTGGCTCGCGCCGAGAGCTGGCCGACCAGTGGTGCGCCTTCAGCTTGAATTCAGGCCATCACCCCATACTTAACTCCTACTGGAAGCCCACTTCCGCCAAGGACCCACTGAAATGCGCGCCTTTTTGTTTCTCTTCCTGCTGTTCCCGATCATCGAGCTGGCCCTGCTGATCAAGGTCGGCAGCGCGATTGGCGTGCTGCCCACCCTGCTGCTGATCATCGGCACCGCGATTCTCGGCAGCGTGCTGCTGCGAGTCGCCGGGGTGGCCACTGCCTGGCGCGCCCGTGAAAAACTCTCGCGTGGCGAGCTGCCCGAGCAGGAAATGCTCGAAGGCCTGTTGATCGCCGTCGGCGGTGGCCTGCTGCTGTTGCCGGGTTTCATCAGCGACATCTTCGGCGTGCTCTGCCTGATTCCGTTCACCCGTCGCCTTTTGGTTGGCAAGATTCGCCGCCGTGCCGAGGAGCAGGCCCTGCGTCAGCGCGCCTTCTTCGATGACCAGGCCGCCCGCACCGGCAAGACCAACCCCAACGTGCTCGAAGGCGAGTACGAGCGCCGCGACTGATCCCTACAGTTCTGCAGGAGCCGGCTTGCCGGCGATTCCTCTCTGGCTGATCGCCGGCAAGCCGGCTCCTACACATGTTCGCCCCTCTCAGCAGCACAAAAAATTTCATCCCCGCCCCTTGAAATGCCCTTGCCCGCCCACATGTAGCAGTCACCGCAAGGTGCCTGCCCCTGAGGCAGTCCGACTTTCGCGGTGCGCCCAGCGTGCCGCGCCCGGCCTCGCCGGATTTTACAAACCCGCCGACCAATCAAGAGTCGGCAAGTTGGCCATTCAATTGTTAGGAGAGATCGACAATGAAGCTTCGTCCTCTGCATGACCGCGTCGTGATCCGTCGCAGCGAAGAAGAGACCAAAACCGCAGGCGGCATCGTGCTGCCGGGCTCGGCCGCCGAGAAGCCGAACCAGGGTGAAGTCGTTGCCGTCGGTACCGGTAAGGTTCTGGATAACGGCGAAGTCCGTCCGCTGGCCGTCAAGGTCGGTGACAAGGTGGTATTCGGCCCGTACTCCGGCAGCAACACCGTCAAAGTCGACGGCGAAGACCTGCTGGTAATGGGCGAGAACGAAATCCTCGCTGTCGTCGAAGCCTGATTCCCACGAATCTCCGTTTAACCTTCAAGAATTTGAGGACTGATCAACATGGCTGCTAAAGAAGTCAAGTTTGGCGATTCCGCCCGTAAGAAAATGCTCGTTGGCGTCAACGTACTGGCCGACGCTGTCAAAGCTACCCTCGGCCCGAAAGGCCGTAACGTGGTGCTGGCCAAATCCTTCGGTGCCCCGACCATCACCAAAGACGGTGTGTCGGTTGCCAAGGAAATCGAACTGAAAGACGCCTTCGAAAACATGGGCGCCCAACTGGTCAAAGACGTTGCCTCCAAGGCCAACGACGCTGCCGGTGACGGCACCACCACCGCTACCGTACTGGCTCAAGCCATCGTCAACGAAGGCCTGAAGTCCGTCGCTGCCGGCATGAACCCGATGGACCTGAAGCGCGGCATCGACAAGGCGACCACCGCCATCGTTGCTCAGCTGAAAGACCTGGCCAAGCCATGCGCCGACTCCAAGGCCATCGCCCAAGTAGGCACCATCTCCGCCAACTCCGACAGCTCCATCGGTGACATCATCGCCGAAGCCATGGACAAGGTCGGTAAAGAAGGCGTCATCACCGTTGAAGAAGGCTCGGGCCTGGAAAACGAACTGTCCGTCGTAGAAGGCATGCAGTTCGACCGCGGCTACCTGTCTCCGTACTTCATCAACAAGCCGGACACCATGGTTGCCGAGCTCGAAGGCCCGCTGCTGCTGCTGGTCGACAAGAAGATCTCCAACATCCGCGAACTGCTGCCGGTTCTGGAAGCCGTTGCCAAGGCTGGCCGTCCGCTGCTGATCGTGGCTGAAGACGTCGAAGGCGAAGCGCTGGCTACCCTGGTCGTCAACAACATGCGTGGCATCGTCAAAGTCGCTGCCGTCAAGGCTCCGGGCTTCGGCGACCGCCGCAAGGCCATGCTGCAGGACATCGCCATCCTGACCGGCGGTACCGTCATCTCCGAAGAAGTTGGCCTGTCCCTGGAAAGCGCCACTCTGGAGCACCTGGGTAACGCCAAGCGCGTCGTGCTGAACAAGGACAACACCACCATCATCGATGGTGCTGGTGCCCAGGTCGACATCGAAGCCCGCGTTGCACAGATCCGCAAGCAGGTCGAAGAAACCTCTTCCGACTACGACAAAGAGAAGCTGCAAGAGCGTCTGGCCAAGCTGGCTGGCGGTGTTGCCGTGATCAAGGTTGGCGCTGCCACCGAAGTCGAGATGAAAGAGAAGAAAGCCCGCGTTGAAGACGCCCTGCACGCTACCCGCGCAGCCGTCGAAGAAGGCGTGGTACCTGGCGGCGGTGTAGCCCTGGTACGTGCCCTGCAGGCCATCGACGGCCTGAAAGGCGACAACGAAGACCAGAACGTCGGTATCGCTCTGCTGCGTCGCGCTGTCGAAGCGCCGCTGCGTCAGATCGTTGCCAACGCCGGCGGCGAGCCGAGCGTAGTGGTCGACAAGGTCAAGCAGGGTTCGGGCAACTTCGGCTTCAACGCCGCGACCGACACCTACGGCGACATGATCGAGATGGGTATTCTCGATCCGGCCAAGGTGACCCGCTCGGCGCTGCAAGCTGCTGCTTCCATCGGCGGCCTGATGATCACCACCGAGGCCATGGTTGCCGAAGCGGCTGACGACAAGGCTCCAGCCATGCCTGATATGGGTGGCATGGGCGGTATGGGTGGCATGGGCGGCATGATGTAAGCCGACCGGCTCCCACGCAGCACAAGAAACCCCGCGCCCGTCGCGGGGTTTTTTATTGCCCGCGAAGCAGTCAGACCGATCGGAAGTTCACAGACATTTCCTGTGGACTCGGGAACGTTGTTTGCTTATGTTTTGTTACAAGCCTGAACAACGTAGTACGCGTTCACGAGACGAGCACTGCGCAAACCTCCAATAGAAGAAGAAAAACATGGCCCTTTGCAGCACGAGCGAAATTCCCCAGCAGGCATTCCAACACTGGTGGCAACAGCAAGGTGATTGGGTCGAAGAGCCCAACGTTCGTCGCGGCGGCGAAAGTGGTGTGCAGCGTCTGCTGGATGAAACCGGCGTGCTCTACGCCAAGAAACAGATCGGCCATATCTACCGCAGCCTGCTGCACCCGCAGGGGCGCCCCACAGTCCTGCGCGAACGCAAAGCCCTGCAGGCCCTGCCCTCTCTGGGCGTGATGGTGCCGCGGATGATCTATTGCGGTATCGATTATGACCAGCAGCAAGGCTGGCGCGGCCTGCTGGTAACCGAGGCATTGGAAGGCTTCGAGAACATCGAGCTCTGGTATGCCCAGGGCGGCCGTGAAACGTGCGGCGAGGCAGTGCATGCCCAGTTGCTGCAACTGGTTGGTGCGACTCTGGCACGCATGCACCTGGGACGCTGGCAGCACGGTTGTCTGTACGCCAAACACATCTTCGTGCGCATCGACGGCGAAACGCCGCAGGTGGCCCTGCTCGATCTGGAAAAAAGCCGTCGCCGCCTGACCCGCGTGCAGGCCGCTCAGCATGACCTGCCGCAGCTACGACGCCATAGCTCCTGGTCCGATGCCGACTGGCAACAAGTGCTGCAGGGCTATCGCCAGATATTCGCCGATGGCGCCAAAGGTCTCGGCACAGCTATTGCCTGAGTAAACGACTGCCGGCCCAGTGCCGGCAGTGCTTTATCCGCAATACCTCGCTCCATCCGCATTACCCCCACCAGGAAGTGGCTCTACCTCGCACCTTTTCGCCAGGTAACGAGAAAGTCTGCAGGCAACTGCAACTGCCAAGGCTGGCTGTTACAGGGCGCCGTGACCGGCACCTAAGGTTACGTTAAGACGTTACCTGCACCATTGTTGAACCAACCGACCAGGCCCGAGTCCCAGCACAGCCCCGGCTGATGCCAGCTACACGCTAAGACCGTTCGTCGCATGAGACGACGACAAGGCAATGGGTGATCTAGGTTTAGCGAACAGCGTTTGGCAGCGCTTTCAAGGGGTTAGCAAAATGAAATTAGAAATAGCACGAGGTTTGTTCCTTGGCCTCGCACTCAGCGTAACGGCAATCGCCGCCGCAGCCTGGCAGGAGCCCGGCCCACGCGTACTGGAAGCGCAAGCCTGCACCGCTGTGGAACCCTGTCCAACCGCGCCTTTGCGCAAGCAGGTACAGCCCGCAGCCAACCCGGACGCCAACCTGCTGGTGCTGATGTTCGGCCTCAGCGGCGCGATGAAGGGCGAGCACTGATCAACTCTGATCACCACGCACCACGGCCAGTTGGCGGGCGCGGTCGAGCGTCAGGCGCACCATGCAGTCGTAGCTGAATTCGCCGAACACCGAATAGGGCTGGTCCTCGCCATAGGGTTTGCATTCGGCATCACGCATCGCGATCCAGTTACGCTGCGCCTGGCGCAGTGCCGTACCCGCCTCGTCCGATAGCTGCCTCTGGCGCTCGCGGTAGGCCGCATTGAGCAGCGCATCGGCATCACCCAACACCAACGCACTGATCCCGCCCAGCGCCATCACGTTCTGCGGCAACGCCAGAGGCATCTCGGCGTTCCAGTTGTAGAAGCCATTGGTCTCGACCCGCAAACGTGCCGTGGGCCGGCTGTAAAAGTCGTCTTGATGCGGCTGCAGCTGGGTGCGATAGACCAGCTCCAGATAGATCGGGTCACTGGCACGTTCCGGTTTGGCCAGCAACGTCTGGTAGATCGGCTGCTGAGGACCGCTGTCCTCGTCGATGCTCACCTCGAAACAACTGTTCGGCGCCAGGCGTTCTCCCGGCTCTTTGGCCACCGGACATTTACTGACGATGGACTCCTGATCGGTACCGAAAGCCTCGTCCAGCACGCGCACCAGCAGACGCACCTCCGGTGCCTGTGAGAAATCGGCGTGAACGACGGTAGCAGTGAGCGTACCTTCTGCGGCCGCAACGAGCGGCGACAGGCACAGAGCGAGCAACACGGGCATGCGCATGGATAACCTTCCCTGGCGATGAAACGAGTCGGCATGATGCTTAGCACCGCGCTGCCTGACAAGCAGGCGGCCATGAAGGCGAGCAGTGGTTCTCGCAGCGCATCGGGCAACTGGCCAATAGTGGCGTTTTAGAGCCTCTCGTTCAGTTTTGATTAAGTAAGAATCTTTATCGTTGCCCCGGAAGTGACCAGCCGGTCACGGGCGTTTGGCTGGCAGTCGAGAACGTCACCGACGGACATCACAGGAGATGCAACGATGAACTCAACCGCTTCCCGAACCGGCAAGACCCTGCGCCCCGTTGCCAAGGACCAAGCCCAGGCCGCCCTGCACCAGTTGGTGCAGGGCTTTCGCCGTTTTCGCCAGGAGGTCTACCCGCAGCAGCAGGCGCTGTTCAAGCGTCTGGCCTCGGCGCAGTCACCCAGCGCGATGTTCATCACCTGCGCAGACTCGCGCATCGTGCCGGAGCTGATCACCCAGAGCGACCCCGGCACCCTGTTCGTCACCCGCAACGTGGGTAACGTGGTGCCTCCCTACGGGCAGATGAACGGTGGCGTTTCCACGGCCATCGAGTACGCCGTGCTGGCGCTCGGCGTGCAACACATCATCGTCTGCGGCCATTCCGACTGCGGTGCGATGAAGGCCGTGCTCAACCCGGCCAGCCTTGACGGCATGCCCACGGTACGCGCCTGGCTGCGCCATGCCGAGGTGGCGCGCAGCGTGGTGGCGGACAACTGCAATTGTGGCAGCGCCCATGAAACCCTCGGCGTGCTGACCGAGGAGAACGTGGTGGCCCAGCTCGACCACCTGCGCACTCACCCTTCCGTCGCCGCCCGTCTGGCCAGCGGCCAACTGCACATCCATGGCTGGGTCTACGACATAGACAGTGGCGGCATCCGCGCCTACGACGCCGCTTCGGGCAACTTCCTTGCACTTGATGGCGACGAGCAGCCCTGCGCCACCCCGCAACCGCGCTACGCCAGCGCCTGATCCACCCATTTCCCTGAGCCTGCGCCGACTGATGGCGAGGGCACGGGCTGCTTTTGCCCACGCGTTGAGCAAGGAGAGACAAACCCATGAATGTATTTCGCACACTGCCACGGGACGCGCTGGCGTCCGTGGTGGTCTTTCTCGTCGCCCTGCCGCTGTGCATGGGCATCGCCATCGCCTCCGGCATGCCGCCGGCCAAGGGCCTGATCACCGGCATCATCGGCGGTCTGGTAGTCGGCTTCATCGCTGGCGCGCCGCTGCAGGTCAGCGGCCCAGCGGCAGGACTGGCCGTGCTGGTGTTCGAACTGGTGCGCACCCACGGCATGGCCGCACTCGGTCCGGTGTTGCTGCTCGCCGGCCTGATTCAGCTGGTCGCTGGCACCTTGCGCCTGGGGAGCTGGTTTCGCGTCACCGCGCCAGCTGTGGTCTACGGCATGCTCGCCGGCATCGGCATCCTTATCGTGCTGTCGCAGGTGCACGTGATGATCGACGCTGCGCCCAAGGCTTCCGGCCTCGACAACCTGCTGGCCTTCCCTACTGCCGTGCGTGATGCACTAAGCCTGCTCGGCAGCAACGCCATGATCGCCGGTGCAGTAGGCCTCGGCACCATCGCCAGCATCTGGCTGTGGGAGCGTTATCGCCCAGCGCCGCTGCGCTTTCTGCCTGGCGCGCTGGTCGGGGTGACGCTCGCCACCCTGACCAGCCTGTGGCTCGCGTTACCGGTCAAGCACGTGGAGCTGCCAGCCAACCTCGGCGATGCCATCGACTGGATTACCCCGCAGGGCTTGGCCAGCCTGGCCGATCCGCAACTGTTGATCGCGGCACTGGCGCTGGCCTTTATCGCCAGCGCCGAGACGCTGCTGTCTGCCGCCGCTGTCGACCGCATGCATGATGTCCCGCGTGCGCGCTTCAACCGCGAACTGTCCGCCCAGGGCATCGGCAACATTCTTTGCGGTGCGGTCGGCGCCCTGCCGATGACCGGGGTGATCGTACGCAGCTCGGCCAACGTCCAGGCCGGTGCTCGCGGTCGCGCCTCGACCATCCTCCACGGCGCCTGGCTACTGGCCCTGGCGCTCTGCTGCCTGTCGTACTGCAGAGCATCCCGGTGGCCAGCCTCGGCGCGGTGCTGGTGTACACCGGCTGCAAACTGGTCGACCCCAAAGCCATGCGCAACCTCGGCCAATACGGCCGCGCCCCTGTGTTCATCTATATCGCCACGGCGCTGTGCATCGTCTTCACCGACCTGCTGACCGGCGTGCTGGTGGGCTTTGGCCTGACCTTACTGAAACTGGTGTGGAGCGCCTCGCGCCTGCGCGCGAAGCTGGTGCCCACCGGCCCGAACAGCGCCGAACTGCGCATGAGCGGCGCCGCCACCTTCCTGCGCGTGCCACAACTGGCCAAGCTGCTGGCCAGCGTCGAACCGGGCACACGCCTGCACCTGAGCCTGGCACGGGTCAGCTATATCGATCATGCCTGCATGGAACTGCTGGAAGACTGGGGCCGCTCCGCCCGCGCCCAGGGCGGCGGGCTGGAGATCGTCGAAGGTGCGGCGTTGAAACGCCGAGTGGAAGGCAGGCAGCGCACTGCACTGGCCTGATTGCACCACGGCTCACTCACCCAGGCCGGTGAGTGAGCCAGGTCAATGGATCGACTGATGGACTATGGCGCAACGCCATTATTCGCAGTAATGTCGATCCATCGCCCAGCAAGGACGCACCATGGCCAGCAAACCCAACACCGCCCGCCAGCAAAAGCACTTCGCTGTTTTGATCGACGCGGACAACGCCCCCGCCGCTATCGTCGAAGGCCTTTTCGAAGAAATAGCCAAGTACGGCGTCGCCAGCGTCAAACGCATCTATGGCGACTGGACGCAGCCCAACCTCGGCAGTTGGAAGAAAGTGCTGCTCGACCACTCCATCCAGCCGATCCAGCAATTCGCTTACACCAAGGGCAAGAACGCCACCGACAGCTCGCTGATTATCGACGCGATGGACCTGCTCTATACACGACGCTTTGAAGGCTTTTGCCTGGTTTCCAGCGACAGCGACTTCACGCGGCTGGCAGCACGTCTTCGTGAGGAGGGGCTGACTGTCTATGGATTCGGCGAGGAGAAAACACCTTCCCCCTTCGTCTCTGCCTGCGACAAGTTCATCTATACCGAAATCCTTCGTGCCGACGCAGCCAAGGCAGCGGAAGAACCGCTCAGCAATGACGACAAGACCAAAGCCGTCGCAGGCGAGACCACATCCGCCGAACCGGCCAAAGTGCCCGCCAAGCCGAAAGCACAGAAAGTACCGGTGGACTTTATCGCCAAGGTCATCGACGACAGCAACGACGAAGACGGCTGGATTCAGCTCGGCGCCCTCGGCTCGAACATCAGCAAACTGCGTCCAGCATTCGATGCCCGGCTATATGGTTTCAAGAAGCTCAGCGACTTGATCAAGGGGCAGTCGAAACGGTTTGAACTGCAGGTGCGGGGCAGCAGTGCTTCGGGGGGAGAGGCGCTGTATGTACGAAATCGGAAGGCGGGGAGATAGCTTTGCAGCTAATGTTGGTAGACATCGTTTCGCCCAACACAAGGGTTTAACACAAGAAGGTGAAAGATATGGAATTCTTTGAAAAACTGAACAGTCTCGCATCTAAAATTCGCCAACAAGGCGCGGCCATCAAAACAGAAGAAGCCACAAAAAATGCGTTCGTAATGCCGTTCATAAACACCGTACTGGGATATGACGTATTTGACCCGACAGAAGTAACTCCAGAGTTCGTCTGCGACGTAGGCACGAAGAAAGGCGAAAAAATTGACTACGCAATATTGAAAGATGGCGAAGTTCAAATTCTGGTTGAATGTAAGAAAATTGGCGAACCCTTGAACATCAACCATGCCTCTCAACTATTTCGTTATTTTCACGTCACCAATGCGCGCATTTCAATCCTCACTAACGGCCAAGTATACAAATTCTTCACCGACCTTGACGCGCCTAACAAAATGGATGAAAAGCCTTTCCTTGAGCTGGATTTGCTTGACATAGATGAACACGCAGTACCAGAACTGATAAAACTCACGAAATCCGCCTTCGACGTAGAATCCATCATCAACTCTGCTGGCGAACTCAAGTATGTCAGCCAGATTAAAAAGGAAATTGCCGCGCAGTTCAGCAAGCCGGAAGATGATTTTGTTAAATTTTTTGCATCGCGCGTTTACGACGGCATGATTACACAGAAAGTACGCGAGCAATTCACGGAACTGACCCGCAAAGCAGTTGCTCAATTCTTGAGCGACCAGATAAATGATCGTTTGAAATCTGCAATGAGTGGAGCAATCCAACCTAGTTATGCCTCTACTGCATCAACACCTACTGAGGCACCAGCAGAACAACAGAGTGAATCGGCAGAAGATAAGGTGATAACCACCCTAGAAGAACTTGAGGGTTATCACATAGTCAAGGCAATCGTCCGCTCGGTTGTAGACTCAAAGCGGATTGTACAGCGTGACACTCAAAGCTACTTTGGCATTTTGCTGGACGATAACAACCGAAAACCTATCTGCCGCCTTCACTTCAATAGAGTGCAAAAATACATCGGCATTTTTGATCAAGAGAAAAACGAGACGCGCCACCCAATCGGCTCACTGGACGAAATTTACGACTTTGCGGATCAGCTGAAAACGACCATAAGTTTTTACTCATGAGTAAGTAATCTGAGATACCAGCAGCGTTGAGAAACGTTGTGCACCAAGGTGCCTCACAAGATATACGCCATTCTGACACGACGCTTTTCGCCCTTACGGCGAGTCACTTTCTCTTTGCTCGCGCGAAAGAGAAAGTAACCAAAGAGAAAGCGCGCCCGGCATCCGGGTTTCGCTTCGCGAAACTTCCCTCGCTCCGGCGCTGCTCCGAGGGTCGTCACGGTGGGCCATCCCTGGCCCATCGCTCCTCGTTTGGCATCCATGCCAAACGCCCCTCTCCACAGCACCTCCACTCGGCCTCCTGACGGGATCAGGGATCGCGTCGCCTGCCAGATTTATGGAATCAACTGCGGAAATGCCGCGGCTTACATCGGGCCTACGGCTTGGCTTCTGGTAACCCTGCAGAGAACGATCAGACGCCGCCAAACGCCCCTTCAGGAGGCCGAATGGAATCGTTGTGTAGAGGGTTGAGCGGCATGGATGCCGCGAGAGCCGCGATGGGCCAGGGATGGCCCTTCGTCGGGGGGCCGCCTAGGTCGGGCCCTCGGAGCAATGATGGAGTGAGGGAAGTCGAGCGAAGCGAGACCCGGATGGTGGGGCACAGCGTTTTTGCTTACTTTTTTGGCGTTTGAAAAAAGTGAGTCGCCGTAAGGGCGAAACCGTAATTTCAGACAACGAATTTGCAGCGTCGGAGTACAAAAACCAAGAGCACCCTCTCCCCTAGCCCCTCTCCCATAAATGGGAGAGGGGAACTGATCGCGGTCCATCAGTAATCTCAGCGTGCCTTCAAGACTTCCGAGATTTTCGCGGCTGAAGCCGCTCCTACAGATTTGGGTGGCTTCGGGTCGCGGCTAAAGCCCCTCCTACAAGAGCGTGGCGATACCAGCGGCCTTGCCTTCAGGCCCCCGCAATCAACCGCTCGATGATCTGCCGTAGCTCAGGATGCTCCGGCACCCGAATCCCAAACTCCTCACGCAATACCCTGAGCACCTCATCGACACTCTGCAACTGCACCCGCTCACTCGCCTGCCCCAGGCGGTGAATGGCGAAGCTTCCATTGTTCAGCGTCTTGCGCAGGCCTGGCCCGGTGCGGGCGGCGATCATCTGACCAAGGAAGGGCGAATCCGGGTGGGTGCACACGTACCAGTTACCCACCACATAATCGATATCCGCCACCAGCTGCAGATCGAACACGTACATCGCCCGCCAGCTGCCGGCGACCAGTGCGCGCAGGGTGTAGGTGCCGCCCGCCAGCGTCAGGCGATAGGGCTCATGCGGTGTGGCCTGCTCTGCCTCGCTATCGAGTAGCAGTGGGCCGGTCGGCACCATGCCGCCGAAGCCGACGTCGCTGATGTAGCGCACGCCATCGATGGTCACCAGCACCAGCATATGGGTGCGCGCCGGCAGGGCGTCTTCCGGGCCACCCATCACTACGCGGCCGGTCAGCCCGCGCGCGTCGAAGCCCAGCGCCTGCAACAGCAGCAGGTACAGGCGGTTGAGTTCAAAGCAGTAACCGCCACGGCCCTGGCGTAACAGCTTGTCCTGAATCGCGGCGGGTTCGACCTCCACCGGCACGCGCAGCATGCTGGCCAGGGTTTCGAAGGGGAATTCGGCAGTGTGTCGCGCCTGCAGCTCGCGCAGGGTGTCGAGGCTCGGCGGCGGCGCCGACGAGTAACCCAGGCGCCCGAGGTAGGTGTGTAGATCCAGCATGAATGGCTCGGTCATCGTGCATCTCCATTTCTACTGCTGGCTGTTTTACCAGAGGTCGGGGGTTGGAGATATGCAACGAATCGCATGGCGTGCTCGAGTCAGCGCTTTCGGTTTGCGGCGGTCGGCACAAACAAATCGACAGAAATGCGCCAATCTATTGTTCATCGCACCAGCTTGCCCGAGGCCCCCATGATGCATCTGCGCCGTTTCTGCACGTTTTCCCTGTTACTCATCTTGAGCGGCTGCGGCGCCGGTGAGACAGCCACCACGGCGACACTCCAGGCTGAGCAGGCCAAACAGGCTCAGCAGCAAATGGAGCAGCTCAAGCAGCAGATCGACCAGGCCAATGCGGCGAACACCCAGCGTCTGCAGGAGGCCATCGATCAGGCGCAGTGAATGGCGTCTCCAGCTGAGCGCTGCTTGCAACGAGCAACGCGCCGCCTGACAACAAAAAGGCCGATCAAGTGATCGGCCTTTTCGTTCAGAGCATCAGCTCACTCAGCCATTGCTGGGGAAGGCGAACTGCGCCGCTTCGTGGCTCTTGCGTGCCGGCCAGCGCTGGGTGATGGCCTTCTTGCGGGTGTAGAAGCGCACGCCATCCGGGCCGTAAGCATGCAGGTCGCCGAACAGCGAACGCTTCCAGCCGCCGAAGCTGTGGTAAGCAACCGGTACCGGCAGCGGTACGTTGACGCCGACCATGCCGACTTCGATCTCGTCGCAGAACAGGCGCGCGGCTTCACCGTCGCGGGTGAAGATGCAGGTGCCGTTGCCGTACTCGTGATCGTTGATCAGTTGCATGGCTTCTTCCAGGCTGCCGACGCGGACGATGCACAGCACCGGGCCGAAGATTTCGTCGGTGTAGATGGTCATCTCCGGTGTCACCTTGTCGAACAGGGTACCGCCGACGAAGTAACCGTTCTCGTTGCCAGCGACCACCAGATCACGGCCGTCGACCACCAGCTTGGCGCCCTGCTCGACCCCGGCGTCGATGTAGCCCTTGACCTTGTCGCGCGCAGCGGCGGTGACCAGCGGGCCCATGTCCAGGCCGCAGGAGGTACCGGCACCGATTTTCAGTGCCTGGATCTGCGGGACGATCTTCTCGACCAGCGCATCGGCGATCTGGTCGCCCACGCACACGGCCACGGAGATGGCCATGCAGCGCTCGCCGCAGGAGCCGTAGGCCGCGCCCATCAGTGCGCTGACGGCGTTGTCCAGGTCGGCATCGGGCATCAACACTGCGTGGTTCTTGGCGCCGCCGAGAGCCTGCACGCGCTTGCCGCGCTTGGTGCCTTCGCTATAGATGTATTCGGCGATCGGGGTCGAGCCGACGAAGCTCAGGGCCTTGACCTCGGGCGCTTCGATCAGCGCATCGACCGCGTCCTTGTCGCCGTTGACCACGTTCAGCACGCCCTTGGGCAGGCCGGCCTGGTTCAGCAGTTCGGCGATGAACAGGGTGGAGCTCGGGTCACGCTCGGACGGCTTCAAGATGAAGCAGTTGCCGCAGACGATGGCCAGCGGGTACATCCACAGCGGCACCATGGCCGGGAAGTTGAACGGGGTGATGCCTGCCACGACGCCAATGGGTTGCAGATCGGTCCAGGCGTCGATGTTCGGGCCGACGTTGCGGCTGTACTCGCCCTTGAGGATTTCCGGGGCGGCGCAGGCAAACTCGACGTTCTCGATGCCGCGCTTGAGTTCGCCGACGGCGTCTTCGATGGTCTTGCCGTGCTCGGCGCTGATCAGCGCGGCGATTTCGTTCTCGTTCTGCTCCAGCAGTTGCTTGAAGCGGAACATGATCTGCGCACGCTTGGCCGGCGGGGTGTTGCGCCAGGCCGGGAAGGCAGCCTTGGCGGCATCAATGGCCAGTTGCATGGTGGCGCGATCAGCCAGGCCGACGGCGCTGGTGGAGTCGCCGGTGGATGGGTTGTACACCGGGGCGCTGCGACCGTTGCCGGCAACGCGTTCGCCGTTGATCAGGTGCGGAATGTGGCTCATGGGGATCTCCAAAGTCAGGTTGGTGGGAGGGGCTTCAGCCGCGACTGAATGAGCGTCGCGGCTAAAGCCCCTCCCACAGGAATCAATCGAGTTTGTTCAGTACATCGCCGACGGCATTGAAGACGCGGTCGAGGTCTTCGATCTTGGCGTTGAAGGTTGGGCCGAACTGCAGGGTGTCGCCACCGAAGCGCACGTAGAAACCGGCCTTCCACAGGGCCATGCCGGCCTCGAACGGACGGATCACCGCGTCACCGTCACGCGGGGCGATCTGCAGGGCGCCAGCCAGGCCGCAGTTGCGGATATCGATGATGTGCTTGGTGCCCTTCAGGCCGTGCAGCGCTGCCTCGAACTTCGGCGCCAGCTCGGCGGACTGCTGGATCAGGTTCTCGCGTTTGAGCAGCTCCAGCGTCGCCAGACCGGCGGCGCAGGCCACCGGGTGCGCCGAGTAGGTGTAGCCGTGGGTGAACTCGATCATGTGCTCCGGCGACGGCTGCTGCATGAAGGTGTTGTAGATCTCGCTGCTGGCGATCACCGCACCCAGCGGAATGGCGCCGTTGGTGATCTGCTTGGCGACGTTCATCAGGTCCGGGGTCACGCCGAAGAACTCCGCGCCGCTCCACTTGCCCATGCGACCGAAGCCGGTAATGACTTCGTCGAAGATCAGCAGGATGTTGTGCTGGGTGCAGATTTCGCGCAGGCGCTGCAGGTAGCCCACCGGCGGCACGATGGCACCGGCCGAGCCGGACATCGGCTCGACGATCACCGCGGCGATGTTGGAAGCGTCGTGCAGCTCGATCAGTTTGAGCAGTTCGTTGGCCAGCTCCACGCCGCCAGTTTCGGCCATGCCCTTGGTGAAGGCCATGCCCGGCTGCAGGGTGTGCGGCAGGTGGTCGGCGTCCATCAGTTGGCCGTACATCTTGCGGTTGCCACCGATGCCGCCCAGCGCGGTACCAGCGATGTTGACGCCGTGGTAGCCACGGGCACGACCGATGAAGCGGGTCTTGGAGGCCTGGCCTTTGAGGCGCCAGTAGGCCTTGGCCATCTTCACCGCGGTGTCGGCGCACTCGGAGCCGGAGCCGGTGAAGAACACGTGATTGAGGTCGCCCGGCATCAGGTCAGCGACCTGCTCGGCCAGCTTGAACGACAGGGGGTGGCCGTACTGGAAGCCCGGCGAATAGTCGAGGGTGCCGAGCTGCTTGGCCACGGCCTCCTGGATTTCCTTGCGCGAGTGGCCGGCGCCGCAGGTCCACAGACCGGACAGGCTGTCGTAGACCTTACGGCCCTGGTCGTCGGTCAGCCAGCTGCCTTCGGCGCCGACGATCAGACGCGGGTCGCGCTGGAAGTTACGGTTGGCGGAGAACGGCATCCAGTGCGCATCCAGCTTGAGCTGGCTGGCCAGGGACGGGGTTGCGGTCTGCGGCATGTTCATCGGGGTGGCCTCGTTCGGGCAGGCAATTCGGTGTAGGAGCGAGCTCTGCTCGCGAAGCTGCCTTGCAAATGCTCGTTCGCGAGCAGAGCTCGCTCCTACAGGGTGGTTGCACGGAAATGTGCCACGGGCATAGAGTCAGTAAAACAGTACTCTTCTTATCTTCAGTTCAAGGCCTACTAAACAAATGAGCAGCCGCCGTCCCGATCCGCTGGCCCAGGTCAGCGACTTTGAAATCCGCCTGCTCAAACTGTTTCGCAGCGTGGTGGAATGTGGCGGTTTTTCTGCGGCGGAAAGCGCTCTGGGCATCGGTCGCTCGGCCATCAGCCAGCAGATGAGCGACCTGGAGCAACGCCTCGGCCTGCGCCTGTGCCAGCGCGGGCGCGCCGGCTTCGCCCTCACCGAGGAAGGTCGCGAGGTGTACCAGAGCACCCTGCAACTGCTGGCGGCGCTGGAGAGCTTTCGCACCGAGGTCAACGGCCTGCACCAGCACCTGCGTGGCGAGCTGAACATCGGCCTGACCGACAATCTGGTGACCATCCCGCACATGCGCATCACCAACGCCCTGGCGCGCCTCAAGGTGCAGGGGCCGGACGTGCGCATCAATATTCGCATGACGCCGCCGTCAGAGGTGGAACAGGGCGTGCTCGACGGCCGCCTGCATATCGGCGTGGTGCCGCAGGTAGGCGCCCTCTCCGGTCTGGAATACCAGGCGCTGTACGACGAGCGCTCGCTGCTCTACTGCGCGGTCGGCCACCCGCTGTTCTATGTCGATGACCAGCAGCTTGAAGACCAACGTCTCAACGCTCAGGAGGCCATCGCCCCAACCTTCCGCGTGCCCCCCGAGGTGCAGAGCCACTATCAGGCACTGAACTGCACGGCCAGCGCCTCGGATCGCGAAGGCATGGCCTTCCTTATTCTCACCGGGCGCTACATCGGCTATCTGCCGGACCACTATGCCCAGGCCTGGGTGCAGCAGGGCCGCCTGCGCGCACTCAAGGCCAGCAGCCGCTTCTACGACATCAACCTGGCTGCGGTCACGCGCAAGGGGCGTCGCGCGCACCTGGTGCTGGAGAGCTTTCTGGAAGCCCTGGCCGAAGCCTGACCGCGCACCAAAAAAGCGCCCTAGCACCAATAACGGGCAACCCTTAGTCCCTGTCGCGCCCGAACAACCCAGTCGAAATCAGACTTACCGGCGCAGAACGCCGATATCATGTCGCCATATTAATGACGGCAAGTTTCTTGCTGGCAAATCGCCAGAGCGATGATCGCACTGCGCTTACGCCCTTCGCATGGCCGGCCACTCGGCTGTCGTTACTCCTGGTTCTCGAGGCTCATGATGTTCTTCTTCAAACCGGTTCTGGCGTTGATGAACCGCGCGCGTTACGCCCACAAGTTCCTGCTGATCTTTACTGTGTTCATGCTGCCCTACTGCTGGCTATCCGTGAGCAAGCTGCTCGACGTCAACGCCACGCTGGAGCAGTCGCAGCACGAGCTACAAGGCCTGCAGACCATCGAGCACTACCTGCCGGTGTATCGCCAGGCCCTGGAGCAGGCCGGCATGCATGTGATCGGCTATGCGCGTAACAAGGACGACGCCAAGCAGGAGATCGAGCGCCGCAGCCAGAGCTTCGTCGCGGCCATCGCGGAACTCAATGCCAGCCTCGATAGCGGCGTGTTCGCTGACATGAAGCTCGCCGAAAGCGACCCTGGCTTCAGCATGGACAGGAAACTCTCGACACAGGGCCTGAGCTCGCAAATGATCGAGCACGTCAGCTCGGTGCATGACCTGAGCGCCAACATGCGCGAGATCGCCGCCTTGTCCAAGTTGAGCCAGGACAGCAACCCGCGCATCTACCGCAACGTAGACCTGCTGCTCAATCAACTGCTGCCGCTGTACGAAGTGCTGACCCAGACCCGCACCTATGCTGGCTACATGACTGCCTACGGCTTCCTCGAATCCTCGTCGCGTTCGGCCATCACCAACCAGCTCAGCACCCTGCAACGCTACGCCGGCGGCATCGAGGCCAAGGGCAACGCCGAGGCCCAGCAGTTGATGACGAGCGCCGCGCGAGATGCCGCCGAGCAATACAAGCGCGAGATCGTCGATATCTATACCCGGAGCGGCTACTTCGACCAGAACGCGGTGGAACACTGGCTGCAGCGCTACGAATCCTATGCGCCGCAGGCAGCCGAGCTGGAAAAGGCCGCGAGCCTGCTGCTGGAGGAAACTGCCGGACTGCTGCAGGCTCGCACCGACGCCAACCTGCGCGAACTGGTGCTGTGGGCTGGCACCCTGCTAGTGGTGATCGCCTTGCTGGTGTACCTGTTCGTCGGTTTCTACCTGTCAGTGCGCGGCGCCATTCGCGACCTGACCAATGCCACCCGACGCATGGCCGAAGGTGACCTGCGTCAAAGCGTGAAGACCGCTGCGCGTGACGAGCTGGGCGACCTGGCCAAGGACTTCAACGAGATGCAGACGCGCATGAGCGAACTGATCGCGCAGGTCGCACGCTTCTCCGAAACCACCCTGGACAAGGCGCAGAGCGTCAGCGACAGCGCCTCCACCAGCCAGCGCAGCGTCGAGCGTCAGGCCAATGAACTGGAGCTGATCGCCACCTCGATGAGCGAGCTGGTCAGCAATGTTCAGGAGGTCAGCCAGAACTCCCACGTGACGGCCGACAAGGCCAATACCGCGGGCGAGAAATGCCGCGAAGGCCGCGTGCAGGTCGATCACGCCGTGTCGCGCATCAACCAGCTGTTCAGCGAGATGGACGACTCCATCGGTGCCATCACCTCGGTAGAAAAGGAAAGTGAAGAGATCGCCAAGGCCGTCGACCTGATCAAGAGCGTCGCCGAGCAGACCAACCTGCTCGCCCTCAACGCCGCCATCGAGGCCGCGCGCGCCGGCGAACAGGGCCGCGGCTTTGCCGTGGTGGCCGACGAAGTGCGCAGCCTGGCGATCCGCTCTCACGAGCTGACCGGCGAGATCGACCAGACCATCGCCCGCCTGCGCCAGCAGGTCGGCAGCGCGGTGAAGACCATTCGTGGCAGCCACCAGAGCGCGGCGCAGAGCGTCGAGCAGATCACCCTGACGGCGAACATCTTCGAGCAGATCACCGGCAGCATGGATCAGATCATCGACCACAACATCCAGATCGCCTCGGCCGCCGAGCAGCAGGCTGCGGTGGTTCAGGGCGTCGAGCAGAACACCCTGGAGATCAAGAGCCTCAGCGACAGCAACGCCCATGAAGCGCAGAGCACGGTGAACGTCAGCGACGAGCTGACCGGCATGACCCGCAACCTGCACAGCCTGATTGCCAACTTCAAGGTATGACCCGCGTGGCCGTCAGCGAGACCCGCTCACGGCCGGCCTGGGGTGACGCAGCCGACGCAAACGGGCTTTTTCACGCCGTAATACTTGTCACCCAGGCGGTGCTGGGGTATCTGTGCAAACGCCCCGCTCCCTGATCAGTCCGGAATCGCCTCATGACCTTCGAAGTCCCCGCCCACAGCGCCAACGACAAGCCCGCCGGACGCATCCGCCAGAAGAACGAAGAAGCCATCATCAAGGCTGCCGAGGAAGAATTCGCCCGGCACGGTTTCAAGGGCACCAGCATGAACACCATCGCGCAGAACGTGGGCCTGCCCAAGGCCAACCTGCACTACTACTTCAACAACAAGCTGGGGCTGTACCTGGCGGTGCTGAGCAATATCCTCGAGCTGTGGGACAGCACCTTCAACAACCTCACGGTCGACGACGATCCGGCCGAGGCGCTGGAGCATTACATCCGCGCCAAGATGGAATTTTCCCGGCGCCAGCCGAAGGCTTCGCGCATCTTCGCCATGGAAGTGATCAGCGGTGGCGACTGCCTGTCGCAGTACTTCAACCAGAACTACCTGGACTGGTTCCGTGGCCGTGCCGCCGTGTTCGAAGGTTGGATCGCCGCCGGCAAGATGGACCCGGTCGACCCGATCCACCTGATCTTCCTGCTGTGGAGCAGCACCCAACACTATGCGGACTTCGCCTCGCAGATCTGCCGTGTGAAGCAGAGCTCGCGCCTGACCAAGCAGGACTTCGAGGAAGCTGCCGATCAACTGGTGCAGATCATTCTCAAGGGCTGCGGCCTGACGCCCGCCAAAAAAGCTTCATAGATTCGTCACATCCGCGCACTAGGCTGCCCTCCATTTCTGGAGGAGACATGCCTGATGGATAACCATGATCTGACGGACCTGCAGCGCCTGGTACTGAGCCGCCGCCGCTTCATCGGTACCGGCGCCCTGGCAGGTGCCGCCCTGTTCCTTGCTGGAACCCCGCTGGGCCGTACGGCACTGGCCAATGCCATCAGCGCCGCCCCGCTGCTGGGTTTCGACAACATCGCCGCGACCACGGCGGACACCATCACCCTGCCGCCAGGCTATAGCTTCGACGTGCTGATCAGCTGGGGCCAGCCGCTGCATGCCGACTCCACCCCCTATCGCGGCGACGGCAGCCACAGCGCCAAGGAGCAGCTTGGCCAGTTCGGCGAGAACAACGACGGCATGAGCTTCTTCCCCTGGCCGGGCGACGCCAACCGTGCGCTGATGGCGATCAACAACGAATACTGCAACTACCCCTACCTGCTGGCACACGGCAAGCCGCCGCAGTCGTTGGACGATGTGCGCAAGGCGCAAGCTGCCGTGGGTGTCACCGTCATCGAGGTCAAACGCGATACTGGGGGCGCCTGGCAGTTCGTCCAGGGCTCGCCTTACAACCGCCGCATCCACGCCAACCTGCCCATGGAAGTCAGCGGCCCGGCGCGCGGCCATGCATCGATGAAGACCGCCGCTGATCCTGCCGGTATCGAAGTGCTCGGCACCTTTCAGAACTGCGCCAACGGCATGACGCCCTGGGGCACCTACCTGACCTGCGAAGAGAACTTCAGTGACTGCTTTGGCAGCACCGATGCCGCGCTGCAACTGACGCCTGCGCAAAAGCGCTACAGCGTCAAACTCGAAGGTGCCAGCGACAACCGCTGGCACCTGTTCGATGAGCGCTTCGATATCGCCCGCACCCCCAACGAGCTGAACCGCCACGGCTGGGTCACCGAAATCGATCCCTTCGATCCCGCATCCAAGCCGATCAAACGCACCGCGCTGGGCCGCTTCAAGCACGAGAATGCGGCCATCACCCTCAGCCGCGATGGCCGTGTGGTGGTGTACATGGGCGATGATGAGCGCGGTGAGTTCATCTACAAATTCGTCAGCCGTGACCATCTCGACAAGCGCAACCCCAAGGCCAACCGTCACTTGCTCGATCATGGCGATCTGTACGTGGCCCAACTGGATGGCGACGCGCAGCAGCCGCGTGGCTCCGGCCGCTGGATCAAACTGGGCTTCGGCCACAATGGCCTGACCCCGGAAAACGGCTTCAGCGACCAGGGCGATGTGCTGATTCGCGCCCGCGCTGCCGGCAGCCATGTGGGCGCAACCCGCATGGACCGCCCGGAATGGATCGCCGTCAGCCCGCAGGACGGCCAGGTCTACTGCACCCTGACCAACAATGTGCAGCGTGGCAGCGAAGGTCAGCCGGTGGACGGCGCCAACCCGCGCGCCAACAACCTCTACGGGCAGATTCTGCGCTGGCGCGAAGCGGCTGACGACGCCGCCGCCGAGCGTTTTGACTGGGATCTGTTCGTGGTCGCCGGCAACCCGGTGGTGCACCCCGGCAGCGCCAACGCCGGGTCGGCCAACGTCAACGCCGACAACATGTTCAACAGCCCGGACGGGCTGGCCTTCGACCAGGATGGCCGGTTGTGGATCCAGACGGACGGCAACTATGGCAATAGCGGCGACTTCGCCGGCATGGGCAACAACCAGATGCTCTGCGCCGACCCGGTCAGCGGCGAGATTCGTCGTTTCCTGGTCGGCCCCAGGGGCTGCGAGATTACCGGTGTGGCCTTCAGCCCCGATCACCGCGCGCTGTTCATCGGCGTGCAGCATCCGGGGGAAGACGGCGACTCGAGCTTCCCCGACCATCAGCCGGGCATGCGCCCACGCTCCTCGGTGGTGGTGGTTCGCCGTAACGACGGCGGCGTGATCGGCGCCTGAACCCGCGCCGCATGAAATGACGCCCGCCCGGCTTATACTGGCGGGCGTTTTCGTTTGCAGACCCGCGTGCCATGCCCACTACCCTGCTCGGCCCTTGCGAGTACCGCGAGGAAATCCGCAAGAGCCGCTTCCTCGCCCTCGCCGCGCCAATCAGCAACGCAGCCGAGGCGCAAGCCTTCATCGACAGCCACAGCGACCTGGCGGCCTCGCACAACTGCTGGGCGTGGAAGGTCGGCAATCAGTACCGTTTCAATGATGACGGCGAACCCGGCGGCACCGCTGGGCGGCCCATCCTCGCCGCCATCGAAGGGCAGGACTGTGACCAGGTGGTGGTGCTGGTGATCCGCTGGTACGGCGGCATCCAGCTCGGCACCGGCGGCCTGGCCCGCGCCTACGGCGGCAGCGCCGCCAAATGCCTGCAGGCCGGCGAGCGCCGCGAACTGATCGTGCGCCAGGCCTTCACCTGCCATTTGCAGTTCGCCGAACTATCGCTGTTCAAGGCACGCCTGAACGACTTCGACAGCCTGATCGAGCGCGAGGACTACGACGCCACCGGCGCATGCCTGCACCTGGCCGTAGCGCCGGCCGAGCGCGCCGCGATGGAGCGCTTGCTGGGCGATATCAGCCGCGGCCGCGAAAGCCTGAGGGCGCCATGAAGCGGACGACTACTGCACTGCTGCCGCTGCTATGGCTGGCCCTGCCGGCCCTGGCCGAAGTCCAGGAGCAGTTGCAGGAGCAGTACTACGACCTGCAGGTGGCGTCTGGCGAGTCCCTCAGCCGCGCCATCGACCAGGCCTCGCCGATTCGCCAGAACGGCCAGATCTACCACGCCTACACCCGTTGGCAGGTGCAATGGAATTTCTGGTGGCGCGAGCAACGCGACGGTCGCTGCCAGATCGACCTCACCCGCACCCAGCTGAACGCCACCGTCACCCTGCCCCGCCTGGGCGGTGGCGACGCGCAGCAGCGCCAGCGTTTCGAACAGTACCTGAATGCACTGCGCGAGCATGAGCTGGGCCATTACCGCATCGGCCAGGCTGCCGCCGCCGAGATCGACGCCGCCCTGCTGCAAACGCCCGAATACCCCAGTTGCGCCGAGCTGCAACAGCAGGCCAACCAGCGCGCCAATGCCATCCTGCAGCGACATGCCGAACAGGAGCGGCAGTACGACCAGCAGACCGGCCATGGCCGTAGCCAGGGCGCCTGGTTGACGGAATAAGTGCGCTATCCTGACTCACCGTTCTCATCTCTCATGGAGCCTGACATGACTGCCTCCCGATCCATCCTGATCATCGGTGCCTCGCGCGGCCTCGGCCTTGGTCTGGCCGGTGAATTCGCTGCCCAGGGCTGGGCCGTGACCGCTACCGTGCGCAGCGCTGCGCAACAAGCGCCGCTGCAGGCACTGCCCGGCGTACGTGTCGAGCAACTGGAGATGACCGATCCAGACAGCCTCGAACAGTTGGCCAAGCGCCTGAGCGGCCAGCAGTTCGACGTCATCTTCGTCAACGCTGGCGTTGCCGGTCCCGACCACCACAGCACTGCCCAGGCCAGCGCCGAGGAAATGGGTCAGCTGTTTCTGACCAACGCCGTCGCCCCGCTACGCGTGGCCGAGCGCCTGCTGCCGCAGCTGGCCGCCGGGCACGGGCTGATCGTATTCATGAGTTCGATCCTCGGCAGCATCGAGACCGGCGCCGGCCTGGGCATGCCGCTGTATGGCGCCAGCAAGGCCGCGCTCAACCACCTCGCGCAGTGCTTCGTACGTACTCAGGACAACCCAAAGCTCGGCGTGCTGCTCATGCACCCGGGCTGGGTACGCACCGACATGGGCGGCGCCGACGCGCCGCTGGATATCGACAGCAGTTGCAAGGGCATGGTCCGACAGGTCAGCGCCGCCGTCGGCCAACCCGGCCTGCGCTATCTCGACTTCGAGGGCAATGCGCTGCCCTGGTAAGCCTCAGCGCTGGATATCGGCCTGCCACCAGGCAGGCCGTGCAATTGTGTTGGAGAAGAATAACGATGGAAGTAAACATCGGTAATGACCCAGCGTTGATCCGCCTGGCTCAAGGTATCCGCTATCAGGTCTTCACATGTGAACAACGGATTCCTGCGGAGCTGGACCTCGATGGACTGGATGAAGAGTCCTACCATGCGCTGGCGATAGAACAGGGTGAGCCAATTGCCACGGCCCGCCTAACACTGAGAGAAGACGGGGCTTCTACCCTGGCCAGGGTGGCGGTCAGTGAGGCTTATCGGAGCGCGGGAGTTGCGTCGGCCGTTGTCCAGGCATTGATGCAGCATGCGCAAGAGATAGGCGCCACCTCCATTGAACTTCATGCTCACAGCCACCTGAAAGGCTATTACGAAAAATTCGGGTTTGAGTTCATCAAGGAAGTTGAAATCGTGGGCGAACATCAGCTCATTGAAATGCGACGCCAACTCGCACGCGCATAGCGGCTTAAGACGATAGCTCCCAGGCACCAGCGTGAGGGCGAGAGTGCGACGCCCAGCGTTTCTACCGGGCCGGATAGGCCAACGCCATTTCGCCAGCGTGCTTAGGCAGAGAGTCCGTATACTCTGCGTGCTTCAAACACTCGCCGGATGCGAGCCTCCCACCACCGTCAATCGGAACCAGGTCAATGGACAACCTGTATCAGCCTCCCAAAGCCGAGCTGCTGGACGAACAATCGCCCTCTCGTAACGCCTTCTTCGTCACCTCAGAGAACAAACTCTACCTGCTGAATTTCGCCACCTTCGGCCTGTACTCCCTCTACTGGTTCTACAAGCAGTGGGACAGTCAGCGCGCCACGATGCTGCCGAAACACATCATGCCGGCGGCACGTTCACTCTTTCAGATTTTCTACACCCACTCGCTGTGCCGCCTGATCAGCGAGCACCAGCAGCGCCAGGGTCTGGGATCATGGGATTACTCGGGCACCGCCTGGCTCTATGTCCTGCTGCTCTTCGCCAGCAATGGCCTGTCACGCGTGGATATCCAGAACGGCGCTCTCGACCTGCTGCTATTGCTCGGCTGCGTAATGGCGCCAGCCTTTCCTCTGGCGCAGATCCAGCGACAAGCCAACCAGGCCAGCGGTGATGAGGATGGGCAGAGCAATGCACGGATCAGCGGCCAGAACCTGCTGTTCATCATTCCCTGCTCCTTGCTGTGGATACTGGCTGTGATGGGCATTTTTATCTGACGCTCGAATACAGGCAGCGCAGTTGTAGGGTGGATTGAGCGCAGTCAAAACCCTCATGACCACACAACTTGGGTATCGCGGTGCTGAATCCAGGTGACCTCCGCCAGAAGGTCGCCAAGCCCAGGCGTCGAGGCTTTGGGGTTACGAATCGCGGCTGAAGCCGCTCCTACACGAGCGTCACCCATAACGTCGTAGCCGCTATAACCGCGAGCGCGCGAATAAGGTGCGCCTTTCGCTGCGCACGCAGAGGCGAGCACCAATAGTGGGCACTAAAACACTCGTAGCAGTGGGCGAACCTCGTGCCAGCACATTTTCTGACTCCCTGGCCAAGTTTTTGCTTTAACCCCGCTCAGTTATCACCATGAGCGCTTTCCATGTCTGCCTCACCCGACTCCCCCCGCTTGCAGCTCACTGCCATCAGCAAGCAGTACCCCGGCTGTCTGGCCAACGACCGTATCGACCTGGCCATCGCCCCCGGCGAGATCCGCGCCCTGCTCGGCGAGAACGGCGCCGGCAAGAGCACGCTGATGAAGATCATCTACGGCGTCACTCAGCCCAGCAGCGGCGAGATTCACTGGCAGGGTCAGGCCTTGAAGATGCGCGACCCGGCCATGGCGCGCGGTCTGGGCATCGGCATGGTGTTCCAGCATTTCTCGCTGTTCGAGACGCTGACCGTGGCCGAGAACATCGCCCTGGCCATGGGCGCGGAGGCCGGCACGCCGAAGCAGCTGGAGCCGAAAATTCGCGAGGTATCGCAGCGCTACGGCATGGCGCTGGAGCCGACGCGTCTGGTGCACAGCCTGTCCATCGGCGAACGCCAGCGAGTGGAGATCGTGCGCTGCCTGATGCAGGACATCAAACTGCTGATCCTCGACGAGCCCACCTCGGTACTCACCCCGCAGGAGGCCGAAGAGCTGTTCGTCACCCTGCGCCGCCTGGCCGTCGAAGGCTGCAGCATCCTCTTCATTAGCCACAAGCTCGGCGAAGTGCGCGCGCTGTGCCAGAGCGCCACGGTGCTGCGCGGCGGGCGGGTGTCCGGCCATTGCGTACCGGCAGAATGCAGCGACCTGGAGCTGGCGCGACTGATGGTCGGCGACGCCGAGGGGCTGGAAAGCAGTTACCCGAAAGTCAGCGGCGGCCTGCCACGGCTGCGCGTCGATGACCTCAGCTGGCACAACCCCGATCCCTTCGGCTGCTCGCTGGAGCGTATTCGTCTGGAAGTACGCAGTGGCGAGATCGTCGGTATCGCAGGCGTGGCCGGCAATGGCCAGGACGAGCTGCTTGCCCTGCTCAGCGGCGAAACCCGCCTGCCCCGTGGCGAACGCGAGCGAGTCAGCCTGGATGCCAAACCGGTAGCCAATCTGCATCCGGATGCACGGCGCGGGCTGGGTCTGGCTTTCGTGCCCGCCGAGCGCCTCGGCCATGGCGCGGTGCCGGAGATGAGCCTGGTGGACAACGCCCTGCTCACTGCCTTCGGTCAGGGCCTGGTCAAGGGTGGCCTGGTGCAGCGCGGCAAGGTGCGCGCGCTGGCCGAGCAGATCATCCAGCGCTTCGCGGTGAAAACGCCAGATGCCGACACCGCCGCGCGCAGCCTGTCCGGCGGCAATCTGCAGAAGTTCATCCTTGGCCGCGAGATTCTGCAGAACCCGAAACTGCTGGTGGCCGCGCATCCGACCTGGGGCGTGGACGTTGGCGCCGCTGCGGCCATCCACCGCGCGCTGATCGCCCTGCGCGATGCCGGCGCGGCGATCCTGGTGATCTCCGAAGACCTCGACGAGCTGTTCCAGATCAGCGACCGCATCGGCGCACTGTGCAGCGGGCGGCTGTCGCCGCTGGCCGAGACGGCTCAGGTGTCCACCGTGGAAGTCGGCCGCTGGATGGCCGGTGAGTTCTATCAACCCGCCGCTGCTGCGGCCTGCTGACGGAGCCCGTCATGCTGTTATCCCTGGAACCGCGCGGCCAAGAGTCGCGCCCCATGCTCTGGCTGTCGCCGCTGCTGGCCGCCGTACTGACGCTGGTGAGCGGCATGCTGCTGTTCACTCTGCTCGGCCATGACCCGCTGGAAACCCTGCACACCCTGCTGATCGCCCCGGTCAGCGACTGGTACGGCGTGTCTGAGCTGCTGGTCAAGGCACTGCCGATCCTGCTGTGCGCCCTGGGCCTGGCGGTGGCCTACCAGGCGCGCATCTGGAACATCGGCGCCGAAGGCCAGTTGCTGATCGGCGCCCTGGCCGGCAGTGCCATGGCCTTGCAACTGATCGACTGGGAAAGCCGCTGGGCACTGGCCTGGGTGGTGCTGGCCGGCACCGCTGCCGGTGCGGCCTGGGCCGGGCTAACCGCCTGGCTGCGCACCCAGTTCAACGCCAACGAAATCCTTACCAGCATCATGCTCAACTACATCGCGCTGAACCTGCTGCTGTTCTTCGTGCATGGCCCGCTGAAGGACCCGGCTGGTTTCAACTTCCCTGAGTCGGCCATGTTCGGCGATGCCAGCCGCCTGCCGCTGGTCAGCGAGGACGGGCGCCTGCACGGCGGCCTGTACCTGGCGCTGCTGGCTCTGGTGGCGGTGTGGGTACTGCTGCACAAGAGCTTTCTCGGTTTTCAGATCAAGGTGCTCGGCCTGGACAAGCGCGCCGCCGGTTTCGTCGGCTTTCGCGAGAAGCGCCTGGTGTGGTTCGCCCTGCTGGTCAGCGGCGCGCTGGCCGGCATGGCCGGCGTCGGCGAAGTGGCCGGGCCGATTGGCCAACTGGTACCGCAGGTCTCGCCCGGCTACGGCTACGCGGCGATCACTGTGGCCTTTCTCGGCCGTCTCAATCCGCTCGGCATTCTGTTTGCCAGCCTGTTGATGGCGCTACTGTACCTGGGCGGCGAGAACGCGCAGATGAACCTCAACCTGCCGCAGGCGATCACCCAGCTGTTTCAGGGAATGATGCTGTTCTACCTGCTGGCCTGTGACGTGCTGATCTTCTACCGGCCACGGCTGAAGTGGAAATGGGCGAAGCGCGGCGCCAAAAACAACACCGAGGCCATGGCCTGACAAAGAACCTGTAGGAGCGAGCTTGCTCGCGATCCTTGGCGACACTGATCGCGAGCAAGAATTGGGCGTCCCCCTCGCGCCTACAAAGCTATACACAAAGGAATCCCCATGGATCTCGATCTGTTGACCAATATTTTCTACGCCATGGCGCGCACCGGCACGCCGCTGCTACTGGTGGCCCTGGGCGAGCTGGTGTGCGAGAAGAGCGGCGTGCTCAACCTCGGCCAGGAAGGCATGATGCTGTTCGGCGCGGTGATCGGTTTCATCGTCGCCTTCAGCACCGGCAGCCTGTGGCTGGGCGTGTTGCTGGCGATTGCCGCCGGCATGCTGCTGTCGCTGCTGTTCGCCGCTGTGGCGCTGGGCTTCAACGCCAACCAGGTAGCCACCGGCCTGGCCCTGACCATCTTCGGCGTGGGTCTTTCCACCTTCGTCGGTGCCGCCTGGGTCGGCAAACCGCTGTCCGGCTTCGAGCCCATCGTCATTCCGCTGCTGTCCGATATTCCGCTGATCGGTCGCATGTTGTTCGCCCAGGACGTGCTGATCTACCTGTCCTTCGCCCTGTTCGCGCTGGTGGCCTGGGTGCTGCTGAAAAGCCGCATCGGCCTGATCATCCAGGCCGTCGGCGAGAACCCGGACGCTGCCAGCGCCATGGGCCTGCCGGTGCTGCGCGTGCGTACCCTGGCGGTGCTGTTCGGCGGCGCCATGGCTGGTCTGGCGGGCGGTTACCTGTCGCTGGCCTACACGCCGATGTGGGCGGAAAACATGACCGCCGGCCGCGGCTGGATCGCCCTGGCGCTGGTGGTGTTCGCCAGTTGGCGCGTATTCCGTGTGCTGCTCGGCGCCTACCTGTTCGGCCTGGCCAGCATCCTCCACCTGGTGGCGCAGGGCATCGGCCTATCAATCCCGTCGAACCTGCTGGCCATGCTGCCTTATGTGGCCACCATCGTGGTGCTGGTACTGCTCTCACGTGATGCGATCAAGACCCGGCTGTATGCGCCAGTGTCGCTGGGCCAGCCTTGGCAGCCGGGGCATTGAGGTTCGACAGTTATTAGTCGCGGCTGAAGCCCCTCCCACAAAAGCCCGCCTACAGGTGTCATATCGCACTGTGGGAGGGGCTTTAGCCGCGACAAGCCTTTTTCGGCTATACCTTCAGCCACACCCCAATCAGGAGGCAAAGGAATGCCCCACTCAGCCTGCTTGCGTGCTGGCCGTTTCTCGGAAACGCAGCGCATCTATCTACTCACCGCAACGACCGAAAACCGCGAAATGCTGTTTTCGAACCTCACTGTGGGTCGACTCGTCGTCGCGGAACTGAAAACTGCCCAGCAAGAAGGTCTGGCCGAATCATTGGCCTGGGTGCTCATGCCGGATCACCTTCACTGGCTGATTGCACTGCAGCAAGGCTCGATCAGCGACCTGATGCGGCGCATCAAGGGACGCAGCGCCAAGCGAATCAACGCGTTGGTCGATCGTCAGGGAAAGCTCTGGCAGGATGGTTTTCATGACCGAGCGCTGCGCCGGGAAGAGGATGTTCTGCCCGCCGCACGTTACATCGTCGCCAATCCCCTGAGGGCTGGTTTAGTCAACCGGGTAGGCGATTATCCATTGTGGGATTCGGTATGGCTCTGAGCTTGGGAGAGTCGCGGCTGAAGCCCCTCCCACAAAAGCCCGCCTACAGGTGTCATATCGCATTGTGGGAGGGGCTTTAGCCGCGACAGGCTTGTTGCCCCTGACTTCAGAGTCAGCTATCTTCCGCGCACGTCATTTCCGACGCACCTGGATCAGCAGACAGGGTCAACACTGAGCTGGCTTACCTGACATCAACCTCAGAGGAGCCTGCTCATGGCAGCTACCCGTATCTGGATCAAGAACCCCCTCGCCATCTTCACCGCCAATGACCTGGACGCTTCCGGCGGCCTGGTGATCGAGGATGGCCGCATCGCCGAAGTGCTCGGCGCCGGCCAGCAACCTGCCGCTCCCTGCCAGCAAGTGTTCGACGCACGCGAGCACGTGGTGCTGCCGGGCCTGATCAATACCCACCATCACTTCTACCAGACCCTCACACGCGCCTGGGCGCCGGTGGTCAACCAGCCGCTGTTCCCCTGGCTGAAGACGCTCTACCCAGTCTGGGCACGCCTCACTCCCGGGAAGCTCGCCCTGGCCAGCAAGGTGGCGCTGGCCGAACTGCTGCTGTCCGGCTGCAGCACGACCGCCGATCATCATTACCTGTTCCCCGGCGGCCTGGAGAACGCGATCGATGTGCAGGTCGAAGCGGTACGCGAACTGGGTATGCGCGCCATGCTCACCCGCGGTTCGATGAGCCTGGGCGAAGCGGACGGCGGGCTGCCGCCGCAGCAAACGGTGCAGCAGGGTGAGGTGATCCTGGCGGACAGCCAGCGCCTGATCGGCCAGTACCATGAGCGCGGCGACGGGGCGCAGATCCAGATCGCCCTGGCGCCCTGCTCGCCCTTCTCGGTGACTCAGGAAATCATGCGCCAGAGCGCCGAACTGGCCGAGGAGCTAGACGTGCGCCTGCATACCCACCTGGCCGAAACCCTCGACGAGGAAGACTTCTGCCTGCAGCGCTTTGGCCTGCGCACCGTGGATTACCTGGACAGCGTCGGCTGGCTCGGCCCACGCACCTGGCTGGCCCATGGCATCCATTTCAACCCCGACGAAATCACCCGCCTGGGCGCTGCCGGCACCGGCATCTGTCATTGCCCCAGCTCCAACATGCGCCTGGCTTCGGGCATCTGCCCCAGCGTCGAGCTGGAAGCCGCCGGCGCGCCGCTGGGCCTGGGCGTCGATGGCTCCGCCTCCAACGATGCCTCGAACATGATCCTCGAGGCGCGCCAGGCGCTGTACATCCAGCGCCTGCGCTACGGCGCCGAGCAGATCACCCCGCAGCGCGTGCTTGGCTGGGCCAGCAAGGGCTCGGCGAAACTGCTGGGGCGCAGCGACATCGGTGAGCTGGCGGTGGGCAAGCAGGCCGACCTGGCGCTGTTCAAGCTCGACGAGCTGCGCTTCTCCGGCAGCCACGATCCACTCTCCGCACTGCTGCTGTGCGGCGCCGACCGCGCCGACCGGATGATGATCGGCGGCACCTGGCGCGTTATCGATGGGCAGATCGAAGGACTCGATGTGGCGCAGCTGATCGCCGATCACCGCCAGGCGGCGCGTGAGTTGATCAACGGCTGAGGACGATCCGCAGGGTGAACAGTGCGCGCTGGTGAACCAAGGTGCGCACGGCGCACCCTACGAGCGGTCAGCGATTAATCGGCTGTAGGAGCGAGCACTATTCGCGAAGGCTCATACCTCGAACGCTTCGCGAGCAGAGCTCGCTCCTACCTGCGTACATCCCACAAGCAGTCGCCCTTTGCGCACCACAAAACGGCAACTGCACGCGCTGCGCACCAAGACCGTTCCATCCCGTACAACCGCATCTGCATGAAATGGGTCCGCCACGGCTATCTGTCTTGTTGGTCAGCTTTTTGCAGTCATGGGATCAGCCAACCAACGGCCATCCCAATACCAAGACTGGAGCTGCACCCACCATGTTCGAGAAGAGCAAAAAACCGCTGCTGCGCACCCTCGTCGCCGCCCTGGGCTTTGGCGCCATGCTCAGCGCCTCCGCCGCCGATCCGCTGAAGGTCGGCTTCGTCTACATCGGCCCTATCGGCGACCACGGCTGGACTTACCAGCACGAACAAGGCCGGCAGATGCTGATCAAGGAAATGGGCGACAAGGTCACCACCAGCTTCGTCGAGAACGTGCCGGAAGGTGCCGACGCCGAGCGGGTGATCCGCAACATGGCCAAGGGCGGTTTCGACCTGATCTTCACCACCTCCTTCGGCTACATGAACCCAACCATCAAGGTGGCCAAGCAATTCCCCAAGGTGACCTTCGAGCACGCCACCGGCTACAAGCAGGACAAGAACGTCGGCACCTACCTGTCGCGCTCCTATGAGGGTCGCTACGTTGGCGGCTTCCTCGCGGCGAAGATGACCAAGACCAAGAAAGTCGGCTACATCGCCTCCTTCCCGATCCCGGAGGTGATCCGCGACATCAACGCCATCCAGCTGGCGCTGGACAAATACAACCCCGGCACCGAGATCAAGGTGGTGTGGGTCAACACCTGGTTCGATCCGGGCAAGGAATCCGACGCCGCCAACGCGTTGATCGACCAGGGCGTGGACGTGATGTTCCAGCACACCGACAGCCCGGCACCGATCCAGACCGCCGAGCGTCGTGGTATCTACTCCGTCGGCTACGCCTCGGACATGGCTCACTTCGGACCCAAGGCAGTGCTCACCTCCATCGTCAACGGCTGGGGCCCGCACTACGTCAAATCCACCCAGGCGGTGATCGACGGCACCTGGCAGCCACAGGACTTCTGGGGTGGCCTGGCGGAGGACACCATCGAACTGCCGATCAGCGATCTGGTGCCGGCTGACGTGAAGAGCGAGGCCGAGCAGATCATCGCCGACATTCGTAGCGGCGCGTTCCACCCCTTCACCGGTCCGATCAAGGACCAAAGTGGCGCGGTACGCATCGCCGAGGGCGTGAGCGCGACCAACGCCGAGCTGGCCTCGATGAACTACTACGTGGAAAACGTGAAGGCCGAAATGCCGAAGTAAGCAGATTGGTAAAGCCTGCGGCTGAAGCCGCTCCCACACCTGTAGGAGCGGCTTCAGCCGCGATAATTTGGAAATCACCGATGCCGTCCCTGCTTATCTCAGCAGAACCGCATCACCGTGGCGCCGGCCTTTGGTGCCACGCATCGCTGCCCTGGGTACGAGAAGACTCGCAGCAACATCCCGGAGCTTTTATGAACAGCCTGCCCATCATCGACATCGCCCCGCTCTACGCCGCCGACGCTTCGGCCTGGCCTGCCGTCGCCGAGCAGATCGACCGCGCCTGCCGCGACTGGGGCTTCTTCTACATCGTCGGTCACCCTATCGGCGCCGAGCGCATCGACGCCCTGCTCAGTGCGGCGAAGACCTTCTTCGCACTGCCCGCCGAAGAGAAACTCAGGATCGATATCACCCAGACCACCCACCATCGTGGCTACGGCGCCATCGCCACCGAGCAGCTCGACCCGAGCAAACCGAGCGATCTGAAGGAAACCTTCGACATGGGTTTCCACATGCCCGCCGATCACCCCGAGGTGCTGGCCGACAAACCCTTGCGCGGACCGAATCGCCACCCGGAGATGCCCGGCTGGGAGGTGCTGATGGAACAGCATTACGCCGACATGCAGGACCTGGCCAAGACCCTGCTGCGCGCCATGGCCATGGCGCTGGACATCGAGCACGACTTCTTCGACGCGCGCTTTCATGAGCCGATCAGCGTGCTGCGCATGATCCACTACCCGCCGCGCCACACCGCCACCAGCAGTGATCAGCAAGGCGCTGGCGCGCACACCGATTACGGCTGCATCACCCTGCTCTACCAGGACGATGCCGGCGGCCTGCAGGTACGTGCACGCGATGGCGAGTGGATCGACGCGCCACCGATTGCCGGCAGCTTCGTGGTCAACATCGGCGACATGATGGCGCGCTGGAGCAACGACCGGTACACCTCGACGCCACATCGGGTGATCAGCCCACTGGGGGTGGATCGCTACTCGATGCCGTTCTTCGCCGAACCGCATCCCGACACGCTGATCGACTGCCTGCCGAACTGCTCCAGCGCGGCCAACCCGGCCAGGTACACACCGGTGACCAGCGCCGCGTACCTGCTGTCGCGCTTCGCCGATACCTATGCCTATCGGCGCGAGGAAGCGTAGGGCTGATGATGGCTCCCACGCTCCGGCGTGGGAGACCAGCCTGGGACGCTCTGCATCCCTCAGACGCAGAGCGTCTGCAAGGGCATTCCCACGCGGAGCGTGGGAAGGATCAAAAGGGTTAAACTTCTACCCTACCCAAGCCTGATAACGAGAACCGACCATGCCCGAATGGCTCAACGCCCTGCCCAAGGCCGAACTGCACCTGCACCTGGAGGGCTCGCTGGAGCCTGAACTGCTGTTCGCCCTCGCCGAACGCAACCAGATCGCTCTGCCCTGGGCCGATGTCGAGACCCTGCGCGCAGCCTACGCCTTCAACAACCTGCAGGAATTTCTCGACCTGTATTACGCCGGCGCCAACGTGCTGCGTACCGAGCAGGACTTCTACGACCTGACCTGGGCCTACCTGCAACGCTGTAAGGCGCAGAACGTCATCCACGTCGAACCCTTCTTCGACCCGCAAACCCACACCGACCGAGGCATTCCATTCGAGGTGGTGCTGCGCGGCATCCAGCAGGCGCTGCGCGATGGCGAGCAGCAACTGGGCATCAGCCATGGGCTGATCCTCAGCTTCCTGCGTCACCTGCCCGAGGAAGAGGCGTTCAAGACCCTGGAACAGGCCATGCCGTTCCGCGATGCCTTCATCGGCGTCGGCCTCGACAGTTCGGAAAAGGGCTTCCCGCCGCGCCTGTTCGAGCGCGTGTTCGCCAAGGCGCGCAGCGAAGGCCTGCACGCGGTGGCGCATGCCGGCGAGGAAGGCCCGCCCGAGTACATCTGGGAAGCGCTTGACCTGCTCAAGGTCAAGCGCATCGACCACGGCGTGCGCGCCATCGAGGACGAGCGCCTGATGCAGCGCATCATCGACGAGCAGATTCCGCTGACCGTCTGCCCGCTGTCCAACATCAAGCTGTGCGTGTTCGAGCATATGGGCCAGCACAACATCCTCGACATGCTCGAGCGCGGTGTGAAGGTGACGGTGAATTCGGACGACCCGGCCTACTTCGGCGGCTACGTCGGCGAGAACTTCGCCGCCCTGCATGAGCACCTGGGTATGACCGAAGCACAGGCCAGGCGCCTGGCGCAGAACAGCCTGGACGCGCGACTGGCCTGAGCAAGGCCGTCGCCGCTGAAGCGCCTCCCACAGCGGGAGGCGCTTTAGCCGCGACTGTCGTATCAGTGTTCCGGCAGCTTGCGCCGCCTGCCGGTGACCATCGACAGCGGCAGGTTCTCACGCAGCCGGTAGCTCTCGAACAAGGCGGCCGCGATATGCAGGCCGACCAGCGCCATCAGCGCGTTGGCACAGAATTCATGAATCTCCTGCGGCAGATCCGCACCCCAGAAGTAGTCGACCTCCTCCATCAGAAAGCCGGTCACGCCCAGACCGAGCATCAGCGTCATCATCAGGATCATCACCAGCGCGCCCAGCGGCGAGTGGCCCAGCCGGTGATACGGCTGCCCGCCAATCAACGCACGCAGGTGCGCACCGAGGCGTGCCGGGGTCGGCCAGAAATCGGCCCAGCGCGCCGCCGGCGTACCGACGAAGCCCCAGACCAGACGAATCGCCAACCAGGCCACGGCGTAGTAACCGAACCAGCGATGCCAGTTTTCGCCCTCTTCGGTAAGGAAGTAGTTGGCCAGGAAAGCGCCGGCCAGGGACCAGTGGAACAGGCGCACCACCGGGTCCCACAGGCGTACGGTCGCGGCGTTCATCAGCTTTCCACGTTGCTCTTGACGGCATCACCGCTGACCGGGTCGAAGTAGATCTCGACCTTCTTGCCGTCCTTGTCGAAGCCGTAGATTTCGTAGCAGTTGCCTTTGGTGACCTTGAACTTGTTGATCTGGTAGCCCTGGGCCTTGAGGTCGGCCTGGAAGATGTCCTGATCCTGCCACTGCGCCTTGTCGGCGGTGGTGCATTCGGTGGCGGCGAAGGTCAGCGGGCTGGCCAGAGCCAGAGACAGCAGAAGCAGTTTGCGCATGATGAAGTCCTCTTCGGTGCAGGGTGAAAGTGGGTCTGCGAGGACCACTCTCGCGCGTGAACCTTAAGGCTGTATTAGCGCGCCAAATCGTAGGTCGGATGCAATCCGGGAGGGTCAACAGCAAACTCCCGGATTGCATCCGGGCTACGGGTCCAATACCGCAGGGAGGGACTGGAGCCTTGTCAGTCGCGGCTAAAGCCCCTCCCACAACCGAGTGGCTCAGAAATCGAAATCGACCTTGGCCCAGAGGGTGCGGCCCGGCTCGTCGATGCGGCTTTCGGCCGGGAAACCAAAGCCGGCATCGCCCGCCAGGTTAAGGTGCTCGGCGTAGCGCTTGTCGAGCAGGTTATCCACACCGGCGCTGAGCTTGACCTGCTCGCTGAGGCGGTAGGCACCGTTGAGCGAGAGCACGCCGAAGCCGGCACTGTCGCCAAAGTCCTGCCCTACCACGTTGCCACGCCCGTCGGCGGTGCGGCCCTGGCCATCGACCACACGCCAGAGCGCGCCGACGCTCCAGGCGTCACGCTGATAGCTCAGGCCCAGGCGCGCCTCCAGCGGCGGCATCTGTGGCAGCGCCTCGCCGTCCGAGCTGTTCTTGCCCCAGGCGTAGGCCAGTGTGGCATCGGCCTTCCAGTTGGAGGCGAAGGCATAGGCCACACCCAACTCACCGCCCATGATGCGCGCATCGATGTTGTCGGCCTGGGTGCCCATGCCGCGATAGTCGAACAGGATGTAGTCGCGGATCTGCCCGGCATAGGCCGAAGCCCAGGCCTGCAGCTTGTCGTCCTGGTACTGGATACCGATATCGAGCTGGGTGGTCTTCTCCGGCTCGATGCCGTCGAACGCATTGCGCGAACCGGCCGGGCCGTTCAGCCCTGCAGAGAACAGCTCCCAGTAATCCGGGAAACGCTGTACGTGGCCAATGCCGGCATAGAGGGTGGTCGGCGAGCCGGACAGGTCGTGCTCATAACGCACGAAGCCGCTGGGCAGGGTCTCGGCGCGCGTTTCGCCCGCCGTTGGGTTGGGCCGAGTCATGCCCATCATGCTGCGAGAACTCTGCCGGTAATCCTTGGCCGAGGCTCGATCCACCCGCGCCCCGGAAACCAGCCGATCACGCTCGGCCAGGCTCCAGGTGGCCTCGGTGAAGGCGCCGTAGTTGTGCATCAGCGCGTCCTTGCTCCAGGGGAAGCGGTCGGCGTCCGTGTAGCCCGTCATCATGCTGTAGGTGGAGCGACGTCCACGGTGCTCGCTGCGCTGCGCATCGATGCCGGTGATCAGCTCGAGGTCATCCCACTTCCAGATCGCCGCCAACCGGGCACCGAGGGTGCGCCGGTCGACCTGCGAGGCCATCGGCATGGCCATCATGCTGGCCGGGTTCGGCACGCGCAGGCGGAAGTTGTCCATGATGTGGTCGGCGTAGTTGTAGTAGACCTTGGCCTCGACCTTATCCAGCACGCCACCGAGGTTGCTGCGCTCCACGCGCAGGCTCAGGCTTTCGCGCTTGAACTGGGTGCCGTCCATGCCTCGCCCGGCGTAGCGCGCCTCACCATCGCCACGGCCGGCGCTGAGTTCGATCAGGGTGTCGGCATCCGGCGTCCAGCCCAACGTCACGTCGGTGTTCCATTTATCCCAGCGCGAGCCGATGGTGTCGCTGTCACCATTGTCGTAATCATCCGAATGCGAACGGTTGGCCATCACCCGCAGGTAACCCTGCTCACCACCCACGGCGCCGTCGATCAGGCGGTCGAAGCGACCGTTCGAGCCTGCCAGCACGCTGGCATGCAGGCGCGCGCCCAGCTCGCCGAAACGCTCCGGCTCGCGTTCGAAGCGCACCACGCCGGCCGAAGCACCTGGGCCCCAGATCACCGTTTGCGGGCCTTTGGTGACGGTCAGCAGATCATAGGTTTCTGGAGCGATATAGGAGCTTGGGGCATCCATCCGACCGGGGCAGGCGCCGAGCATCTGCCCGCCGTCGGTGAGCAGCAGCAGGCGCGAACCGAACATCCCGCGCAGCACCGGGTCGCTGTTGCTGCCGCCGCTACGAATCGCCGAGAAACCCGGGATGGTCTTGAGGTAATCAGCAGCGTCGCTGGCTGGCACCGGCTGGCGCGGGTCCTTGGGATCGGCCACCACGGTCAGCGGTGAGCTTTGCTGGATTGCCGTGATCACCGTGGGCGGCAGTTCGTGAACATGCTCCTCGGCATGCAACGGCGTAATGGTGCACAGGCCACAGGCGATGGCCAGGGCAGAGAGGGGAAAACCAGGGCGAACGGAAACAGCGCCCGGAACGAAGGAAACGGACATGCGAATACCTGAATGGTCGATTTGCAAAAAGGGCCGGCTAGCCCTCGCGAAAGAAGAACTCAGGCGTGCATGGGAGGCGCACGTGACAGTGCGCGGGGGAAATGAGTGCAGGGCAGCGGTGCAAGCGGGAGCGCTGCGCCCCTCTGGTGAACGGGCGACTGTCGCGCGGCGATTGCCCAACGGCTGCCCGCCAGCGCGGGGCAATGGGAGAAGAGCGAGCAGTAGCCGCAGGCATCCACCTGCAGCGCCGGTCTGCCGCCATCGCTGGCAACCGGTTCAGGGTCGCCGCCGTCATGGCAGGCCAGCTCGTTCAGCCAGCGCCAGTCAGTGGGCTCGGCACGCAACTGCGACGCCAGAGGCGCCAGCAGGGTAAGGACCAGCGCCAGCAGCCCGAGATGGGCGGCGAAGGTGCGCCTGCGTGCCGTGAACAGCATCAGTGCTGGTGCTTGCCGTGGTCGTGAGCATCACCATGATCATGGCCAGCCGGGGCCTCCTGCTGCACGGCCACCTCCACTTCGACGCTGCCGGCCTTCTCGAAGGTCAGCGTCAGCGGGAAACGCTCACCGGCCTTGGCCTGCTGCTTCAGGTTGAACAGCATGACGTGATAGCCCATGGGCTCGAACTTAACCTCGCCACCGGCCGGGATGGTCACGTCCTGCACCTGCTGCATCTTCATCACGCCATCTGCGTGTACGTGCTCGTGCAGTTCGGCCTTGCCGGCCACCGGGCTGCTGACTGTGAGCAGGCGATCGGCCTCGCTGCCCTTGTTGTGCACGACGAAATAGGCCGCCGCGGTCGGCGCCACGGGCGGCATCTCGCGCGACCAGGGGTGGTCGATATGCAGTTCGCCGACTTCGTACTCGTGGGCCTGGGCCAGCATCGCGGGCAGGATCAGAGCGAGGCCCAGCAGGTTTTTGCGCAGGTTCATATGGGTTGTCTCCGGGTGGGTAAGGTCGAAAAACATGGCACGCCTCAATTGGCGAATCGGGTTCTGGGTAGCAAGCACAGCGAGCGGTCGAGCGCCCAAATCAGCAACAGCGAGGCGCCCACCAGCGGGAAGATCATGCCCAGCACGATCATCACGCCGATGGCGGTCTTCCAGCGCGGCAGGTCATGGCGCAGTGGCGGTACACCGAGGCGGCCAGCCGGGCGGCGTTTCCACCAGAGCACCAGGCCGCTGAGCGAGCTGAAGATGATCAGCAGGCAGACCAGCGCCATCAGGATCTGGTTGGCCAGGCCGAACATCTTGCCTTCGTGCAGCTTCACCCCGCTCTCCACGGCCCGCGCCACTGGGCCGTAGTCCGCCCAGCGCACGTCGGCCAGCACTGCGCCGCTGTATTGATCCAGATGCAGCGTGGCGTCGTTGCGCGGGTCGTTGGCGAACAGCGCGACGGTGTAAACGCCCTGCTCGCCCTTGGGCAGGCTGATGCTGTAGCCAGGCTGCACACCACGCTCAGCCGCCGTGTCGACGACATGCTGCAGCAGGCTCGCGGAAGTTGCCGGGGCGCTATGCCCGGCATGGCCCTGGTGCGCGGCATGCGGATCGGACGCCGGCAGCGGCGTGACCTCCACCGCCCAGGCCACGGTTTGCTGGCTGCTGCTGTTGAGACTGCCGGTCAGTTGCCCGGACTTGGGCACGTCATCCCACATGGCGGCGGGGAAGTGGTTCCAGGCGCCAGCGAACTGCGCGCCCCAGTAGCCTGTCCAGGTCATGCCGGTGAGCAGCATGAACAACAGCAGCGCGCTGCCCCAGAAACCAGTAACCGCATGCAGGTCGCGCCACCACAAACGCCCGCGTGCGCTCAGGCGCGGCCACAGCACACCCGCCCCGCTGCTGCCCCGCGGCCACCACAGGTACATCCCGGACACCACCAGCACGATGCCCCAACCGGCGGCCAGCTCGATCAGGCGGTCACCGACGGTGCCGATCAGCAGATCGCCATGCAACTTGCGCGAGGCCGCCTGCAAATTCCACAGCGCATCCTGGGTGCCGAGAATGCTGCCGCTGTAGGGATCGACGAACAGGTTCAGATCGCGTCCATCCTGATTGATCACGAACTGCGCGCTACGATCAGGCGCAGCAGGCGGCAGGTATTTGCTGACAGCGGCCTGCGGGTATGCCTCGCGGACGATGGCCAGTTGCTGATCGGCGCTCAGACGCTGCTCGGCGACCGGCACCTGCATCAGGTCGGCGTACATCCACGCATCGAGCTGCGGTTTGAACAGGTAGATCATCCCGGTGACCGACAGCAGGATCATGAACGGGATGACGAACAGCCCGGCATAGAAGTGCCAGCGCCAGGCCAGGTTGTAGAACGACGGCGCCGCACGCTCACGAGCAGGTGCGGTGCTATTGGGGGAAGACGCCATGAAGCTTTCTCCAGCCAGCCGCAGGCGTGAATGTGCGGCAAGGCATACGCATGATAGGGACGCCCAAACGGGCGGACGGATCAGGCGAAAAAGGGAGAAGCGCGAGGGTTGGCGGGAGGCCAGCGATAACGGGCAAGCCGAGGGATATGCAGGGCTGGCAGCGGACGCACGCGTTCGGCAGCGAGCAAACCGAGCAGGCCGAAGAACGCCGCCAGGATGATCGCGCTGAACAGGCTGGCCAGGGCGCAGCCCGCACCGGTGGCCGGGTTCGGCGCGACGATACCGGAGCCGTCCAGATCGGCGCCCGCGCCGAAGTTGCCTTCGAACGAACAGTACTGCCCGTCCAGACCGCTGAGCTGCATGCCGGCCATCTGGCCGTGGCTGATGGCGCAGACGAACGCACTGAACAGGATGCTGAAGTACAGCACCCAGGCGGTCAGTGAGCGGTCTTTGCGGGCCAGTTTCATGGGGCGCGACTCTAAACAGAGGATGGCAGCACGGCACTGCGGTGCATTGCCGCAGCGGTCAAGTGAAGGAGTCTAGCAGGCGTCCGGCACTTTATCGTCAACGCCAGAGCGCCGCTGCCAGCAGCGTCTCGCAACGCAGTTGCACAAACTCGCGCAGCAGATGCACCGCCTTGCTCAGTTGTGCCCGGTGCGCACACACCAGATACAGCGGCGTCGGCTCGCCCAGCCAGCCGGGCAGCAGCACCTGCAGCCGGCCTGCGCGCACGTCGTCGGCCACGTCCAGCCAGGACTTATACACCACGCCCTGCCCGGCCACGGCCCAGCGTCGGGTGACATCGGCATCGTCACACACCCGGTTGCCGGCAACGCTCATGACCATCTCGCGCTTGCCATCCTGAAAGCGCCAGCGGTCATGCACGCGGCCGTGCAGCATGTACAGCAGGCAGTTGTGCTGGCGCAGCTCCTCCACCGTCTGCGGCGTACCCTGCCGCGCGAGATAGGCCGGCGAGGCGCAGAGCACGCGGCGATTGTCCGGCGCCACCGGCAAGGCCACCAGGCTGGAGTCTTCCGGCGCGCCATAGCGCAGGGCGATGTCCACCGGCTCGCGGAACAGATCGGCGACCCGGTCGGCCAGCAGCAGGCGCAGCTGCAGTTGCGGATGCTCGCCCTGGAACTCGTCCAGCCAGGACAGCAGGGTGTTGCGGCCGAAGTCCGAGGGCGCCGACAGCTGCAACACTCCACGAATGCCTTCCTGGCTGCCGGCCAGTTGCTGGCGCCCCTCTTCCAGGCTCTGCAAGGCCAGGCGCGCGTGCACCAGATACAGCTCGCCCTCGGGCGTCAGACGCAGGCTGCGCGTCGAGCGCGCCAGCAGACGCACCTGCAGTTGCTGCTCCAGGCGCTTGAGCGCGGCGCTGGCTACCGCCGGTGATACGTCGAGTAGCCGCGCCGCGGCCGACAGGCTGCCGGTTTCAGCGGTACGCACGAAGAGTTGCAGGTCGTCGAAACGCAGCATGGCGGCTCACTTTCAAAATAATAATGAAAGAGACTCTATCCGCAGGCGCTTTTTTCAACCAGCAGAACGGATGACCATGAGTCCTATCGCCTGAACCCGTAAACCGGAGCCCTAGCATGAAAGCCATCGCCTACTACCAATCCCTCCCGGTCGACCATCCCGAAGCATTGCTGGACGTGCAACTGGACGCTCCCTCACCCGGCCCGCATGACCTGCTGGTGGAGGTGCGTGCCATCTCGGTCAACCCGGTCGATACCAAGATCCGCAAAGGCGTCGCCCCCGAAAACGGTGCCGCCAAGGTGCTGGGCTGGGACGCAGCCGGCGTGGTCAAGGCCGTGGGCAGCGAAGTGACCCTGTTCCGACCTGGCGACCGGGTGTTCTACGCCGGCGCCATCGACCGTGCCGGGGCCAACAGTGAGCTGCACCTGGTCGACGAGCGCATCGTCGGCAAAATGCCGCAAAGCCTTTCGTTCGCCGAGGCGGCGGCCCTGCCGCTGACCGCCATCACCGCCTGGGAGCTGCTGTTCGAGCGTCTGCAGATCGCCGAAGGTTCGACCGATCAGGGCCAGAGCCTGCTGATCGTCGGTGCGGCCGGCGGTGTTGGTTCGATCCTCACCCAGCTGGCGCGACGCCTGACCGGCCTGACCGTGATCGGCACCGCTTCGCGCCCGCAAACCCAGGTCTGGGTCCGTGAGCTGGGCGCGCATCATGTGATCGATCACGGCAAGCCGCTGAGCGAGGAACTGGCGCGCATTGGCGTCGGCCAGGTCACCCACGTCGCCAGCCTGACCCAGACTGACCAGCACTACGCGCAACTGGTCGAATGCCTGCAGCCGCAGGGGCGTCTGGCGTTGATCGATGACCCGCTGCAACCACTGGACGTGATGCAGCTCAAGCGTAAGAGCCTGTCACTGCACTGGGAGCTGATGTTCACCCGCTCGCTGTACCAGACCGACGATATGATCGAGCAGCATCGCCTGCTGCAACGGGTGTCCGGGCTGGTCGACAGCGGCGTGCTCAGGACCACCCTCGGCGAGCATTTCGGCACCATCAACGCCGCCAACCTGCGCCGCGCCCATGCGCTGCTGGAAAGTGGCAAGGCCAAGGGCAAGATCGTGCTCGAAGGGTTTTGAAGCCAATGGTGGTGGGTCTGTGGTGGGCTGGAGTGGTGGGCTGAAGCCCACCCTACGGTCGTGTCACGGCGTGTAGGATGGGCCGAGCAGCGATCCGTTTCAGCCCACCGCTTCGTTCGAGCCGGTCACGTTTCCTTCGCGGTACCGCTTATCGCAAAGCCGTCATCGCCCTGCTCGGCTGTTTGATCCACGTCAGAAAAAGGTCATGCACGAGGACTATGCTGAGCCTCCCCAACAAGCGCTGCGAGGCATCGCAGCTCAGGGAGGTGGTCAACATGAAGATTGTCGTCCAACCCTACGATCAGGGCGGCGAGCGCCTGTGGCAGGTCCGTCTGGATCAGCATTGCGTGAGTTTTCGCAGCGAAGCAGAGGCGCAGCAGTTCGTCGCCAGGCTGGAAGCACGACTGCTCGCGCCACACGTCCTGCCTGACTGGCCTGCGCAGCGTAAGGCGGGCTGAGGTTCGGCCCAGTGCCTTGCAGGCGCGGATTTATCCGCGATGCAATCGCGAATAAATTCGCTCCTACACCGGCATCAGGCGCAGCGCCGGGCTGCGCAGCATATCCAGCACGGTATCGACCAGCGCCGGGGCCTGGGCTGCCAGGTCGAAGTTGGGCACCAGCAGCCAGTTGGCCTCGATGCCTTCCATGTAGGCGTGCAGGCACATGGCTGCGCGCGCGCAATCCAGGTCGCTCGGCAACTGGCCCTTGTTGACCGCATTACCCAGCGCCTTGGCGATGCGCTGATCGCACTCGATGCTCAGCGCCTGCATGCGCTCGCGCAGGCCGAGCAGCTCACCGGTGTATTCGCACTTGTAACGCAGGATGTCGTGGGTGCGATGGGTCTGTGGCTCGCAGGCCAGACGCGTTAGTGCCTTGATCAACAACTCACGCATGCAGCCCAGCGGGTCCGGCTCGTCCTCGCTCTCGCTGGCACGCGCCAGTTCTTCGAGTGGTAGACGCAGGCGCTCGAGCATGGCCTGGAACAGGTCTATCTTGTTCTCGAAGTGCCAGTAAATGGCGCCGCGGGTGACGCCGGCCTCCTTCGCCACTTCGGCCAGAGACGCACGGGAAACGCCTTGGGCATGGAACACCCGCTCGGCAGCATCGAGTATCTGTACTCGCGTCGCCTGCGCTTCTTCTTTGGTTCTTCTGGCCATCTGTCTACCCGATTTCGCCTCTATGTAAAGCTCCGGTAAAGGAGGACGGGCGAGAGTATGCAGGCAGCTTTAGGCATTTACAAACATTCACGTACGTAAGTATATTTCCCCATCGATTTTTTCCCCTGCCTTCGTCCCCTTCGCCCTTTGGGCCATGATTCGATAAAAACGAGGTTCTCAGATGCACTCGAAGCCAGCCTTCGCTGTCTTGGTTTCCGCCATCGCCGTGGCAATGCTCGGTCTTACCGGTTGCCAGGAATCCAGCGCCCCACAAACCCAGCAAACCCCGCAAGTCGGAGTGGTCACGCTCGAAGCCAAACCCTTTGCACTGACCAGCGAGGTGCCAGGTCGGACCAGCGCCTATCGCATCGCCGAGGTACGCCCTCAGGTCAACGGCATCATTCAGAAGCGCCTGTTCACCGAAGGCAGCGAGGTCAAGGCAGGTCAGCAGCTGTACCAGATCGACCCGGCCACCTACGAAGCCGCGTTCAAGAGCGCGCAGGCCACTCAGCTTTCCAGCAAGTCCCTGGCTGACCGCTACAAGCTGCTGGTAGCCGACAAGGCCGTCAGTCAGCAGGCCTATGACGAGGCACGTGCTGCCGGTCTACAGGCCGATGCCGCACTGGAACAGGCGCGCATCGACCTGCGCTACACCAAGGTGATGGCGCCGATCAGCGGGCGCATCGGCCGCTCCGCGGTGACCGAAGGTGCACTGGTCAGTAATGGTCAAGCCAACGCCATGGCCACCATCCAGCAGCTCGACCCGATCTACGTCGACGTCACCCAGTCGAGCAAGGAACTGCTGCGTCTGCGCCGCGACCTGGCCGAAGGCCGCTTACAGAAGGCCAGCGACAGCGCCGCCAAGGTCGCGCTGAAACTGGAAGACGGCAGCCGTTACGCCCATGAAGGCACCCTCGAATTCTCCGAGGTGGCAGTGGACGAAAGCACCGGCTCGGTGACCCTGCGCGCGGTGTTCCCCAATCCGGACCATCTGCTGCTGCCGGGCATGTTCGTGCATGCCGAGCTGCTCTCCGGGGTCAGGCAGAACGCCATTCTCGCTCCGCAGCAGGGCGTGACGCGCAACCAGCGCGGCGAGCCGACGGCGATGGTGGTGGGTGCCGACAACAAGGTCGAGCTGCGCGTACTCAAGGCTGATCGCACCGCCGGCAGTGCCTGGCTGGTCGAGGAAGGCCTGAAGGAAGGCGACCGTCTGATCACCGAAGGCCTGCAGTTCGTGCAGCCTGGCGCCGAGGTCAAGGCCGTGCCGGCCGGCAACGTCAAGACCGAACAGCCTGCCCAAGACGCCGAACAAGCCAGCGGCCAGGACTAACGGAGAAGTACTGAATGTCCAGATTCTTTATCGACCGGCCGATCTTCGCCTGGGTGATCGCCCTGGTGATCATGCTGGCGGGTGGCCTGTCCATCCTCAAGCTGCCGATCAACCAGTACCCGAGCATCGCGCCGCCCGCCGTTGCCATTCAGGTTTCCTACCCGGGTGCCTCGGCGCAGACGGTGCAGGACACCGTAGTGCAGGTGATCGAGCAGCAGCTCAACGGTATCGACGGCCTGCGCTATGTCAGCTCGTCGAGTAACTCCGACGGCAGCATGGAGATCATCGTTACCTTCGAACAGGGGGTGAACCCGGATATTGCCCAGGTTCAGGTGCAGAACAAGCTGCAACTGGCCACCCCGCTGCTGCCACAGGAAGTCCAGCAACAGGGCATCCGTGTGACCAAGTCGGTGCGTAACTTCCTGATGGTCATCGGCGTGGTGTCGAAGGACGGCAGCATGACCCGTGAGGACTTGTCCGACTACATCGTCTCCAACCTGCAGGACCCGATCTCGCGGACCAAGGGCGTCGGCGACTTCCAGGTGTTCGGTGCGCAGTATGCGATGCGCATCTGGCTCGACCCAGCCAAGCTCAACAGTTTCCAGCTGACTCCGGTTGACGTACGCAGCGCCATCCAGGCGCAGAACGTGCAGATTTCCTCTGGCCAGTTCGGCGGTCTTCCAGCGTCGCCGGGCAATCAGCTCAACGCCACCATCATCGGCAAGACCCGCCTGCAGACCCCGGAAGAATTCCGCAAGATCCTGCTCAAGGTGCAGGCCGATGGCTCCCAGGTGCGCCTGGGTGATATCGCCAAGGTCGAGCTGGGTGGTGAGAACTACGCCATCAACGCGCAGTTCAACGGTCTGCCGGCCTCCGGTCTGGCGGTTCGACTGGCCACTGGGGCCAATGCCCTGGACACCGCCAAGGCGGTGCGTGAAACCATCTCCAATCTTGAGCCATTCTTCCCGGCCGGCATGGAAGTGGTCTTCCCCTACGACACCACACCGGTGATCTCGGCCTCCATCGAAGGGGTGGTGCACACCCTGTTCGAGGCGATCGTGCTGGTGTTCCTGGTGATGTTCCTGTTCCTGCAGAACCTGCGCGCCACCATCATCCCGACCATGGCGGTGCCGGTGGTACTGCTGGGTACATTCGGCATACTTGCCGCGTTCGGTTTTTCCATCAACACCCTGACCATGTTCGCCATGGTCTTGGCCATCGGCCTGCTGGTGGACGACGCCATCGTCGTGGTGGAGAACGTCGAGCGGGTGATGCGCGAGGATGGCCTGTCGCCCAAGGAGGCGACCAAGAAGTCCATGGGCCAGATCCAGGGCGCGCTGGTGGGCATCGGCCTCGTGCTCTCGGCGGTGTTCCTGCCAATGGCCTTCTTCGGCGGTTCCACCGGGGTGATCTACCGGCAGTTCTCCATCACCATCGTCTCGGCCATGGCCTTGTCGGTGCTAGTGGCACTGGTCTTCACTCCGGCGCTATGCGCTACCCTCCTCAAGCCTATCGACAGTGACCACCATGAGGCCAAGCGCGGCTTCTTCGGCTGGTTCAACCGCACCTTCGAGCGCGGCAGCAATGCCTATCAGCGCGGCGTTGCGGGCATGATCAAGCGCAAGGCGCCGTACCTGATTCTGTATCTGGTGATCGTCATCATCATGGCCTGGATGTTCACCCGCATCCCCACCGCGTTCCTGCCCGAGGAAGATCAGGGCGTATTGTTCGCCCAGGTGCAGACGCCGTCCGGCTCCAGTGCCGAGCGTACCCAGGTGGTGGTCGACGAAATGCGCCAGTACCTGCTGGAAGACCAAGCGAGCACAGTCCAATCGGTGTTCACTGTCACCGGCTTCAACTTCGCCGGCCGCGGCCAGAGCTCCGGTATGGCCTTCATCATGCTCAAGCCGTGGGGCGAACGTCCGGGCGAGGAGAATGGCGTCGCCGCGTTGGCACAACGTGCGCAGATGCACTTCTTCAGCTTCCGTGATGCGATGGTGTTCGCCTTCGCCCCGCCGGCGGTGATGGAGATGGGTAACGCCACCGGCTTCAACTTCTTCCTGCAAGACCAGGCGGGCGTCGGCCATCAGGTGATGAACGAGGCACGTGACAAGTTCCTCAAACTGGCCAACGAGCATCCAGTGCTCGACAGCGTACGTGCCAACGGCCTGCGCGACGAAGCGCAGTATCAGTTGCTGATCGATGACGAGCGCGCCCGTGCCCTCGGCCTGTCGCTGGCGGACATCAACAGCACCCTGTCGATTGCCTGGGGCGCCAGTTACGTCAACGACTTCATCGACCGTGGTCGCGTGAAGAAGGTCTACCTGCAAGGCGTGTCCGACGCACGCATGAGCCCGGAAGACCTGAACAAGTGGTACGTACGCAACGACCAGGGCCGCATGGTGCCGTTCAGTGCCTTCGCCAGCGGTGAATGGACTTACGGTGCACCGAAGCTTGCACGCTACAACGGCGTGTCGGCGGTGGAAATCCTCGGCGCCCCGGCGCCCGGCTACAGCACCGGTGATGCCATGGCAGCGGTCGAGGAAATCGCCTCGCAGTTGCCACAGGGCGTTGGCTACTCCTGGACCGGTCTGTCCTACGAGGAGCGCCTGGCAGGCTCGCAGACCACTGCACTGTTCGTGATCTCCGCCATCGTCGTGTTCCTGTGCCTGGCAGCACTCTACGAGAGCTGGTCGATCCCGTTCTCGGTGATGCTGGTGGTACCGCTGGGGATCATCGGCGCCTTGCTGTTCACCGAACTGCGCGGGCTGTCCAACGACGTGTTCTTCAAGGTCGGCCTGCTCACCACCATCGGTCTATCGGCGCGTAACGCGATCCTTATCGTCGAGTTCGCCAAGGCCCAGTACGAGCAGGGCATGACCTTCGCTGAAGCCGCCATCGAAGCCTGCCGCATGCGTCTGCGCCCGATCATCATGACCTCACTGGCATTCATCCTCGGCTGTCTGCCGCTGGCCATCGCCAGTGGTGCCGGCGCGGGCAGCAAGCACGCCATCGGCACCGGGGTGATCGGCGGCATGCTCAGCGCGATGATCCTGGCGATCTTCTGGATTCCGCTGTTCTACGTAGTGGTCTGCTCGATTTTCGAGAAGAAGCGCCCCGAGCCGGCAAGTGAAAAAGAGAAGGAGGTACTGCAATGAGGCAGTCCCTGTTGTCCCTGGCCGTGGCCGCCGCTCTGCTCAGCGGCTGCAGCCTGATTCCCGATTATGAACGCCCTGACGCTCCGGTGGCTGCCGACTGGCCGCAAGGCGAAGCCTATGGCAGCGCCGCCAGCGAAGGCAGCCGTGCAGCGGCTGACCTGCAATGGCGCGAGTTCTTCCGCGACCCGGCGCTGCAGCAACTGGTGCAGGTGGCACTGGAGAACAACCGCGACCTGCGTGTCGCTGCGCTGAACGTCGAAGCCTATCGCGCGCTGTACCGCATCCAGCGCGCCGACCTGCTGCCTTCGGTCTCCGCCGATGGTGCCGGCACTCGCCAGCGCCTACCGGCTGATCTGAGCCAGACCGGTGAAGCCCGCACCAGCGGCCAGTACAGCGCGACCCTGGGCGTCAACGCCTGGGAGCTGGATTTCTTCGGTCGTATCCGCAGCCTCAGCGAGCAGGCCCTGCAGCAATACCTGGCCACCGAACAGGCGCAGCGCAGCACGCAGATCAGCCTGGTGGCCAGCGTCGCCAACGCCTACCTGCAATGGCAGGCCGACCTGGCGCTGCTACAGCTGACCCAGGACACCCTGAAGACCTTTGAAGAAAGCTACCAGCTGACCCAGCGCAGCTTCGACGTCGGCGTCGCCGACGCCCTGGCCCTGAGCCAGGCGCGCAGCTCGGTGGACAGCGCCCGCGTCAGCCTGGCGCAGTACCAGCGCCTGGTCGCTCAGGACCGCAACGCCCTGACCCAGTTGCTCGGCACCGGCCTGCCGGCCGACCTGCCGCAGGGGCTGAAGCTCAATGCAGAACTGCTGGAACAGGTTCCGGCCGGTCTGCCCGCCGACCTGCTGCAGCGTCGCCCCGACCTGCTGCAGGCCGAGTACCAGCTCAAGGCCGCCAACGCCAATATCGGCGCGGCGCGTGCGGCGTTCTTCCCCAGCATCAGCCTGACCGCCAATGCCGGCACCGCCAGCAGCCAGCTGTCCGGCCTGTTCGACAGCGGCTCGGGCACCTGGCTGTTCCAGCCGCAGATCAACCTGCCGATCTTCAACGCCGGGCGTCTGCGCGCCAACCTCGACTATGCCGAGCTGCAGAAGGACATCCAGGTGGCCCAGTACGAGAAGGCCATCCAGACTGCCTTCCAGGAAGTCGCCGACCGCCTCGCCGCGCGCACCACCTATCGTCAGCAACTGGACGCCCAGCGCGCCCTGCTGGAAACCACCGAGACCTACTACGAACTCGCCGAGCGCCGCTACCGCACCGGCGTGGACAGCTACCTGACCCTGCTCGACGCCCAGCGCCAGCTGTTCAGCGTGCGCCAGCAGCTGATCACCGACCGCCTGGCCCAGCTCAGCAGCGAAGTGGAGCTGTACAAGGCCCTGGGGGGTGGCTGGAGCAATACCGGGAACAACGCCCCACAAGGTTGACCGCGCGTAACCCGCTTCAAGGACGACCTTATCCAACGCGCCGCCCCCGCAGTCTTTGCGGGGGCGTTTTTTTGTGGGAGTTCTGACGGACTGACGCCGCACCGTAGCCCGGATGAAATCCGGGACCCTGAGGCTTGGCGATAGCTGTATGGCGGCAATTCGGATGCGGCCTGAAGTTCGCTTTCGCGAATGAATTCGCTCCTACAGAACCTGAAGCCGCCTTATTCAGTGGCAGACACCCGAGGCCTCAGAGAACGTTGAAGGCGACTGCTGCGCAGTGCCCTCTCTGTAGGAGCGAATTCATTCGCGATCCGCTCGCCCCGATTTCGCCCTAAGAGCGCCGTGCCGCCACTCAGGCCAACGCAGCCAGCAGCTGCGCACAATCCTGCGCATGCAACTCGGTCAACTCCGGCCAGGGGTTGTCCGGCAGGTTGACCAGCACGCTGCGCGCACCGGCAGCCTGGGCGCATTCCAGGTCGAAGCGGTAGTCGCCGACCATCACCAGTTCCTGCGGCTTGACCGCCCAGCGCTCGGCCAGATGCAGCAAACCGCCCGGGTGCGGTTTGGGCGGAGCCTCGTCGCGACCGAGGATATCGGCCGTGGCGAAGCAGTCATCAAGGCCGATGGCCTGCAGGGTAAGCAGGGCCAACGGATGGGCATTGCGAGTCAGGATGCCGAGCTGGCAGCCGCGCTCGCACAGCGCCCTCACCAGCTCGATGGCCCCTGGTGCCGGGCGTGAGGCCAGCGCCAGCTCGCGTTCGTGCTCCAGCAGCCAGGCATGCTTGGCCGCTGCCTCGTCTGCCGGCAGCGCCGCCAGGTGGTGGAGGATGTCGTCTTCCTGAGGAATGCCCAGCGCCCGCTTGATCGCCGGGAAATCATGCACCGCCAGGGTCAGGGTGCCGTCCATGTCGAACACCCAGTGACGTGCTTCGCGCAGTACCTTCACTTCCAGTCCTCGCGCACGCGCGTCAGCCCCTCCTGAGCCACCGACGCGACCAGCTCGCCCTGGCGGTTGTAGATGCTGGCACGGGAGAAGCCGCGGGCATTGCCGGCCCAGGGGCTGTCCATGGCGTACAGCAGCCAGTCGTCCATGCGCAGGTTGCGGTGGAACCACAGCGAATGGTCGAGGCTGGCCACCTGCATGAACTTCTGGAACACCGATACGCCATGCGGCTGCATCGAGGTGGTCAGCAGATTGAAGTCACTGGCATAGGCCAGCAGGTACTTGTGCAACTGCGGGTCGTCCGGCAGCTCGCCGGCGGCGCGGAACCACACGTACTTGACCGGTTCGCAAGGCTGCGGAGCAAAGGGGTTGATCAGGGTGACCGGGCGAATCTCGATGGGTTTGTCGCTGATCGCACGCTCGCGCATACGCTCGGGAATCATTGGTGCCACCATCCGCGCCAGATCGGTTTCCGACTTCAAGCCCTCGGGGCCGGGGACATCCGGCATCTGGCTCTGGTGGTGGAAGCCCTCTTCTTCATATTGAAACGACGCACTGCAGAAGAAGATCGGCTTGCCCTTCTGCACCGCCACCACCCGGCGGGTGCTGAAGCTGCCGCCATCGCGGGTGCGCTCGACCTGATAGACCACCGGCAGGCTGGCATCGCCCGGGCGCAGGAAATAGCCGTGCATGGAATGCACGTGACGCGCTTCCTCGACCGTCTGGCTGGCAGCGGAGATGCACTGGCCAAGCACCTGGCCGCCGAACAGCTGGCGAAAACCAAGATCCTGGCTGCGGCCACGGAACAGGTTTTCCTCGATCTGCTCCAGGCTGAGCAGCGCCACCAGATCATCGAGAACCTGAGTCATGGGGTGTCGTCTCCTTGCATGGGGGTATACGCAATTGCGGGTAGGCCGGCAGCGATGTCAGGCGTTCATCCCAAACGGCGCGGCCAAGGGTGAAATGGTAAAGACTTTGCAGCCCGCTGTCGGCATCTCCAAGCAACTCGCGCAAAGCATCGTCGAAATAGCAACCGATGCCCGTACCGGAAAGCCCTGCCGCTTCGGCTTCCAGATAGAGCATCTGACCGATCTGGCCACACTCCCAGTAGAGCCTGGGATAGCGCCAATTGCCATTGGCCACCACGCGTTCCACCCGCGCCAGCATGGCCAAGGCCACGCAACCATCGGCGGCAATGTCCTGGCCACAGCTGAGAAAGCCCGCCAAGCCACGGGCATCGCCTTCGAGCAGGCGGTACAACGGCAGCTTGTCGTCCACCTGCTGCCACAGATAATCCTCGCGTAGCGGCTGCACACCGCTGCCCGTGCGATCCAGCCAGTACAGGCCCGGTTGCAGGCCCTGCACCCGATGGACGAACAGCAGCAGGTCGATCTGGCTCGGCTCACCGTTCACGGCGAAGGGCACCGGCGAGTGCTGCGGCAGCAGGCGACGCAGCCAGGCCAGCAGCAGTGACGCCTGAATGCCGCTGCGGCCGTCCATGGCCTGCGCACTGCGTCGGCGATGCAGGATCGGCCGCAGTGGCAGGCCGGGGTTGTCATCGCGAACCCTGGCTGCCTCCGCGCTCCACGCAGCACGAGGACGCGCCGGCGCGCGGCACAGCCCGTGTACACGCTGCAGCTCCGGCCAGTGGCGATACTCGCGCGACAGACGATTGGGCGGCCCAACCCGCTCGAGCTGCACCAATCCGCTCAGCAGAGCTTCGGGCAGCACGAACTCCATCGCTTGCGCCGGGCCGATCCACAGCAGGCAGTCGCCGTGCTCGGCCTCGTGAAAGCCTTCATCATCCAGCCCCAGCAGGCCGTCCAGACGCGCCTCGGCAACGCCGTGCAGCATGCGCACCTGCCAACCCTGCACGCTGGCAGCGATGGCCAGCGCCGCCAGGGCGTGCCCCAGGTCGTGCTGGCAGTAGCGGTAGGCGCGCTCGCCGTACTTCCAGGCCTCGCGCCAGGCGATGCTGCTCAGGCCGAGGAGAAAACCACCGGGCGGCAGGCTGCTTGCCAACTGCCGGCCAAGCTGCGCGGGCAGCTCGCTGCGTATCTCCAGCGCATGGATATCCGGGGCATAGTGGGCCAGCACACCGCCCTCATCCACGACACCCGGCGGCAACAGCAGATAGGCTTCGGTCGGGTGCAGGTTGCCGGACGACGGGTTGACCCGCAGCGCCCAGCGGCTGCCACCGGCCTCCTTCCAAGCGGAAATGGCCAGGCTGTCGTAGAGCAGCTGCGAGACGCTGGCGCGATCCAGTGGTGCGGGCGGCGTCTGCGGCCCCGCGAATGCCGCGTCGTAGCCCGGCCCCTCTTCCAGCGGGCGGTGGTACAGCTCGATCAGCCGGGCCCCAGCGTAGCGGCGAAACGGCGCAGGCTGTGTCGCCCAGTCCAATTGCCCCGGCCCCGGCGCAAAGCGCTCGGGTGCGTGGTTGCTGAGCTGGTGGTAGGCCAATACATCCTTCATCGCCCTGCCTCCCACTGCTCGTGGCGGATGCGATGGAGCACGTGCAGTTGCAGCGGATGACCGTCCGGTACACGCGGGTGGAGAAAATCGCCAGCCTCGTCACGCTGCATGCCAATGCAGCGCATCACCGCCTGCGACGGCAGGTTGGCCGGCACGGTAAAGCTCACCACCTCGTCCAGCCCAAGCTGCTCGAAGGCCACGGCCAGCGCGGCGCGCGCCGCCTCGCTGGCATAGCCCTGGCGCCAGTGTGCCCGTGCCAGACGCCAGCCGATTTCAACGGCCGGTACGAAAGGCGCGTCGAAGTCGACCTGCGCCAGGCCGGTGAAACCGATCAGCTCGCCGCTGTCGCGCCGCTGCAGTGCCCAGAAGGTGAAAGCATATTGCTCATGATGCGCACGCAGGCGCGCCAGCAGGTGCGCACTCTGTTCGGCATCCAGTGGCGCGGGGAAATGGCGCATCACTTCGGCATCAGCATTCAGCGCGGCCAGCGCCGGCAGGTCACTGTCGCGCCAGGCGCGCAGCAGCAGGCGTTCGGTGGAGGTTTCGATCAGGGGCATGGCAGTTGTCTCGATTGGCTGCGACCATAAGCCGTCAATTCGCTTGAGTCGTCATTGTATGCCGCTACCGCTGGTCTACCACGAGGATTACAGCCCGCCCTTCCCGGCCGGGCATCGCTTCCCCATGGAGAAATTCCGCCTGCTGCGCGATCACTTGGTCGATAGCGGCCTGACCAGCGATGCCGAGCTGCAACGCCCGGAGCTGTGCCCGGCGGAGATTCTCGCCCTGGTTCACTGCCCGGACTACATCGCCCGCTACATGGCGGGCGAACTGTCATACGAGGACCAGCGCCGCCTGGGCCTACCCTGGAGCGAGGCGCTGGCGCGGCGCACGGTGCGCGCCGTGGGCGGCTCGCTGTTGACCGCCGAGCTGGCCCTGCGCCACGGTCTCGCCTGCCACCTGGCTGGCGGCACGCACCATGCGCACTATGACTTTCCCTCGGGTTTCTGCATCTTCAACGACCTGGCGGTGATCGCCCGTTACCTGCTCGAAGCGGGTCGCGTGCACCGCGTGCTGATCTTCGACTGCGACGTGCACCAGGGCGACGGCACCGCACGGCTACTGGAAAACGAGCCGGACGCGATCACCGTATCGCTGCACTGCGAGCAGAACTTCCCGGCGCGCAAGGCCGAAAGCGACTGGGATATCCCCCTGCCACGCGGCATGGGCGACGCCGATTATTTGAAGGTGGTGGACGACACGCTGAACTACCTGCTGCCGCTCTACCAGCCGGACCTGGTGCTCTACGACGCCGGCGTCGATGTACACAAGGACGATGCCCTGGGCTACCTGCAACTGACCGACGCCGGTCTGGCCGCCCGTGACGAAGCCGTGCTGCAGCACTGCCTGGGCCGCGACATTCCGGTGCTGGGGGTGATTGGCGGCGGCTACTCGAAGGATCACGCCGCCCTCGCCCGCCGCCACGGCATCCTGCATCACAGCGCGGCAAGGGTGTGGGCGGCGCGAGGCTTGGGCTAAGCGTGCTTCCGATGGCGGGTTGCACCCGCCCTACAGGCCTGCTCAACACGTAGGGCGGGTGCAACCCGCCAGTTCAGCGAATGACTCAGCCGGCCAACACCTTGTCCAACGCCTGCTCCAGCGTATTCACCGTGCGCTCGACGTTACCCAGCTTGTCCAGCCCGAACAGGCCGAGGCGGAAGGTCTGGAAGTCGGCCGGCTCGTCGCACTGCAGCGGCACGCCAGCGGCGATCTGCAGGCCGACGGCGGCGAACTTGGCGCCGCTCTTGATCTGCCCGTCGTCGGTGTAGCAGACCACCACGCCCGGCGCCTCGAAGCCCTTGGCCGCGACGCTCTTGAAGCCGCGGGCGGCCAGCAGTGCGCGTACCCGATCACCGAGTTCCTGCTGTTGCTCACGCACCTTGGCGAAGCCGAGGGTCTTCGCCTCGAGCATGGCATCGCGGAAACGCGCCAGGGCATCGCTAGGCATGGTGGCGTGGTAGGCGTGGCCGCCCTGCTCGTAGGCCTGCATGATCTGCAGCCACTTCTTCAGGTCGCAGGCAAAGCTGCTGCTCTGCGTCGCCTCGACGCGCGCCTGCGCCGCTTCGCTGAGCATCACCAGAGCGCAGCACGGCGAAGCGCTCCAGCCCTTCTGCGGTGCGCTGATCAGCACGTCGATGCCACAGGCCCGCATGTCCACCCAGAGGGTGCCGGAGGCGATGCAGTCGAGCACGAACAGGCCGCCGACCGCATGCACCGCGTCGCTCACGGCGCGCAGGTAGTCGTCCGGCAGGATCATGCCCGAGGAGGTTTCCACGTGCGGGGCGAACACCACCTGCGGTTTCTCGGCGGCGATGGTGGCCAGCACCTCGTCCAGCGGCGCCGGCGCGAAGGCAGCCTGAGGGCCTTCAGCGACCGGGCGTGCCTTGAGTACCTGCGCCGCGGCGGGAATCCGGCCCATGTCGAAGATCTGCGTCCAGCGGTAGCTGAACCAGCCGTTGCGAATCACCAGACACTTCTGCCCGGTCGCCAACTGGCGCGCCACCGCTTCCATGCCATAGGTGCCGCTGCCCGGCACCACAGCCACGGCATGGGCGTTGTACACCTGTTTCAGGGTGGCGGAGATATCACGCATCACACCCTGGAACGACTGCGACATATGGTTCAGCGAGCGGTCGGTGTAGACCACCGAATATTCGAGCAGGCCATCGGGATCGATGTCGGGGCAGATCTGAGACATAACGGGCTCCAGCCGAAAAGGTTCGAGCTGAACCTGCCCCAACCCGGGGCAAATGACAAGGCCGCAAGGCACTCGGGTAGAATGCGCGGCCTTTCTCCTGTCTGCTCATCACCATGACCACAGCCGCCAAGCCCAACGTTCATAATGTCGCCATCATCGGCGGCGGCCCGGCCGGGTTGATGGCCGCCGAAGTGCTGGCACAGGGCGGTGTGCGTGTGGAGCTGTTCGACGCCATGCCCTCGGTGGGGCGCAAGTTCCTGCTGGCCGGTGTCGGCGGCATGAACATCACCCATTCCGAGCGCAAGGACGCCTTTATCGGCCGTTACGGCGAGCGCCAGGCCGAGGTCGCGGCGCTGCTGCGTGAGTTCGATGCTGATGCCCTGCGCGCCTGGATTCATGGCCTGGGCATCGACACCTTCGTTGGCACCTCCGGCCGCGTGTTCCCCACCGATATGAAGGCCGCGCCGCTGCTGCGCGCCTGGCTGCGCCGTCTGCGCGAGCTGGGCGTGACCATCCATACCCGCAGCCGCTGGCTGGGCTGGAACGATGACGGCAGCCTGCGTATCGCCGGCACGGACGGTGAACGCGCACAGGCCGCCGACGCCTGCCTGCTGGCATTGGGCGGTGGCAGCTGGGCACGACTGGGCTCCGACGGCGCCTGGGTGCCGCTTTTACAGGCGCGCGGCATCGAGGTGGCAGCGCTGAAGCCGAGCAACTGCGGCTTCGAAGTGGCTGGCTGGAGTGAATATCTCAGGGAGAAATTCGCCGGGGCGCCGCTGAAGAACGTCGCCCTGAGCCTGCCCGGCCAGGCGCCTCGCGTCGGTGAGTTCGTGCTGACTGCTGGCGGTATCGAAGGCAGCCTGGCGTACGCCTTTTCCGCCGATATCCGCCGCGCCATCGAGGCCGACGGCCAGGCCCTGACCCACCTCGACCTCTTGCCGCAGATGCCCCTGGCCAAACTGCAGCAGGCGCTGGGCAAACCACGCGGCAAGCACTCCATGGCCAAGCACCTGCACCGCCAGGCCGGCCTCGACGGCGTGAAAGCCGCATTGCTGCGCGAACTGGCGCCGGCCGCAGCCTTTGCCGAGCCGGCCGATCTGGCAGCCTGGATCAAGGCGCTGCCGATTACCCTGCTACGCACCCGGCCGCTCGACGAGGCGATCAGCAGCGCCGGCGGCGTGCCCTTTGCGGCACTGGATGACGGTCTGATGCTCAAGGCACTGCCCGGCGTGTTCTGCGCCGGTGAGATGCTCGACTGGGAAGCGCCAACCGGCGGCTATCTACTCACTGCATGTTTCGCCAGTGGCCGGGTGGCCGCGCAGGGCGTACTCGACTGGTTGCATGCCGTGTAGTTGTAGGGTGGGCCGGGCGGCGCTCCGTTTCAGCCCACCCAGGCTGGCCGCTGTCGGTGGGCTGAAGCCCACCCTACGGACTGGCTAAGGCCATAGGGCGGGTACAACCCGCCATATCCGGTTGGCGGGTTTCACCCGCCCTACGCCTGAAAAACCGCTGAAACCACTGTGACGCCGCACGGGCTGCGACTATGCTGAGTTTCAGCGCTCTCCCACACAGGTAATCCCCCCGCCGTGATCCCGCTGCTGGTCTGCGACGACTCCAATATGGCGCGCAAGCAATTGATCCGCGCCCTGCCGGCTGAATGGCCGGTTTCCCTCAGTCAGGCGAGCAACGGCGAGGAGGCGCTGGCGCTGATCCGCCAGGGCCTGGGCCAGGTCATGCTGCTCGACCTGACCATGCCGGTGCTCGACGGCTACCAGACCCTCGCGGCGCTGCGCGCCGAAGCGCTCAAGAGCCAGGTCATCGTGGTGTCCGGCGACGTGCAGGAAGAAGCCGTGCGTCGCGTACGCGAACTGGGTGCGCTGGCATTCATCAAGAAACCAGCCGATCCGGAAATCCTGCGCCAGACGCTGATCGAGCTGAAACTGTTCGACCCTCAGGGCACGCCGGCGGCACAGGCCCAGGCGGCGGCGCTGTCGGAGCTGAAGGTGAGCTTCCGCGATGCGCTGCGCGAGGTGAGCAACGTCGCCATGGGCCGCGCCGCCGCGCTGCTGGCCAAGGTGCTCGGAGTATTCGTGCAGTTGCCGGTGCCACAGGTGAACATCTTCGAAGTCAGCGAACTGCACATGACCCTGCTCGACGCCCAGCGCGGTGAACGTTTCAGCGCCATCTGTCAGGGTTTCATCGGCGAGGCCATCGCCGGCGAGGCGCTGCTGCTGTTCCATGATTCGGAAGTGAACGACATGGCGCGCCTGCTTGGCTGGCAGCCGAAGAACGAAGCAGAAACCTCGGAGATGCTGCTGGACCTGGCCAGCATCCTGATCGGTGCCTGTCTGGCCGGCATCGCCGAGCAGCTCGACCTGCGTTTTTCCCAGGGACACCCGCAACTGCTCGGGCAACACGCCAGCCTCGACCAGCTGATTCAGGTCAACTCGCGGCGCTGGCGCAAGACTCTGGCCGTGGAAATCAGCTACAGCCTGGAGGGCCATGCCATCCACTTCGACCTGCTGCTGCTGTTCACCGAAGACTCGATCAAGCGCCTGACCGCCAAGATCGGCTACCTGATGGAGTGAGGCCATGCCCGCGCAGATCGATATCAAGGAAGTTCACTGGCTGCTCGACATCGTGCAATGCATCGACGTCGGCGTGGTGGTGCTCGACCGCCAGTACCGCGTCGAGGTGTGGAACGCCTTCATGGAAAACCATTCCGGGCTGGGGCCGGATCAGGCTCAGGGCCGCTCGCTGTTCGAACTGTTCCCGGACATCGACCGCCCCTGGCTGGAACGCAAGGTGGAAAGCGTGGTGCAGCTGGGCACCCGTGCCTTCAGCCTGTGGCAACAGCGCCCGTACCTGATGCGCTTCAAGAGCTACCAGCCAATCACCGGCCAGGCCGACTTCATGTACCAGAACGTCACCCTGCTGCCGCTGGCCGGCCAGCCGGTGGAGCATGTGTGCCTGGTGATCTATGACATGACGGCGGCGGCCGTGGCGGCGCAGGCGAACGGGTGAAATCCATGGCGGGGTGCCCCCGCCCTACGATACGACCGCAGCCTCGTAGGGCGGGTGAAACCCGCCGAGACCGCGTCCATGCCCGGTGCACACGGCGCAACCTACGACTTCTTGCCACCCTTGGGCTTGCTGCCGAAGCTCGGTACCTTGCGTACCGCCTTGGCTTTGGGCTTGGCGTCCTCTTCCTCGAACCAGCGGCCAAGGTGGATATTGCCCTTGCCGGCAGGCTTGCCCGCACCGGGGATCAGCTTCTGCTTGGGCTTCTTCGGTTTCTTCAGCACCTGGCCGCCGACCGCCGTCAGCGGTACGCGGTGATCGGGAATGAAGTCCGGCTCGTCGACACGTTTGATCAACTGCTGGATCAGGTTCTCGATCGCTGCCAGCTGATCCACTTCGTCGGCGCAGACCAGGGAGATCGCCTCACCCGTGCTGCCCGCGCGACCGGTACGGCCGATGCGGTGCACGTAGTCTTCGGCGTTGATCGGCAGGTCGAGGTTGACCACCAGCGGCAGGTCGTCGATATCCAGACCGCGTGCGGCCACGTCGGTGGCCACCAGGATCTGCACCTCGCCGGCCTTGAAGCGCTCCAGTGCGCGCAAACGGCTGGGCTGTGGCTTGTCACCGTGAATCGAATCAGCGGACACGCCCATGGCCAGCAGCTCCTGTTCGAGCTGATCGACACCCTTGCGGGTCTTGGCGAACACCAGCACCTGGCCCCAACGCTTGACCTGCAACAAGTGCAGGAACAGCTCGCTCTTGCGCTTCTTGTCTACCGGGATCAGCCACTGTTTGACGGTCTTGGCGGCGGCATTGCGCGGGCTGACTTCCACCGACAGCGGGTCGCGCAGCAGCTCGCCAGCCATCTGCCGGATGGCATCGGAGAAGGTGGCGGAGAACAGCAGGGTCTGGCGCTTTTTCGGCAGCGCACTGAACAACTCGTCCAGCTCGCGGGCGAATCCCAGATCGAGCATGCGGTCGGCCTCATCGAGGATCAGCGTCTGCAGCTGGGAGAACTTCACCGCGTTCTGCCGGTACAGGTCGAGCAGCCGACCTGGCGTGGCCACCAGCACGTCCACGCCCTTGCGCAGTTTCATCATCTGCGGGTTGATGCTGACCCCGCCGTACACCGCGTAGCTGGTCAACGGCAGATGCTGGCCGTAGGCCTGGAAGCTCTGCAGCACCTGTTCGGCTAGCTCGCGAGTCGGCGTCAGCACCAGCGCACGCACACTGTTGCTGGCGACCTGCGGGCCTTCCAGGGTCAGGCGCTGCAGCAGCGGCAGGGCGAAACCGGCGGTCTTGCCGGTGCCGGTCTGCGCCGCCGCCATCAGGTCACGACCCTTGAGCACGGCGGGTATGGCCTGGCTCTGCACCGGGGTCGGCGTCTTGTAGTCGAGGTCAGCGAGGGTGCGCAGCAGCGGCTCGATCAAACCGAGGGAGGCGAAGGTCATGGGGCAACCAGGATGGCAATGGAAACAGTCGCGCAGTTTACCCTTTCCCCACCCGTAGGAGCGGCTTCAGCCGCGAAAATCGCCGCTGCGACTGCATGCATGCGGGAGGCAGAACGAAGCAGGATGCCCGAGTGGAAAGCGTCTCTCACGAAACATCCTGAAATCCGCGGCGTTCTCTCCCGAATACAAAGGCTTCGCGGCTAAAGCGGGATGCCGCCCAGCCGCTCCTACAGGGACGGGGTCAGCTCAGCAAGCGCTGGCCAGCAACGCCCGCACCTTGGCCGCCGAGAGGTTCTGCAACTGGCAGAGAAAGGCATGATCGGCCTGGTGCCGGCCATGGCGCTCGCGCAGCAGGCCGAACAGGTGCAGGGTCAGGTTCGCCGCCATCTCGGCATCAGCCAGCGCACGGTGAGCGCGGCCAGTATCCGGCAGGCCGGCCCAGGTGTTGAGGTTGCCCAGCTTGTGGCTCGGCGCCTCCGGCAGCAAACGCCGTGACAGCAGCAGGGAACAGGCGAACGGCTGCAAGCGACGCCGGCGCACCCGCGCCAGCTCGGCGTCCCAGAACTTCTGGTCGAAGGAGGCATTGTGCGCCAGCAGCGGCCGCTCGCCGATGAAGTCGGCCACCTCGTTCATCACCTGATCGGAGGGCGGCGCCTTGCGCAGCATGGCATTGCTGATGCCGGTGAGCTGCTCGATGAACGGCGGGACCCAGGCGCCACTGTTCATCAGGCTCTGATAGCGGTCGACTATGCGCCCGTCCTCGATGATCGCCACGCCGATTTCGGTGGCGCGCGCCTGGCTCGGCGACACGCCAGTGGTTTCGAAGTCGATGACGGCGATGGATTCCACGTAAAACCTCAGTTATTGCGTAGTAACAGTTCGCCCTCGATGGGCACGTACAGGCTGGCGGCGCGGATCAGCGACTGCGCCGTCAGCCCCGGCGCGCCGAAGGCGATGGCTTCGACGCCACGGCTGCGCACGCGTTCGAGCAGCAGGTCGAAATCGCCGTCACCGGAGGCCAGAACGATCTCGTCGACGCGCTCGATGGCGTCGAGCACGTCGATGGTGATGCCCACGTCCCAGTCGCCCTTGGCCGAGCCGTCAGCACGCTGGATATAGGGTTTGAGCTTCACAGTGAAACCCAACTTGCGCAGGATCTGCTGAAACTGCTGCTGTTTGGCGTCACCCCGGTCGATGGCGTAGGCGTAGGCCTCGACGATCACCCCACGACGACTGACCTCGGCCCACAGCACGCTGTAGTCGAAATGGCAGCCATGAACCTGGCGCACCGTGTAGTAGAGGTTCTGCACATCGGCGAATACGGCGATCTTCTTCACCTGGAGTCCTCGGGGGCGACGAAGGCGCCAGTATGCCAGAGCCGGGCGGCAGGCGCGCCCAGGGCTGGCCCGGGCGCGGCGCAGCCCCTATCCTTGGCGCCATGACGCCTCTCCAACAGCTGTGCCAGCGTAACCTCGACCTGCTCCAGCGCCTGGGAATCAGCCACCGCCTGGTCGAGCATGAGCCGGTGCTGGATTACCCCACCGCCCATGCCGTGCGCCAACGTTTCGGTCTGCGCGGCGTGGAGAGCAAGAGCCTGTTCCTGCGCAACGGTGCACAGCGCTACGCCATGCTGATCACCCTCGAAGGCGCCCGCGCCGACTGGGCCAGGCTCAAGGCGCTGCTCGGCAGTCGCCCGCGCATCGCCAGCGACGAGGAGCTGATCGAGCAAACCGGCTGCGTTCCGATGTGCGCCTGCCCGTTCGGGCATGACGCCAGCATCACCCTGCTGGTCGACCGCGCGGTGCTGACCTGCGACTTTCTGCTGTATTCGCCCGGCCCGCCCGAACTGACCCTGGAAGTGCCCGGCAGCGAACTGCCGCGTCTGCTCAAGGCGCAGCCCAACGCACAGCTGGAGTACCCTTGAACCCATTCGACTGCCCCGGCGAACGGCCACAGCGCCCACGCCCCCACACTTGGTGACCTGCCGATGAAGCCTCTGTCCGTCCTGCGCGACGCCTGGTTTTTCTCCAGCCACAACCTGGCGGCCATTGCCCGCCTGACCCTGCCACTGTTGCTGCTCGAAGCCATCGCCCAGACGCTGCTCGCCGCCCAGCTCGGCGAAGGCGCCAACCCGGCCTATGGCATCTTGCTCGGCATTCTCTTCTACCCGCTGTATGCCGCGCCGCTGATTCTCTTCCTGCATGCACGCAGCATCGGTCAGACGCCCGGCAATGCGCAGCTGTTCGCGGCTGGCCTGCAGCTGTGGCCGACCTTCGCCCTGATGGCGGGGCTGAGCACCCTGGCAATCATGCTCGGCTTGTCGCTGTTCATCGTGCCGGGCATCTGGATCATGATGCGCCTGGCCTTCTCCGAACTGATCCTGGTGCTGCGCCAGGAGCCACCGCTACGCGCACTGCAGGCCAGCTTCACGATGACCGAGGGGCGCTTCTGGCCGGTATTCGCCTGCCTGGCCAACGTGCTGGTACCGCTGTGGCTGCTCGACTGGTGGACGCAGCCGAGCCAGAGCGACCCCCTGCTGTGGGTGCTGCATCAGGCCGGCAACGGCTTCCTGCAACTGTTCGCCATCGTCGTGCTGTTCCGCCTGTTCATGCTGCTCGAACCGCAGCCAGCGGCGAATGCCGAGAACAGTGACTAGCAGGCTGTTGAAAAACTACCTGCGTTGCCCTTGCTGCGTTAAAAACAGGCTCAAAATGCTCATTTACAGCCCGTAAACTCCGCTTTTTCGCCTATTTTTGCCTTGCAGTGGCTGCCTCGCCTACGTTTTTCAACGACCTGCTAGGCTTGCAGCTTTGGCCAGCGTAAGGAGAGCGCCATGAGCGAAACGAACCCGAGCATCCTGTCCCACGTATCCATCGGCACCAATGACTTCGATGCCGCCAGCGCCTTTTACGCCAAGGTGCTGGCCACCCTCGGTTGCCGGGAGATCATGAGCCACCCCGGCGCGGTGGCCTTCGGCCGCGAGTACCCGGAGTTCTGGGTGCAGACACCAATCAACGGCCAACCCGCAACACTGGGCAATGGCAGCCACTTCGGCTTCGTCGCTCCGGACAAGGCCTCGGTGCATGCCTTTCACGAAGCAGCACTGGCAGCCGGCGGCAAGGACGAAGGCCAGCCAGGGCCGCGCCCGGATTATGGCGAGCCCTACTACGGGTGTTTCGTCAGAGATCTCGACGGCCACAAGATCGAGGCTGCCTTCTGGGACGTGGCGCTGATGCTTGCCGGCGAGGCGCAGCACGACCACGGCTGACGCACCAAGCGCCTACTGGTTCGCCACCACTGGCTGGTAGCGCAGCGCGGCGTTGGCGAGCCATCCTTCATGCAGCAGGGTATCGAGCGCAGCAGCCAGCTCTGGCATACGCGCCAGGCGTTTGCGCGAGAAACCGATATAGAGTTCGGTGCGCGCCTCGGGTTGGTAGGCAGCCTTGGCGATCCGCCCGGCCAGCTTTGGATCGAGCAGGGAATAGTCGACCTGGCAGTCGGTGCCGACCAGGGCATCGATGCGACCACGCGCGAGCATTTCCAGCAGCTGCTGCTCGTTGCTGACGCCAACCTTGTCCAGCGCCTCGTCGCTGTCGAACGGCTGGAAATACACCGACTCCAGAACATAGCCGATCCGCAGCCCGCGTAGCGATGCATAGTCGTTCAATTGCGCAGCCCGCGCCGGGCTCGCGTAGAAACGCGGCGAGCAGGCGTAGTACGGCGCATCCAGGTAACGGATGTAGCGCTCGCGCTCAGGCGTTTTGGCCAGGCCGGTCATCATGTCTGCGGAGCCCTGCTCCAACGCCGCCAGCCCACGCGCCCAGGGGGCGCGCTGCACGTCGAAACGCATGCCGGTGCGGCGTGACAGCTCGTTGAGCAGATCGATATCCAGCCCCTGCAGCTGGCCATCTTCCCTGAGCATGCGAAACGGCGGCCATAGATCGGTCATCACACGCAGCGGCGGCGCCTCATCGGCCCGGCACAACGGCGCCAGCACCAGCAGGATCAACAGCCAGGCACGCATCAGATGCGCCCCTGGTTGCGCGGCTTCAGGCCGGACAGGCGTGGCAGCAGCACGCGCTCGAACAGCCTGGGGAAGAAACGCGCCAGCACCCGCGCGCGCCAATCGACGTTCGACAGCACCAACAGGCGGCGACGCTTGAGCGCGCCCTGGTAGATGGCGTCCGCCACATCCTGCGGCGAGGCGACCTTGCCCATCGCCAGCGGTGCCTGGGCCGCCACCGAGCCGTCGCCGACCAGGGCATTCTTGCGCAGGTCGGTGGCGGTGAAGCCCGGGCACACCAGCATCACGTTCACCCCCGAGCCCTTGAGCTCGTAGCGCAGGGTTTCGAACAAGCCGTGCAGTGCGTGCTTGCTGGCGTTGTAGGCGCTGCGATAGAGCAAGGGCGCGATACCGGACAAGGAACTGAGCACGATGATCTGCCCACGCCGGGCGATCAGGCTGGGCAATGCCGCCTGCGTGCAATGCAGGGCACCGAAATAGTTGACCGCCATGACCCGCTGGAAGACCTCCAGGCTGGTCTCGGCGAACGTGCTGCTGTGGGTGATGCCGGCGTTGTTGACCAGCACGTCGATCCCACCGAAACGCTCGATTGCCAGCGCCACGGCGCGCTGCACGGCCCCGGCATCAGCGACGTCACAGAGCAGGCCGAGCGCTTCGGCGTTGTGATGATCGGCCAGGTGCTGCACCAGGCTGTCCAGCGCCGCCTGATTGAGGTCGAGAATCACCAGGCGCGCGCCCGCCTGTGCCAGGCGCATGGCCAACGCCCGGCCAATGCCAGCGCAGCCACCGGTGATCAGCACCACCTTGCGGTCGAATACCTTGTTGGCAAACACCTTGCGATACATGCACGGCTCCCCAAAGCCCAGTGTCGGCGACGCTGCCGGTCAGCATCCCACATGACGGCCGACGCGCAGCCTATCGAACCTTTCGGCATGGTACTGCAGCCTCTGGCCGCTGTCCCTGGCGGGGCGAAACGGAGCGGGAACCGCTATGCACTGCGCATGCCTGGGCCGATCCGACGCACTCGGGTATCCTCGCCTCCTTCCAGCATAGTCGCCCGTTTCATCATGTCTCTGCATCGTCCGCTTCGCCTGCTCCTGCTCATCGCGCTGCCCTCGCTCGCCGTGCTGCTCGCGTTGGTCTACGCCCTGACCTGGCGCCCGCAACCCCATGAAGAGGCGGCCGTGTCGTGTAGCGGCCAGGTCGCACAACTGCAACCTGGCCAAGCGCTCAAGGTGATGACCTGGAACGTGCAATACCTGGCCGGCAAACGCTACGTGTTCTGGTACGACCTGCCCGGCGGCGATGGCCCGGACGAACGCCCGAGCAGGGAAGACCTGGCCCTGACGCTGGATGAAGTGGTGCGCATCCTGCGCGACGAAAAGCCCGACGTGGTGCTACTGCAGGAGCTGCATGACAACGCCAGGGCCAGCGACTACCAGGATCAGTTGGCCCTGTTACAGGCGCGCCTGGGCGATCTCTACCCCTGCAGCACTCAGGCGTTCTACTGGAAGGCCGGCTTCGTCCCGCACCCGCACATCCTGGGCAGCGTTGGCATGAAGCTCGGCACCCTCAGCCGCTTCCAGATCGCCCGCGCCGAGCGCCTGCAATTGCCCATGCTCGAAACGGATCTGCTGAGCCGTCAGTTTCAACTCAAGCGCGCGCTGCTGGTCAGCTACCTGCCGATTCGTGGTGGTGAAGAGTTGGTAGCGATCAACACCCATTTCGATGCCTTCGCTCAGGGCGCGGACACCATGCAGCGCCAGGTAGAGATGACCGACGGTCTGCTCCAGCAATTGCAAAACAGCGACAAACCCTGGGTGCTGGGCGGCGATCTCAACCTGCTGCCACCCGGTCAGTTTCAGCATCTTCCGGAAGATCAACGTAGCTGGTACGCCGCTGACAGCGAACTGCAGGACCTGGCCCGTCGCTACCCGATGATACCCAGCCTGCAGCAGGCCAGTGGTGACGACCAGGCCAGGTGGTACACCCATTACCCCAATGATCCGGCCGCCAGCGGCCCGGACCGCACCCTCGATTACCTGTTCTACAGCCCACGCCTGACCCCACTCGCCAGCCAGGTTCGCCAACGCGATACCTTGGCCATCTCCGACCACCTGCCGGTCATAGGTCGCTTCTTTCTACCCAGCGAGGAATAACCGAGGCAGGGCTGGACAAATCCACCGAGACTTGTCCATGCTCGGCGAGCACCACTCGATAACAACGAAAAGACGGCGAAGAGCCGCGATACCCGGATGCCAAGACGCTTCTGCCTGATATTCATCGCCCTGCTTTGGTTACACGCCGCCCATGCTGCCGAAACCAGGCAACGCGTTCACGTCGGTTACTACGAGTTTCCACCCTATTCCTATACCGACGCACAAGGCCAGCCCAGTGGCTCGGGCCTGGAGCTGACCGCCCGCCTGCTCGACGAGGCGGGATACCAGGCGGACTTTCGCTCCTACCCCGGCGCCCGCCTCTACGGTGGCCTGCTCGACGGCAGCATCCAGCTCTGGGCAGGCGCATCCGGCAAGCCCGAGCTGGCCGGCCACACTCTGGAGAGCCGACACCTGCTGGGGGAAATCACCCTCAACCTGTACTTTCGCCTCGACACGCCGGCGCCCATCATTCCGGACGAGCTACAGGGCCGTGGGGTGATCATGATCACTGGCTACAGCTACTGGCAGGACGTCAATCAATGGCTGGAAGATCCGGCGCGCAACATCATCCATCACCGCACCCGCAGCCATACCTCGGCTCTGGAAATGCTCCAGCGGCGGCGCGCCGATTACCTGCTGGACTACCGCGCCCCCGTCGAGCAGGCGATGCGCACGCTGGGCATGGACGAACTACCCTTCGTCGAAGTGCAACGCCTGCCGCTGAGGCTGATCTACTCTCGCCATGCACCAGGTGCCGAGCGCCTGCGCGACGACCTGGACAAGGTTTACCAGCGCTTGCAGGAGTCAGGCGAGAACCTGTGGCTGTACTGACCCTTCAATCGCCTCGCAGCCTGGCCAGCGCTCGCTCCAGACTCGCGTGCGACAGCTCGCCGAGATGGCTGCCAATCTGCCGCCCCTCGGCGTCGTAGAACAGCGTGGTGGGCAGTGCACGCGAGCCCACCAGTAGCCCCAGCTTGACCTGTTCGTCGAGCAGCAAATGGCCCAGGCTAAGTTGCTGCGCAGCGATGAACTCGCTCACCAGCCCAGCGCTTTCTCCCTGATTGACGAAAAGAAAGGTGATTGCCGCCTCACGCTGCTGCGCCTGCATCAACACCGGCATCTCACGCCGACACGGTGGGCACCAGGTAGCCCATAGATTGACCACCAACGGCTGGCCCGCGTAGTCGCGCAGATTCACAGGATTACCCTGCATATCCCGCACCTGCAGATCGGGCAGCCGCGTACCCTGCTCCAGCGCCTGCAGCACCAGGCTGCCGCCCAGCCATAGTGCCAGGCCAACACTCATCGCCACCCCCAGCGATCGCCGCAGTTGTGCCCGATGCCAGAGATACCAGGCGCCCAGCATCAGCCCGGCGAGCACACCCGGCCAGGCGATGAAGCCTCCATCACGGATGTCTACCACGCGCCACGGCTCATCGCGGTAGTAACCGGCATACATCAGCACGAAGGTCAGGCGCGCCACCAACAACCCCAGCATCAGCATGCGAAACAACTGACTTTCCGGGTTGCAGCCGTGGCGACGACCGATCAACCAGCCAACTAGTGTGGCCAGCAGCAGACTGCCCAACAGCAGCACATGGGATACACCAAGGGCCAAAGGCCCGATGTTCAGCGTCAGCATCGGCTTCTCATTTTCTTGGCTTGGCCCGCGCAGTGGGCTCGGCAATCAAGGGATCGTCCGGCCAGTAGTGCTTCGGATACCGGCCTTTCAAATCCTTCTTCACATCGATGTAGGTATTGGCCCAGAAGCTGGCCAGGTCCTGGGTCACCTGCACCGGTCTACGCGCCGGCGACAGCAGATGCAGCTTGAGGCCGAGGCGACCACCGGCGATGAGCGGCGTCGCGGCCAGGCCGAACAGCTCCTGCAGGCGCACGGCGAGCACCGGCGGGTTCTCCGTGTAGTCGATGGCGATGCGTGAGCCGGACGGCACGCTCAGAGCACGCGGCGCCAGTTCGTCGAGGCGTTGCGGCAACGGCCAGGGCAGCAGCGTCTGCAGGATCGAAGGTAGGTCGAGGTTGGCGAAATGGCTGAGGCGGTTGACCTTGCCCAGGTATGGCGTCAGCCACTGTTCGAGGCTGGCCAGCAGCGCGGTATCGGACAGATCAGGCCATTCGCTTTGCCCCTGCTGCTGAATGTCCAGCTCGCGCAACAACGCCACACGCGCCTGCCACTGGCGCAGCTCCGGCGTCCAGGGCAGCAGTTCCAGCCCTTTGCGCCGCACCAGGCCGACCAATGCCCGGCCGCGCACGGCCTCATCCAGCGCCGCCAGCGCCTGGCGTTCCAGCACCAGCTCGCCGACCTTGCGCTGACGCTCGGCACGCAGCACGCCCTCGCGCTCGTCCCAGTCGAGCACCTCCAGCGTCTGCACCTGCTCGGCCAACTCCCCAGCGAACAACGCCGGGTCGAGATCGGCAGCCAGGTAGATGCGTTCCTCGCGCTGGCCCTGGCGACTGCCCAGGTCAGCGACCACCAGCCATTCGTGCTTCATCAGGGCATCGGCTTCACCGAACTGCGCCGCGCGGCAATTGGCCAGGCGGTAGTCGGCGCCACCGGCACGGCGCTGCTGGGCGATGCGATCCGGGTAGGCGAAAGCCAGCAGGCAGCCGAGCCAGCGCGGATGCTCGGGGTCGCTCACCGCCTGAGTCACCGGACGATTCTTGATCAGCCCGTGAAACTGTTTCGCCAGTTGCCGCGCGCGCTGCACACCACCTTGGGCACTGCGCGCGGCGTGGCTTTCACCAGATAGCAGGGTTAAGCGGCTGTGCAGATCAGCGCCACCGCCGCGCAGGATATCGCGCTCGGACAACAACGCCGCCAGGTCGCAAGCCAGTGCACCGAGGCCCAGCGCCTGACCGCGCAGCAACAGATGGGCAATGCGCGGATGGCTGGGCAGCTCGGCCATGGCCTGGCCATGAGCATTGAGCGCACCACGCTCATCCAGCGCACCGAGGCGGCCGAGCAGATCCAGCGCCTGGGCGTAGGCGGCGGGCGGTGGCACGTCGAGCCAACTCAGCTCCTGCGGCGTCACGCCCCAGCGCAGCAGTTGCAGGGCCAGACCGGACAGATCGGCCTGAAGGATTTCCGCACTGGAATAGGCGCTGAGCTGCTCGTGCTGCGCCTGTGACCACAATCGATAGCAAGCGCCCGGCTGCAGGCGGCCAGCACGACCGGCACGCTGGGTGGCCGAAGCGCGGGAAATGCGCTGGGTATCAAGGCGCGTCATGCCGCTGGCCGGGTCGAAGCGCGGCACCCGCGCCAGGCCGACATCGATGACCACGCGCACGCCGTCGATGGTCAGGCTGGTCTCGGCGATGTTCGTCGCCAACACCACCTTGCGCTTGCCTGCCGGGGCCGGCTCGATGGCGGCGCGCTGGGCGGACAGTTCCAGCTCACCATGCAGCGGGCAGAGCAGGATATCTTCGCGATCGCTCAGCGCCTCGCCCAGTTGCTCGGCCACGCGGCGAATCTCGGCCTGGCCCGGCAGGAACACCAGCAGGCTGCCCGGCTCGTCGGCCAATGCCTGCTGCACCGTCTGCAGCACACGCGGCTCGATCCACTCGCCGGGCTGAAATGGCGCGCTCCAGCGGATATCCACCGGGAACATACGGCCCTCACTGCGCAGCACCGGCGCATCGCCCAGCAACGCCGACAGACGCTCGCCTTCAAGGGTGGCGGACATCAGCAGCACCTTGAGCGGCGTCTCGCCACTGTCCACCGCGCGGAACATGGCGCGACCGTTGAGCGTCAGGGCCAGGGCCAAATCGGCATCGAGGCTGCGTTCGTGGAACTCATCGAAGATCACCAGGCCAACGCCATCCAGCGCCGGGTCGTCCTGCAGGCGGCGGGCGAGAATGCCTTCCGTGACCACCTCGATACGGGTCTTCGGCCCCACCTTGCTATCCAGACGAATGCGATAGCCAACCGTCTCGCCCACCCGCTGGCCCAGCTCACTGGCCAGGCGCTCTGCGGCAGCACGCGCAGCCAAGCGGCGCGGTTCGAGCATGAGGATGGTTTGCCCGGCCAGCCAGGGCGCGTCGAGCAGTGCCAGCGGTACGCGGGTGGTCTTGCCGGCGCCGGGCGGCGCCTCCAGCACCACTTCGTGGCGGGCGCTCAGTGCATCGCGCAAATCAGGCAGCAGCGAATCGATCGGCAGGGTGTTCATCATTTCTCCACAGCAGGCCGGCGATTATAAAGCAGCCGCGCTGCGGCGAACCGTCAGCGCTGCCGCCGGTCTTATCGACAACCGCTTCAACCCGCGGCTTTGCAATGGCGAACTGCTATAGTTGCGCCACTTTTTCCAGGAGGTGCTCATGCGCACGAAATCCCGTGTCATCGCTGGCGTTGTCGCCGCTACCCTGCTCACTCAACTGACCGCCTGCGGATCGATCTTCTACCCGGATCGTCGTGGCCAGATCGAAGGCAAGATCGATCCGGCGATTGCCGTGGCAAACGCCGTCGGCCTGCTGTTCTATGTAATTCCCGGCCTGATCGCCTTCGCCGTAGACTTCGCCACCGGCGCCATCTACCTGCCCGAAGGCCAGACCGTTCAAGTCGACCCGCAACAGCTGCAGAAGCTGATCGGCGAAGACGGCAAGGTCGACCAGTACGCGCTCAAGACCCTGATCGAAACCAGCACCGGGCACCAGCTGCCGCTCGATGACCCGCGCCTGATCCAGCACAGCGGTAGCGCCGAGCAACTGGCTGCCTACGGCCTGCGCCCGGCTGCCTGAGCCCATGCACAACACGCAGCATGCCAGGCTGATGCGCCTGGCCACCCGCGCAGCGCTGACCGTAGCGCTGACGCTGGTGCTGGCCAAGGCGATTGCCTGGTGGCTGAGCGGTTCGGTCAGTCTGCTGGCCGGCCTCACCGATTCGCTGCTCGATAGCGCCGCCTCGCTGATCAACCTGATCGCCGTGCACTTCGCCCTGCGCCCGGCCGACGAGGATCACCGCTACGGCCACGGCAAGGCCGAAGCCCTGGCCGGCTTGGGCCAGGCACTGTTCATCGGCGTCAGCGCTGTGCTCATAGGCCTGCAGGGCATCGAACGCCTGCAATCTCCGCAACCGCTGGAAGCCGAAGGCGTCGGCATCGCCGTCATGCTGCTGTCGCTGGGATTGACCGTCGCCCTGCTGACCTTTCAACGCAAGGTGGTGCGCGAGACCGGTTCTACCGCGATTCACGCCGACTCGCTGCACTACCGCTCCGACATCCTGCTCAACAGCAGCATTCTCCTCGCCCTGTTGCTGACCCGCTTCGGCTGGTTGCAGATGGATGCGATCTTCGCCATCGGTATCGCCTTCTACATCTTCTGGAGCGCCATCAGCATCGTACGCGGCGCGGTGGCCGTGCTGATGGACGAGGAGTTGCCCAGCGAAACCTCACAGCACATGTACGCGCTGGCCAATGCGGTACCAGGCGTACTGGGCTCGCATGACCTGCGCACGCGCATTTCCGGCACTCGCTGGTTCGTCCAGTTGCACCTGGAGTTGCCGGGCGAGATGAGCCTGTCCGACGCGCATGCGCACTGCGAGGCCGTGGAAAAGGCGATCCACGCGCATTACCCGCGCGCCGAAGTGCTGGTGCACGCCGACCCGCAGGAAGTGGTCCAGCACTGACCGCAAGGTCCTGCCCCGCCTTTCGGCACGCCTCAGGCAACGGAAATTTCAGGCAATAAAAAAGGGGCCTTGCGGCCCCCTCGGGAAATCTGTCCTGTGCTGGCGATGTTGTCGCCGCTTTCCTCGCCCGCCTGGTTGGGCAGTGCGGACCCGGGTGCCGGTGCGGTCCGGTAGGACCGTCGGCGCCGGCTCACCTGGTTGGGCGAGGCCGGTAGGACTTGTCGTCCGGGCCGTGAAACTGAGAGAAAGCTTACGCCCGCCGCGCCGAAATAAGATTGCTAATATTGCTTACAAATTTACCAATTGCGCAATTTACAACTAAGGGAGCACTATCTGGCGCAATCAAATAATGAGCCAGATGAAAAATGGACAAACTCGACCGTTACGACCTGAACATTCTCGCCGAATTGCAGCGCAACGCTGCCCTGTCCAACCAGGAACTCGCCGAACGTATCGGCCTCTCGCCATCGCCCTGCTCGCGCCGGGTCAAGCAGCTGGAAGACGACGGCTACATCACCGGCCAGGTCGCCCTGCTCGACCGCAAGAAGCTCGGCCTGAGCCTGACCGCTTACGTGCTGATCGGCATGGACCGACACACACCCGAGCGCTTCGAACACTTTCAGGATGAAATCCGCAAATGCCCGGAAGTGCTGGAATGCTGCCTGGTGACCGGGATGGATGCCGACTACCAGCTCAAGGTGGTAGTGCCGGATATGGATCATTACCAGAAGCTGCTGCTCGGCACCCTGACCCGTATCGACGGCGTTTCCAGCGTGCGTTCGAGCTTCGTGCTGCAGCAGATTCTGTCCAGCACGCAGTTGCCGTTGCAGCACCTGCGCGACTGAAAGTCGCAGGGTGAAGCGGATCATGCCGCGCCCTGGCTCAGGCGCGTATAATTTTCGCCCTGCGTTTTCCGTCCGAATCACGAGGCACCATGGAAACCGAACAATTTGAAGCCCTGATGATGTACGTCCTGGTGGGCGGCCTGATGCTGTTCATGTTCTTCATCATCTGGGACCTCGCGAAGAAGTCCAAGGCCGGCCGCCTCGGCACCGCCATCCTGTTCCTCGGCCTGGGCCTGTGCCTGTTCGCCTTCCTCGCCAAGCCGATCATCACCTACATCATCGAGACCGCGCGCGGTATTCACGGCTGATCCAGCCAGCCGACGCGACACCTCTGATCGATACCAGGCCGCCGCAAACGCGGCCTGCAGCCCACTCAAGGAGTGACACATGAGCGCCGCCAATCTGGTGATGCAGAGCTATGGACGCTGCTGCGCCAGCCCGGATTTCTTCGACAGTTTCTACCGCCACTTCCTCGCCAGCTCGCCGCTGATCCGCGAGAAGTTCGTCGACACCGACATGAGCGCGCAGAAACAGCTGCTGCGTCAGGGCATTCTCAACCTGGTGATGCACGCCCGCGGCATGCCTGACACCAAGCTGCGCGCCCTCGGCGAATCGCACTCGCGTGAGCGCCTGGACATTCGCCCGGAACTCTACGACCTGTGGCTCGACGCGCTGCTGGCGACCATCAGCGAACACGACAAGGAGTGCGACGCAGACGTGCGCCAGGCCTGGCGTGAAGTGCTGAACAAAGGTATCGCCGTGATCAAGGCCGGTTATTGATGCAGGTCAGGGTCGCCGGCCCGGCCTCTGCGACAAAACGTCCGCTGCGCGGTGCGCCTTACTGATCATCGCAGCCGCCGCCGTTCACCCCCCCTATACCCGTCCAGCGGGAACACGGGAGCAATGGTCGTGACCCTGGTGCGCGCGGCGCACCCTACAGGGCTCCGCCGGCCGTAGGGTGCGCCGTGCACACCAACTTCGCCGACAATGACGCACCCTATGGCAGTAACGCTGGCACCTCACGCCATTGCCCAGGCTGCAGGTCATCGAGTGTCCAGGGGCCGATGGCCACACGCACCAGGCGCAGGGTCGGCAAGCCGACTGCGGCGGTCATGCGCCGCACCTGGCGGTTGCGTCCCTCGCGGATCACCAGCTCCAGCCAGGCGGTCGGCACGCTCTTGCGAAAACGTACCGGCGGGTTGCGCTCCCACAGTTCGGGCTCGTCCAGGCGCCGCGCCTCGGCCGGCAAGGTCAGGCCGTCATTGAGCGTCACGCCGCTGCGCAGCTGCTGCAGCTGCTCGTCACTCGGCTCACCCTCTACCTGCACCCAGTAGGTCTTCGGCAGTTTGTGCTTGGGGTCGGCGATACGCGCCTGCAGGCGACCGTCGTTGGTCAGCAGCAGCAGGCCTTCGCTGTCGCGATCCAGGCGACCGGCCGAATAGACGCCGGGCACATCGACGAAATCCTTGAGCGTGGCGCGGCCCTGGTCGTCATTGAACTGAGTGAGCACATCGAACGGCTTGTTCAGGATCAACAGGCGCGGCTGTGCAGGTGGCGCCTTGGCCACACGGCGTGGGGCGGCAGAACGGCGATTGGCGGGAGGACGAGGGCGCGACATGCAACGGGCTTCGATGAAACTGGGCTGCGCAGTGTAACTCACGATAAGCGGCGTTGATGGTGCTTCCACGGTCTGTCAGAGCAGCTAAGCTGCTGATTCACCCCTGCGATCAGGAGCCACCGATGAGCAACAACGCCGAACTCGCCACCTTCACCGGCTGGGCTGCCACGGCCCCCAAGGCGCCATTGGAACGCCTGAGCTACGACCCCGGCCCACTCGGCGCCGAAGAGGTGGAAGTAGCGGTGGAATACTGCGGCATCTGCCACTCCGACCAGTCGATGATCGATAACGAATGGGGCAATGCGCGCTACCCCTTCATCCCCGGCCATGAAGTGGTCGGCACCATCGTCCGCCTCGGCGAACAGGCGCGCGGCCTCAAGCTCGGCCAACGGGTCGGCATCGGCTGGTACAAGGGCAGTTGTATGCATTGCGGCTCTTGCATGGAAGGCTCGCACCAGCTGTGCCGCTCGGTGAAACCAACCATCGTCGGCAGCCACGGTGGTTTCGCCGACCGCCTGCGCTCGCACTGGGCCTGGGCCGTGCCGCTGCCCGACGGCCTCGACCCGGCGCTGGTCGGCCCGCTGTTCTGCGCCGGTTCCACGGTATTCAGCCCGCTGCTGGAATTCGACATCAAGCCCACCGACCGCGTCGGCGTGGTCGGCATCGGCGGCCTCGGCCACCTGGCGCTGCGCTTTCTCAACGCCTGGGGCTGTGAGGTGACGGCCTTTACCTCGTCATTGAACAAGCAGGATGAAGCCAAACGCCTGGGTGCACACAAGGTAGTGGCTTCTACCGATAGCGCGGCGATGAAGGCGATTGCCGGCACCCTGGATTTCCTTCTGGTCACCGCCAGCGCCGACCTCGACTGGGCCGCCCTGCTTGGCACCCTGCGCGGTAAGGGCCGCCTGCACTTTGTCGGCATCGTGCCCAGCGCCATCCCGGTGCACGTGTTCAACCTGATCCCGCAGCAAAAGAGCCTGTCCGGCTCACCAGTGGGATCGCCGAAAACCATGGCGACCATGCTCGAATTCTGCGCGCGGCATCAAATTCTGCCGCAGGTCGAGCAATTCCCCATGAGTCAGGTGAACGCGGCCATCGACCATCTGCGCAGCGGCAAGGCGCGCTACCGCGTGGTACTAGACGCAAGCAAATGACAGCACGGGCGCAGAGCTGGCATGCTCTGCGCCCTGTTTGATCCAAGATGCCTGCCGTTATGCCGCTGATTCTCGCCCCACCCACCGATGCCGAACTGCCTACCCTGGTGGAAATCTGGGAGGCGGCCGTGCGCGCCACTCACCACTTCCTGCCGGAAGCTGATCTGCAGGTGATCAAACCCTTGCTGCGCGAGCAGTATTTCCCGGCCGTGCAATTGACCTGCGCGCGCGATGAGTCAGGGCGAATACTGGGTTTTCTAGGCACCAGCGAAGGCATGGTGGAAATGCTATTCGTCGACCCCGCCTGCCACGGCCAGGGCGTGGGCAAGCGACTGATGCGCCACGCCATCGACGTGCTGGGCGCCACCCGGGTCGACGTCAACGAGCAAAACCCGCAGGCCGTCGGTTTCTACCAGCACCTGGGTTTCGTCGTGACTGACCGCTCGCGCCTAGACGGAGGTGGGCGGCCCTTTCCTATCTTGCACATGACACTCAAGCGCTAGGCCAGGCCGCCACGATTCCTTCCAGCGCCTGCTTGAGCTCGACCCGGCTGGCTGCCGCGGCGAGGCTGATGCGCACGGCATTTCCCGGATTGGCCTCGACCGCGAACACCTCGGCCGGCACCACCTCGACGCCATGCTGCCGGCACGCCTCGGCCAGACCAGCCGGCGTTGCAGCATCCAGCCATAGATGCGGCGCCACCGCCCTGCCCTGCGGCATGCGCGGCCCGAGCACGCGCGCGGCCAGGCGCCAGCGCTGTTGCAGCTCATCGATCTGCCAGGCCAGGCGCTGTTCGGCGATGCCGCTTTCGATCCATTCACAGCCCAGCGCCAGGCTCAGCGGTGTCACCGCCCAGCGCGTGGCCTGAGCTTCGGGGTCGATACGTTCGAGCAGCTCCGGCGCGCCGGCGATAAAGCCCAGGCGCAAGCCGGGTGCGACGCTCTTGGACAGACTGCTGATCAGCAGGCAGCGCTCAGGCAGCCGCACCGCCAGCGGTGCCTCGCTGCCGAGCACACCGTAGACATCGTCCTCGAGGATCCACAAGCCACGGCGCCGCGCCACCTCGGCGATAGCCACGCGGCGCTCGGCGTCCAGGCTGGCACCGGTGGGATTCTGCAAACAGGGCGTGAACACCGCCACGCGCGCACCTGTGGCACGAGCCAGGCGATCGAGATCATCGGGCAGGATGCCGTACTCGTCCATCGCCACGCCGTGCAGCGGCAGGCGCAATTGACGTGCGGCGGCCTTGATCCCCGGCGCGGTGTAACGCTCCACCAGGATCGGCTCACCCGCCTCGCACAGCGCCAGCAGCGCGGCCGACACGCCCTGCTGGGCACCGGCGCAGAGCAGCAGGCCACCCGGCGCCAACTCCAGGCCGCGTCGACGCAGCCAGGTGGCGCCGGCCAGGTGCGCGCGCTCGACCAGCGCTGCCGACGGGTAGGCCTGCAACGCGTCCAGTTCGCCACGAGCAGCCAGCGCAGCGAGGCTGGCGGAAAGATCGAGGTTGTCCGGGTCATGCACCGGTACGTTGGTCGACAGGTCGATCAGTTCGCCCTGCGCGGCCGGCTGCTTGAGGCGGAACAGGCTCGCCTCGCGGCTGCCGGCGAGCACATAAGTGCCGCGTCCGACCTCGCCGGAAACCAAGTGCCGACGCGCTGCCTCACGGTAGGCAAGCATCACCGTGCTCGGGTTGATGCCCAGCGTCCAGGCCAGACGTCGCTGCGGCGGCAAGCGCTCGCCGGGCTTGAGTTCGCCACGACCAATGGCCGCAGCGATGGCCTCGACCAGTGCCAGGTACGTCGGTAGGGAGCTGTCTTGAAAATCAGGAAGCCACATTGCTTGCCATGCAATATAAAGATTTACCCATACAATGCGCCGCACTAGCATCCGGGTCAACACCACTCGGAGTGCCTGTCATGTTCGACCTCGCCCAACTGCGCCAGAGCGCTGAACTGGTTCACCGCCATATGGCGGCCACGCCGCAACTGGCCTGGCCGCTGCTCGCCCAGCGCCTGGGCTGCGAGGTCTGGGTCAAACACGAGAATCACGCCCCGACTGCCGCCTTCAAGGTGCGCGGCGGGCTGGTCTATATCGACGCCCTGCTGCGTCGCGAACCGCAGGTACGCGGATTGGTCACCGCCACCCGTGGCAACCACGGCCAGAGCCTGGCACTGGCGGCGCGCGCAGCCGGCCTGGCCATTCGCATCCTGGTGCCGCATGGCAACGCCCGCGAGAAAAACGCGGCGATGCGCGCTCTCGGCGCCGAGGTGATCGAACATGGCCGCGACTTCGACGAAGCCCGTGCCGAAGCCGCGCGCATCGCCGAATGCGACGGCCTGCACTGGGTGCCGTCTCTGCATGAGGATCTGGTGCGCGGCGTGGCCACCTATGCCCTGGAGCTGCTGGAGACGGTACCGAACCTGCGCCGGGTGTACGTGCCCATCGGCATGGGCTCGGGCATCTGCGGGATGATCCGCACCCGCGACCTGCTCGGCCTCGATACCGAGATCGTCGGCGTCGTCGCCAGCGGTGCCGACGCCTATGCACGCAGCTTCGAGCAAGGCCGCCTGGTACAGACCGAACGCGCAGACACCCTGGCCGACGGCATGGCCTGCCGCCAGCCGCAACAATTGGCGCTGGACATGATTCGCGCCGGCGCCGCACGCATCGTGCGGGTCGACGACGAGGAAATTCGCGCCGCCATCCGCGCCTACCACGAGGACACTCACAATCTCGCAGAGGGCGCCGGCGCAGCGGCGTTGGCTGCGCTGATGCAGGAGCGTGAGCTCAATGCCGGCCAGCGCGTGGCCGTGGTGCTCAGCGGCGCCAACATCGACCGCGCAGCACTGGCCGAACTGCTGCGTGACGAGGCGCCCGTCGCGGCCTGACTTAGCGGAACGGCGGCTCGTCGAAACTGCGCAACTTGCGCGAGTGCAGCGAATTGAGCTGGCTACGCATCAGCTCCAGCGCGGCGATGCCGATATGCAGGTGCTGGGTTACCGCGCGCTCGTAGAAGGCGCCCGCCGCACCGGGCAGCTTGATCTCGCTGTGCAGCGGCTTGTCCGACACGCACAACAGCGTGCCGTAGGGCACCCGCAGGCGATAGCCCTGGGCGGCGATGGTGCCGCTTTCCATGTCCACCGCCACCGCGCGTGACAGGTTGATCAACGGCCGTTCCTGGGCCCAGCGCAGCTCCCAATTGCGGTCGTCGTAGGTCAGTACGGTGCCGGTGCGCAGGCGTTTCTTCAGTTCGTCGCCCTCTTCGCCAGTGACCAGCTTGGCGGCTTCCTGCAGCGCCTGCTGCACTTCAGCCAGCGCCGGCAGCGGAATATGCGGCGGCAGCACGCGGTCGAGAATGCCGTCGCGGCGCATATAGGCATGGGCCAGCACGTAGTCACCGATGGTCTGCGACTGACGCAGACCGCCGCAGTGACCGATCATCAGCCAGCAATGCGGGCGCAGCACGGCCAGGTGGTCGGTAATGTTCTTGGCGTTGGATGGGCCGACGCCGATGTTGACCAGGGTGATGCCGTGGCCGTCCTCGGCCTGCAGGTGGTAGGCCGGCATCTGGTAGCGGTGCCAGACCACGTTCTCGATGATCGCCTGCATCTCGCCTTCGGCCATACCACGCTCGATCACCACGTTGCCCGGCAGCACCATACGGGTGAAGCGCGAGTCGCCCACCAGCATGTCCAGGCCATGGCGGATGAACTGGTCGACGTAACGGTGGTAGTTGGTCAGCAGGATCCACGGCTGCACGTGGCGCCAGTCGCTGCCGGTGTAGTGCTGGATGCGCTTGAGCGAGAAGTCGGTGCGCGCCGCATCGAACAGCGCCAGGGGCAGCGGATCGATGTTCTCCCAGTCGTAGAGGCCATCGGCGGTGCCGTCGGTGGCGGCGGACAGGTCGGTGCTGGGAAATACGCGCGCCAGCTCGGCGGCGGTCACGCCACTGCCGGCCAGCTCATCGCCGCCCTCGACCACGTATGGGTAAGGAATGTTCTGCTGGCTGCGGCCGACTTCCACACGCAGGGTGAAGTCGTTCATCAATGGGCGCAGCTGCTCCAGCAAGTATTTGCGAAAGGCCGCCGGCTGGGTCACCGTGATGGCGTAGGTGCCCGGCACCTGTACCTTGGCATAGGCGCGCACGGTGGTCGGCACCTCGCCCTGGCACAGGTAGGTCAGGCGCAATTCGGGGTAGCGAAACAGACAGTGCTCGCTGGCATCGGGGCGGATGCGCTCCTTGAGGTAGCGCTTGAGAGCGTGGCTCAGGGCGCCAGTGGCCTCCTGGTGCAACGCGGCGAGGCGGTCGACTGCTTCTTCGGGGGTATGGGCAATGATGAAATCATCTGAGCAGGCTTTCACTGTGCATCTTCCTGACTGAACGTACGCGCCTATCTTGCCTGCATACGGTGACGAAAACATAGCGCGACAGACCTCACATCGCGCTGCCAACGACTAGGCTTGGAGCAATTGCCCAGAGGTCATCTTCATGCGTCGTGCAATCGTTGTGCTGTTGGTCGTGGCCTCGTGCTCAAGCACTCAAGCTGGTGAACTCGATGGCCACTACCGGGCCACGCTCGACGGCCAGTCGAGCGAGCTGATCCTGCGCCAGAACGACACCATGGTGGAAGGCGAGTACGTGGAGAACCAGCATCTACGCCTGATCGTCAAAGGCCGTTACGACGGCAAACTGCTACGTGCCGAGATCAGCGACCCACAGACCGGCCTGCTGCTGGCCAACATGAACGCCACCTATGCCAACGCCATGCTCAACACCAGCATTGCGGCGCGCAATCCCCGCAACGGCGAGGCGCTGGAACGCCAGGCATTGTTCCAGCGCGAAGCCGCAACAACGGCGGCGACGCCTTCCGTCGCAGGCGCTCAGGATTCGGCGCTGGTCGGCACCTGGGTGCACGAGAAGATCATCAACAGCGGCGGCGCCAACTTCGCCTCGTTCAACACCCTGATGACCCTTCAACTGAATGCCGACGGTAGCGTCACGCAGTGGAGTCGCTCGGTCGGCGGCGGCAGCGACTGGAGCTACGACAGCCCCGGCGAGATGCAGTACAGCGGTCACTGGCGCAGCCAGGACGGCATGCTGATGGTGCGCCTGAGTGGCGCCACCGATTATCAACCTGCCGCCTACTACCGCTTCAGCGACCAGTACCTGGTCACCGAGAGCAATACCGGCAAGATGATCTGGCAGCGCCGCCGCTGAGTGACGGGGTCAGGCAGTCTGATGCAGGCGCACGTTGAACAGCGGCCCCTGGCTGAAGCGCGACAGCGCCTTGGCCCCGGCCAGCACACCCAGGTCGATCAGCGGTTCGACCAGGATCACGCTCATATAGGCCAGACCGAAACTGCCCACGGCCGCCAGGTTCTCGCTGGAGAAGCCGTGACCGTAGAAGGCCCAGAACGCAACCCAGGCGACGATGCCGCCCTGATAGGCAGTCGACAGCGCCAGCGCCTGCTTGTAGGAAAGATCGACGTACGCGGTGCCGGGCGCAACGATGCGCTTGGCCAGCAGGCTGATGCCCCACAGCGGGATCAGCAGCGTGGTGACGTTCATGCCGTACTGCGGCAGGTCGAACTGAGCGAACAGCAGCCCCTGCAGCAGCAAACCAGCCGCCAGACCGATGGCTGCGGCACCAGCGCCGAACAGCAACAACAAGGTAGAACCAAGGATCAGGTGCACCTCGGAAACGCCCACCGCATGATGCGGAAACACCTCGAAGAAGCAGAACACCAGCGCGGTGGTCAGCAGGCTGCGCAGCGCCAGGGCGGCGGCACCACCGTTGCTGCGGACGCTGTCCAGGGCGAGTTTGGCGGTCAGGCCGAAAGCGGTGACGGCCGTTGCGTAGCTGAGCAGGATCTTGGCGCCTTCGACGACACCGGGTTCGATATGCATGCGAGTTCCTTTGCCGCGCCCACCGCGCGACGATTCGGATAGAGGGTGGGCGAAACGCCCGTTGTCGATGGCAGGTCTCCTGGCTCACGGCTTGGCACTCCGCCCGCCTTCCCGACCGGAGTCAGTGGCATGAGGGCATCGTTCGCCGCTTACAGTTGCGGGGGCAGCCAGGGCATTGGCGAGATTCGCCGCACCCTGTTCCCTTTTCATCCGCGTCACGTACGTGCACGCAGAACCATCAGCGGCAAGATTACTCGCCTGCCCGGCTAAAAAACAGCGTGCCGGGCAATCACATTCGGGCCTTGCTCAGGCCGGCAGCGTCACCACGGCCATGGTCACCGAAGCCTTGCTGTACAGGCGTTTCTCGCCGTTTTCCTCGCCGAACACCTCGGCCTCGACCACAGTCGCCTGGCGCCCGGCCTTGAGCACCTCGGCGCGGCAGAACAGGCGTTCACTGCGCGCCGGGCGTAGCAGGTTGACCTTGAACTCCAGGGTCAGCACCGTCTGCCCCTCGGCCACCAGCGTCGCGGCGGCAGCACCGGCCGCATGATCGGCCAGAGTGGTCTGTACACCAGCGTGGATGAAACCGTTCTGCTGCAGGTGGCGCGGCTGGATATCCAGCTCCGCCTCGACCCAACCTGGGCCGCAGTCGGTAGCTCGAATGCCCAGGTCGTTGATGAAGTTGGCATCGGCGAAGCCTCGCTCGACCAACTCGCGATAACGCGGATGTGCTTGCATGCGGGCCTCCGGTCAGGCCAGGTGCGGCGTGCTACGCGCCAGCAGCGCCTCGACGTCGACACCGCGTGGCAGGGTGCCATAGACGCGGCCACGGCCATCCAGGCGGCTGGCGATAAAGGCATCGGAGACGGTGGCGTTGCCCGCCTCCAGCAGCAGCTTGGCCTGCAGCGCCACAGCCATGTCTTCGGTGAGCTGGCGCGCGCGGTACTGGATATCGGCGGTATCGGCAAAATCGGCTTTCAGACGCTGGATATGTGCCTTCAGGCGAGCATCGCCATGGCCATCGCCCAGCTCGGCGAACAGCGCATCGAGCACGCCGGGCTCCTTGGACAATGCGCGCAGCACGTCCAGGCATTGCACGTTGCCGGAGCCTTCCCAGATCGAGTTGACCGGCGCTTCGCGGTACAGGCGCGGCAGGATGGTTTCCTCGACGTAACCGGCGCCGCCCATGCACTCGCTGGCCTCGTAGATCATTTCCGGCGCGCGCTTGCAGATCCAGTACTTGCCCACGGCTGTGACCAGACGAGCGAATTTGTCTTCCTGCGCGTCATGCTGGTGGTCGAGCGCGCGCCCCATGCGCATGCACAGCGCCAGCGCGGCTTCGCTCTCCAGCGCCAGGTCAGCCAGCACGTTCTGCATCAACGGCTGGTCGGCGAGCAGCTTGCCGCCCACCTGACGATGCGCGCAGTGGTGCGCGGCCTGGGTCAGCGCCTGGCGCATCAGGCTGCTGGAGCCGACCATGCAATCGAAGCGGGTCATGGCCACCATCTCGATGATGGTCGGCACACCGCGGCCTTCCTCGCCGAGCATCCAGGCGAAGGCGCCGCGGTACTCCACCTCACTGGAAGCGTTGGCCCAATTGCCCAGTTTGTTCTTCAGGCGCTGGATGTAGAACGCGTTGCGCGTGCCGTCCGGGCGGTGACGCGGCAGCAGGAAGCACGACAGGCCCTTGTCGGTGTAGGCCAGGGTAAGGAAGGCGTCGCACATCGGCGCCGAGCAGAACCATTTGTGGCCAACCAGCTCGTAGCCTTGCCCCGGCCCGCCAAGGCCGATGGGATAGGCGCGGGTGGTGTTGGCGCGCACGTCGGTGCCGCCCTGTTTCTCGGTCATGGCCATGCCGATGGTGACGCCGGTCTTCTGCTCCATCGGCAGGTTGCGCGGGTCGTACTCGGTGGCGAGGATCTTCGGCAGCCACTGCTCGGCCACGTTGGCTTGCAGGCGGATGGCGGGCACCGCGGCAAAGGTCATGGTCAGCGGGCAGCCACTGGCGGCCTCGGCCTGGCTGTGCATATAGGTCAGACCGGCGCGTGCGACGTGCGCGCCGGCGCGCGGGTCGGTCCAGGGCAGCGACGGCAGGCCGTGCTCGACCGCCGTACGCATCAGCTCGTGGTAGGCCGGATGGAACTCCACCAGATCGATACGATTACCGTAGCGGTCATGACTCTTGAACACTGGCTTGTTCTCGTTGGCGAGAAAGCCGGCCTGCATCAGGGCACCGCCGGCCAGCGCACCATAGGCGCTCAGGCGCTCGTCTGCCCAGGCGCCGTCATAACGACGAGTCCACTCCTGCAATGGCAGATCGAGGCGATAGAGGTTGGCGCCATCCAGGCTCGGCACCTGGTTGAACACCTCGTGGGTTTCGGCATGCAGGCTGGGTCTCATCGCGTGGGCTCCTCGGCGCCGACGGCGCGCAGGCAAAAGGTGGCAAGGCTGGCGCTGACCTGCGCCAGTTCCAGGGTGGGTTGACCGGCCTCGCGCGCGGCGCGAGCAGGTGGCGACAGAGGGCCGACCAGCGCTTCGGCAATCGCGCCGACCAGGCAGGCCGCCGTCAGACCGATCTGCTCGACGCGAAATTCACCGGCCCCGGCGCCCTCCTCCAACAGATCGATGAACAGTTCGGCATAGGCTTCGCGGTAGAGCAGGCGCTGCTCATCGACCTCCGGGTCGACCGGCTCGGCGATCAGCGCAAAAGCCAGGCGGCGGCTGTGCCAGGCTCGGGCGGCGAACTGCTCAAGACCGATGCGCAGGCGCTCACTGGCGCTACCCGGCCCGCGCAGGGCGGCGGCCAGGGCATCCACTTCACGCTGACTGGCAGCGGCGAAGACCTCGGCGGCCAGTTCGCCCTTGCTACGAAAGTGGCGGTACAGACTGCCCGTGGCGATACCGACATCCTCAGCCAGCGCCTGCATGGTCAGGGCGGCGAAACCACCCTCTGCCACTCGCAGCAAGGCGCAGTCGAGAATGCGCTGGCGCTGCGCCTGATCGCGGTCGAGTCGAGCTTCGGTGATGCGATAAGCCATGGTCTGAATCCTGATTCACTTGCATGCAGTGAATCAGGATTCAGACCATGGCTAAAGGGACGATCCGGCCAAATCTGCCGCTGAATCGGGAATGAGGCTGCGTGGTGTCAGAGCGGAGCGGCGCCACCGGAAACCGTGGCTGGACGGCACAGCACCCAGTCGTGCAGCAGCACGCGCAGCTCCTCGAACTTCACCGGCTTGGCCAGGTAATCGCTCATCCCTGCGGCCAGGCAGCGTTCGCGGTCACCGCTGTGGCTATGGGCGGTGATCGCCAGCACCGGCAGTTCGGCGCACCCCGGCAGGGCACGCAGTGCGCGGCAAGTGGCGAAGCCATCCATCACCGGCATCTGGCAATCCAGCAGCACGGCATCGACGCTTTCACTGCGCAGCAGCTCCAGCGCTTCGGCACCGTTGTCGGCGGTACGCACGCGGTAGCCCAGCTTGAGCAGCATGCCGCGGGTCACCAACTGGTTGATCGCGTTGTCCTCGACGATCAGCACCGTGCACTGCTGCGCCTGGCGCTGCACCGTTCCGCTCTGCGCACGCGGCGGACGCACGATCGGCGCCGCCTGCTGCTGCGGCAACGTCAGCGGTACGTTGAGACGAAAACGGCTGCCGAATCCGGGCTGCGACTCATGGCTGAGGCTGCCGCCGAGCAGGTCGACCAGTTGCCGGCAGATCGCCAGGCCAATGCCCAGGCCGCCATATTTGCGGGTCATGGACCCGTCGAGCTGATGGAAGCGCTGATACAGATCGCCCTCATGAGCGAAGCCAATACCGCTGTCGCAGACCAGCACGCTCAGCGGCAGGTTGCCACCCACACTATCAGCACGGCCGACCTGCAGCGTCACACCGCCCTCGCTGGTGAACTTGATGGCATTGTCCAGCAGGTAGCCCAGTGCCTGAGCCAGCTTGGCGGCGTCCCCCTCCAGCGTATCGGGCAGGTTGTCGTCCAGTTCCAGGGCGAAGGTCAGTCCCTTGTCCTCAGCGCGCGGCGCGTACTGGGCACGCAGGCCATCGAACAATCCACGCAGGCTGAACGCCTCACGCCGCGGATAAAGCTTGCCGGCCTGCAGTTCGGTGAGGGCGAGGATATCGTTGACCATGCGCATCATGTCGCGCGCGGAGGTCGCGGCGGTCTTCTGGTACTGCTCCAGCTCGATGTCCATCTTCACCGTCTGCATCAGCTCCAGCGAACCAATCACGCCATTCATCGGCGTGCGCAGTTCGTGGGTGACGGTGGCGAGGAACTCGTCCTTGAAGCGGTTGCTGTCGGCCAACTCCTGGTTCAACGCTTCGAGCTTGCGTCCGGCCTCCTGGAGGATGCGCGTGCGCTCTTCCTTCATCGCGTTGATGCGATCAGCCAGGGCCAGCGAAAGCAGGCCCACTTCCAGAGCCGAGCCGATCTGGCTGGCGTACATGGTGAGAAAGACATTGGGCAGGTGCCCCAGCACCATCAACGTATTTACGATGCCGCCGACGAGGAACGCCGTCCAGGCGAAGATGAAATAGCGCGCCACGCGCATGCCGCGCAGCCAGGCGAGGATGCCGGCGGCGAAGATCACCACGGTGAACAGCAGGGCCAGGTAGGTGGCCAGGCGCAGCGCGGTTGCGTAACTGATGCACAACGCCAGGACCATCACCACGGCGCCGCAGGCCATCAGCAGCAACAACAGACGGTCGACCCAGGGACTGTGTTCCGAGGTATGCAGGAAGCTGCGCGCGAACTGGCAGCCGAACAGGGCGGCTGAGCCGATCATGAAGGGCGTGGCGGCGTTGGCCCACCAGGGGCTGTTGGGCCAGAAGTACTCGATGCCGGCACCGTTCACCGATATCTGGTAAAGGCCGAACGAGGCGATGTAGAGGATGTAATAGAGGTAACTGGGGTCGCGGACGCTGAGGAAGATGAACAGGTTGTAGACCAGCATCACCAGCAGTACGCCGTAGATGATACCGAGCACATAGATGCGCCCCGGCTGCTCCTCCAGATAGGCATTGGGTGCCCACAGGGTCAGCGGCGCCTGGATCGAGCCCTGGCTTTCCAGGCGCAGATAAATGCGCTTTTCCTGGTTTGGCTCGAGGTTCAACTCGAAGAGGTAGTTGTTCTGGCGGATCTGCCGACTATCGAAGGGCAAGGCGTCGCCAGTGCGTTGAGCCAACGCGAAGCCGCCCGCTTCATCCGGCAGATAAAGTTCCAGGTGATCGAGCGGTGGGTAGGCCAGTTCCAGCAGCCAGTTGCGCGCGCCCGGCGCCTGCTGCGGCAAGTAGTGCAAATCCAGCCGCAACCAGAATACCGAACGCGAATAGCCGGCATTGAGCACAGGCTTGTCATGCAGGCGGAAGCTGCCTTGTACAGCCGGCGAGGCGATATCGTCGATGCTGGCATCGCCACGCACGTCTTCGAACACGTACATGCTCTGCCCCAGCGGCAGGGCGCGAGTCTGCTCGTCGAAGGTAACAGCGCCCACGAGCGAAGGAAGAACGATGCTCATGATGAGCAGGAGCAGCCGGTACATACAACTCCAGAACCCTGTCGAACGACGCCCAGGCCCCCATTAGCCCATCAGATGGCGTCGCCACGCACGGCAGACTTATATTCTAATCGCTCTACTCTAGGGGCTGTTGGGGCGCTTTTCCAGATTCAGACGGCAGTTTAAGCAGCGCCTCACCTATCGCCTCAGCCAGGTACTGCAGGGAAAACACCCCGCCGTAGGTCCAGGTCGAAGGCATCGCGGCGAAGCGCTGCTCGCGCACGAACGGCATGGCCTGCCACAGCGGTGAGGCGAACAACTGCGCCTCTTGGGGGAAGGGTTCGATATGCAGCACCACGCCCTGCTCGATACGCCCCAGGGTAGTGATCGGCACCTGAGTGATGCCCCAGGGGCTCGGCGGCAGGTCCAGTGCCGGCTGCAGGCCGAGCAGCGCCAGCGCATGTTGCGGCATGGAGTTGGGGCCGTTGATGAAGGCGGCGGTCGGCGACGAGAAGCGAATCACCGTGACGGCCGGCAAGTGCTCTGCGTAATGGGCCTGCAGCCGCTCACGCCATTGCGCCAGATAGACGTCCATCGCCTGCAGGCGCTGCTCGGCCAACGCCTCGCGCCCCAAGGAGCGCGCCAGGTCGAGAAACGCCTCGCGCTGCACCTGCTGATTGTCGTGCTGCTGGCTGAAGCCCTGATACACCTGTACCGGCGCGATACGTTCGAGCAACGGGCGAATGTCCTCCAGCACCGGTGGAATGACGATCAGCTCAGGCTGTAACTCGGCCAGCAACTCGAGGTTGGGCTCCAGGCGCGAACCGCTCGACGGCACGCCCTCAGGCAGCGTCGGCCTTACCACCCAGGCGCGGTAGTCACCGGCATCGGCCACGGTCAACGGCGTCACATCGAGCATCAGCAGATGCTCTGTGGCCTCCCAGCTCAGTGCAGCGACCCGTGGCGCATCACTCGCCCAGGCGGGCGTCAGCCACAGCAGCAGCAAGCCGAGCAACCAACGCTTCACGTCAACCTCCCACGGATCAACAAGAAGACGAAGTAACCGCCACACAGCACCGAGGCGACAATGCCAACCGGAATCTGCAGCGGGAAGATCAGGGTGCGGCCAACCCAGTCCGCCAGCAGCATCAGCACCGCGCCCAGCGAGGCCGCAAGCAGCAGTTGCGGCAGTACCCGGCGCGCACCGAGCATCACCGCGATATGTGGGGCCAAAAGCCCCAGAAACGCCACAGGCCCGAGCAGGCTGGTGACCAGCGCGCACAGCAGCGCCACCAGCACCAGCAACGCCAGACGCAAGCGCGGCACGTCCAGGCCACGGCTGGCGGCTACCCCGTCGCCGATGCCGATCAGCGTCAGGGCGCGCTGAAACAGCAGCGCCAGCGCGCCGAACAGCAGCACGCCCAGCGTCAGCCCCAAAGCCTGTGCCGGTGTGGCGCGATAGGTGGAGCCAGCCAGCCAACCGAGCAACGCGAACGAGTCGCCACTGCCCTTGGCCAGCACGAACTGCAGCGCCGCGTTGAGCAGCGCGCCCAGGGAAATCCCCAGCAGCGCCATCAGCGCTGGTGAGTAGCGATGACGCCGCCCCAGCAGCATCAACACCGCCAGCACCGCCAGACTGCCGACGAAGGCCGCCAGCGGCGCGACCGCGCCTAGCAGCGCACCACCGAAGACGATCAGCGCCAGCATCACCGCCAGCGTGGCCCCGGCGGATAGGCCGAGAATATCCGGGCTGGCCAGCGGGTTACGCAGCAGACGCTGCAGCAGCAGGCCGGAAATCGCCAGGCCGGCGCCGGCCGAAGCAGCCGTGAGCACACGCGGCCAGCGTAGCGACCAGACCAACGCCGACGGCCACTCCAAACGCCAGCCATCGATACCACGCGCCAGCCCGAGCGCCACGGTAAGCGCCAGCAGCGCAAAGACCGCCAACCACAGCGCACTGCGCCAACCGAAGTGCTCGGCGCCGCGCGGCAGTTGTAGGCCACGCGGATCTTCCGCAGCCAGGTGGCGGCGCGCCAACCACAACAGCACTGGCGCCCCGATCAATGCGGCGGCAGCACCACTGGGCACTAGTTGGCCACTAAGCCGATTGGCCAGCAGTGCCAGGGCGTCGGTGCCGAGCAGCAGCAATGCGCCAAGCAGCGCGCTGTAGAGAAGCTCGTCTCGCGCGGTGCGGGCGCCGAGCATTTTCGCCATGTTCGGTGTGAGCAGGCCGATGAAACCGATCAGGCCGACCGCCGTGATCGACACCGAGCACAACCACAGCGCTGCCAGGAACAGCACCAGCATCACCGGCCACAGCGCCAGGCCACGGCCCTGGGCAGCATCGCCGCCAAGCTGCAGCAGGCTCAACGGCCGCGGCGCCAGGATCAGCAGCGGCAGCGCCAGCAACAACTTGGGCCACAGCCACTGCACCCAGTGCCAGTCGATCTGCGCCAGATCACCCGCACCCCAGACGAACAACCCCTGGGTGTACTGGTTGTTGATCAGCACCAGCCCGGCAGCCAGGGCGCCGAGCAACAGGTTGATGGCCATGCCACCCAGCACCAGCGGCAGCCCGCCAATACCGCTGCGCCCGGCAATCAGCAGCACCAGGCCGACTGCCAGCAGCGCACCGAGCAGCGCCGCCCACTGCCCGTGATCGGCCGCGAAGGTCGGCACCAGCAAGGTGGCCAGCACCAGCCCGAGCCAGGCCCCGGACGAAGCGCCGATAGTCATGGGCGACACCAGGCGATTTTGCGTGATCTGCTGCAGCAGGCTGCCGGACAGGCCCAGCGCAGCACCCGTCAGCATCGCCATGCTCAGCCTGGGTAGAGCCGACAGTTGTAGCTGCAGAAACTCGAAGCTGTGCTCGGCAGAAGCAAGCATCGCCCACAGTTCGAATGGAGCGAGATCGGCCGCCAGCCACAGGTGCAGGAGTGCCAGGGGCAGCAGCGCGAACAGTGTCAGAAGGTGGCGTGACGGCGCCGAGACTACCGCCATGCTCAGGCCACCACGGCAATCTTGCGGGCGCTGCCGGGCTGCTCGATCAGTTCGATATCGATGTCATAGAGCTGGCTGAGCAACGGCCCGCTGAGCAGCTCGTCCGGGCTGCCGTCGAAGAAGATCCGCCCCTGCTTGAGGGCGATCACCCGGTCAGCATGCCGCGCTGTGAGGTTGATGTCGTGGAGGATGGCGACGATGCCGCGTCCGCTGTCGCGATTGAGCTGGCGCAGCAGGCCCATCAGCTCGTACTGGTGCGCCAGGTCCAGCGCCGAGGTGGGCTCGTCGAGCAGTAACAGCGGCGATTGCTGGGCCAGCAGCATGGCGATCCAGGCACGCTGGCGCTCGCCACCGGAGAGGCTGTCGGCCAGGTGATCGGCGTAATGGGCGACATCTGTCTGGGCCAGCGCCTGATCGACCGCCGCATGGTCTTCGGCGCGCCAGCGGCCGAGCAATCCACGCCAGGGAAAGCGCCCCAGGCGTACCAGCTCGCGCACGGTCAGGCCGGCGACGTCGGGCAGGTGCTGCGGTAGGAAGGCCACGCGCTGGGCGAAGTCACGGGCGGAAAAACCGGCTAGGTCGCGCTCATCGAGCTGCAGCGAGCCTCGGGTCGGCTGCAACTGCCGCGCCAGCAGGTTCATCAGGGTCGACTTGCCCGAGCCATTGTGGCCGAGAATCACGGTGAAGCGATCACCTTCGAGGTGCAGATCGTCCACTGCCAGCGTCACCCGCTCGCCACGACGCACTTCGATATCACGCAGATTCAGCATGCCTGAGCCAGCTCCTCACGCAGACGCACCAGGCGCTCGTCACGACGCAATTTCGGGCAGGTGCTGCACAGCTCGCCGTCGCAACGCCGAAAATGCTGGCAACAGGCCTTGCGCTCCAGGGTCAGGCAGTCACGCCCATCCTCCAGACGCACTTCCAGCAGGTCGCTACCACCGCGCAGCCCCAATGCTTCCAGCCAGCGCGCCGATAGCCCCCGCAGTTGCTGGTTATCCAGGCTCAGTTGACGCTGCACCAGCAGCAACGCTGCCAGCACATAGTCGGCTGCCAGCCGCTGAGCCAGCTTGCCGTGGATACTCTGCACCTGACAGAACTCGACATGCTGGCGGCGCAACAGGTCGGCCAGTTGGCTGCCAGCAAGGTTGATCAGCTCGCCCTCTGCAGCCCGTTGCGGGCAGTGATCGGAAAGACAGAAGCCCAACACCACACCACTTTGAACATCCTGCCCAAGCGTCGACAGACAGGGCATGCGCTGCGCCAGATGCACGCCGAGCAAGGTCAGGTAGATGGGTTGCCAGACCAGGTAGGTCCAGCTGCGCACAGTCCAGTAATGCGGCCCGGCTTCGGGGTGAGCCTGGCGCCAGTGCTGATAAAGCGTGGCGATACGCTGTGCGTTGCCATCGCTGCCGCAAACCAGCAGATCAGCCTCGGCATGACCGATACGGCCCTGCAGCCCAGGCAGACTGCGGGAAATCACGTCGAGCAAGTGGTGAAGGTCGTGCATCGCGGCGAACCCGGATGATGGAAGCAGTGCGAAGGGCGAATTTAATCATTGATACGCATCTGCATCAAATTATCATTCGCCACTCAAGACTCACACAGTCTTGGGTTTTCGCACCAGCAGCGGGAACAGTGCCGCAGTCAGCAGCAAGCCGACAGCACCGATCCAGAACGGCATGGCCTGGCCGTAATGGCTGACCAGCAGCCCCGCACCGTAGGCCGAGCCCATATTGCCCAGGCACTGGAAGATGTTGATCTTGCTGAAGTCCACCGCGTAGTGCTCAGGCGAACTGAGTTCGAACAGCAGGGCATCCAGGCGCACGGTGACCTGATACAGCGCCCAACCGAACAGCACTCGGCCGAGCAGGATCAGCCACTGATCGCCGAAACCCTGAATGAAAGTGGCCACCGCGCCCAGCAGCAGACCGGCAAGAATGCCATCACGGGTGTTGCCCTGCTGGGTCGCTCGGCGCCCCCACCACAGCGCCAACACGGCCACGGCGCCGGGCAGCGCATAGACGAAACCGGCCGCCATCTCGCTGTTCCAGTGCGCCACCTGCTGCCAATAGACGGCAAAGAACGGCCGGGTCACGTAACCCACGAAGTAGAACAACAGCATCACCAGGCACAGGCGGTAGATCGCCGGCAGGCTGCGCGACTCGTTCTTCACCGGCGCCTCGTCGCTTGCCGGCTGCTCGCCTGGTGCCGGCAGGTAGCCACGCACCAGGTGCATGCAGATGGCCATCTGGATGAAGTCGCCAGCAGCCATTACCAGGAACACGTCGCCAATGTTCATGATCTGCAGGATCAGGCCGCCCAGCGCGGCACCGAGAATGGCGCCGAAGTGCACCACCACCGACAACGTGCCGATGGTCTGGGTGTGGTTGTCCTGCTGCTGCAGGCTCATCACGTAGGGATACATCAGCAGGTAGCTGCCCTTGAACACCACCATCAGCAGCGACACCACCCAGAACAGCGGCAGCGAGTCGATGAAATAGCAAGCAGCGGTCAGGCTGCCAGCCATCAGCTGCGCGCTGATCAGAATGCGCACCGGGTGCACGCGCTTGGCCAGGCGCGCCCAGAGCGGGAACACCGACATCACCACCAGGCTGACAACCGCCAGATAGAGGCCGACATGCTGCTCCGGCGGATTGTCGAAACGCTCGGCGAAATACTGCGGATAAAAAGGAATGATCAGGTTATCGGTGATCACCGCCAGGGCGGTCATCATGATCAGGCAAGTACGCAGCGTCATTGGAGGCATTCGGGCAAGGCGGCAGGGGCGCGCATGATGCCACTTCCAGACCAGCTAATGCCAATACAGACGAGAATCAGAAAGGCTAGCAACTGGCATGGCGTGCAGCGACTTCAGGCTCGTTAGTGATAAGCTCGCGCACCATGAAAACGCCAAACTCCCGCCCCGTAGTGCTCTGCATGTCCGGTCACGACCCCAGTGGTGGTGCCGGCCTGCAGGCTGATATCGAAGCCCTGCTGGCTCAAGGCTGCCACGCCGCCCCGACGGTGACCGCCCTGACCGTGCAGGATACCGTCAACGTCTCCGACTTCCGCGTGCTCGACCGCGACTGGGTACTGGCCCAGGCCCGCGCAGTGATCGCCGACATGCCGGTGGCCGCCGTCAAGCTGGGCATGCTCGGCTCGGTAGAGATGGTCGAGAACGTGCTCGAAGTGATGAGCCAACTGCCCGGTGTACCGCTGGTCTGCGACCCGGTGCTACGCGCCGGCGGCGGCGGCTCGCTGGGCAAGGATGACGTCGGCTATGCCATGCGCGAACGCCTGTTCGCCGTGTCCACCATCGCCACGCCGAACCTACCGGAAGCGCGCATCCTCGCCGAACTGCCGGAAGGCAGCGCCGACGAGTGCGCCGAGAAACTGCTGCCCTTCATCGAGCACCTGCTGATCACCGGCGGCCACGGCGACGAAGCCGAAGTGCACAACCGCCTGTACAGCCGCGATGGAAGTCGCCACACCTTTACCTGCGCACGCCTGCCCGGCAGCTACCACGGCTCCGGCTGCACCTTGGCCAGCACCCTGGCCGGTCGCCTGGCGCTGGGTGAAGAACTGGTCAGCGCGGTGAAAAGCGCCCTGGACTACACCTGGCGTACCCTGCGCGACGCCGAACAACCCGGCCACGGCCAGTACGTGCCACGCCGCCTGCCGCTGGATTACGGCCAATGAGTCTGCGCGGCCTCTACGCCATCACCGATACCCCTCTGCTGGCGGGTGGTAAGCTGTTGCCCTACGCCGAAGCGGCGCTGGCTGGCGGTGCGCGCCTGCTGCAGTACCGCGACAAATCAGGCGATGCCATACGCCGCTTCGATGAAGCGCAAGCTCTGGCCGAACTCTGCCTGCGCCACGGTGCCACGCTGATCATCAACGACGATCTGGAGCTGGCTGCGCGCCTGGGCGTCGGCCTGCACCTCGGTCAGAGCGACGGCTCGCTGGCCACCGCCCGCGCCCGTCTCGGTACGGATGTCGTCATTGGCGGCACCTGCCATGCCCAGTTGGAGCTGGCCGAGCGCGCCGTCGCCGAGGGCGCCAGCTATATCGCCTTTGGCCGCTTCTTCAATTCCAACACCAAACCCGGCGCTCCAGCTGCCACCGTGGAGCTGCTGGATCAGGCCCGCGCGCGCTTTGCCCAGCCCATCGTCGCCATCGGCGGCGTGACACTGGAAACCGCACCCGGCCTGATCGCCCGCGGCGCCAGCATGATCGCCGTGATCCACGCCCTGTTCGCTGCCGACTCCGCCTTCGAGGTGGAAGATCGCGCCCGCGCCTTCGCCGCGCTGTTCGACTGATTCGCTTCCAGAGAGACCTGCCATGTCCCGTTCCGAAATGCTCTTCGCCAACGCCCAGAAACACATCCCCGGCGGCGTCAACTCGCCAGTGCGTGCTTTCCGCAGCGTCGGCGGCACCCCGCTGTTCTTCAAGCACGCCGAAGGCGCTTACGTGGTGGATGAAGACGACAAGCGCTACGTCGACTATGTCGGTTCCTGGGGCCCGATGATCCTCGGCCACAGCCACCCGGACGTGCTCGACTCGGTGCGTCGCCAACTGGAGCACGGCCTGTCCTACGGCGCGCCGACCGCCCTGGAAACCGAAATGGCTGAGCTGGTTTGCGGCCTGGTGCCATCGATGGAGATGGTGCGCATGGTCAGCTCAGGTACCGAGGCGACCATGAGCGCCATCCGCCTGGCCCGTGGTTACACCGGCCGCGACAGCATCATCAAGTTCGAGGGCTGCTACCACGGCCACTCCGACAGCCTGCTGGTCAAGGCCGGCTCCGGCGCCCTGACCCAGGGCGTGCCGAACTCCGCAGGCGTGCCAGCGGCCTTCGCCAAACACACCCTGACCCTGCCGTTCAACGACATCGATGCCGTGGCCGAGTGCCTGGCGCAAGTCGGCAAAGAAGTGGCGTGCATCATCGTCGAGCCAGTGGCCGGCAACATGAACTGCGTGCCGCCGGCCCTAGGTTTCCTCGAAGGCCTGCGCGAGCAGTGCGACAAGCACGGCGTGGTGCTGATATTCGACGAAGTGATGACCGGTTTCCGCGTCGCCCTCGGCGGTGCGCAAGCGCACTACGGTGTGAACCCGGACCTGACCACCTTCGGCAAGATCATCGGCGGCGGCATGCCAGTAGGCTGCTTCGGCGGCAAGCGCGCGATCATGGAATGCATCGCCCCGCTCGGCCCGGTCTACCAGGCCGGCACCCTGTCGGGTAACCCGCTGGCCATGGCTGCCGGCCTGACCACCCTCAAGCTGATCAGCCGTCCGGGCTTCCACAGCGAGCTGACCGACTACACCTCGCGCATGCTCGCCGGCCTGCAGGAACGCGCCGATGCTGCCGGCATCCCCTTCGTCACCACCCAGGCAGGCGCCATGTTCGGACTGTACTTCAGCGGTGCCGACGATATCGTCACCTTCGCTGACGTGATGGCCAGCGACAGCGCCCGCTTCAACCGCTTCTTCCATCTGATGTTGGATGGCGGCGTGTACCTGGCGCCGAGCGCCTTCGAAGCGGGCTTCACCTCCATCGCCCATGGCGACAAGGAGCTGGACATCACCTTCGCCGCCGCAGAACGCGCCTTCGCCGAGCTGAAAAAAGCCTGATGCAGTACAGCACTGCCTTCAGCGATGCGTTGCTGGCGTTGGCCTGCGCCGCCTGTGTCTGGCTGATCGGCCGAGCACGTGGGCGTTACGGCGAAGGCGATCAGCCGGCACTGTTCTGCGCGCTGCTCGGCTTTCTGCTGCCGGCTGCGGCGGCAAGCGTCGGCGTGATTCGCTACGGCTTCGACCCAAGCTGGCAGCCCGCACACCTGTGGCTCTCGCAGGCTAGCAGCTTTCTCGGCCTGCCCCTGCTCGGTGCCGCTGCATTGGCGCTAGGTCGCGGCTGGGCCTGGAGCAGACCGAACTGGGGCCGCATCCTGCTCGGGCTGTGCGCCTTCTTCGAGCTGTTCCGCCAGCTTGGTTATATGGAGGACTACCGCCTGGCGCTGAATCTGGCCACGCTGGTGCTGATCCTCTATGCCGGCGCAGTCCAATGGCCGCGCCGCGCGCCGGCAATCAGCGCAGCCGTGGTCGTGGGCCTGTTCCTGCTGGCCGGCGTGGCGGTCGGTACCGAGGGCGTGATCGGGCCGCTGCGCCGCATTGACCTGTTTCACGTGCTGCTGACACCGGCTTACCCGCTGCTGGCCTGGCTACTGCTGAGCCTGCCGGGAAGTGCGAAGAAACAGGCTTTGTAACAACCGCCCGGTTTATTCCATAATGCGACGGTCGGCACGTTTTGCGCCGACCGGGCACGTCACCCGCCCTGAATTGCCGAGGTCCCGTTATCCAGATGAACCGCACCGGCCGCACCCTGTCCCTGGGCTGCCTGTTGCTTTTCCTCCCGCTGTTTGCGTTTGCAGGCGGCAATTCCCTGCTGATCCCCGCTAGCGGCAGCTGTGCCCTGAACGCCTCCCCCGAAGAGATGCCTGACGCCCTGGCCAGCTGCCAGGAGATGGCGCGCGCCGGCAACATGCAGGCGGCCTATGAGCTGGGTGAGTACTACTACGACGGCAAACGCACACCACGTGATCTCAAGCAGGCCCTGACCTGGTTCGAACGCGCTTCGCTGCAGGGCCATGCCGAAGCGCAGTTGCGCCTGGGCACCATGTTCTTCCGTGGCGAAGGCGTACCGGCCAACAACGTGCAGGCCTACATCGTGTTGAAGATGGCATCGGTCAACGGCTCGGACGAAGCCATGGACAGCGCCGACCTGGTGTCGGCACAGATGCGTCGCGATGAACTGGAAATCGCCAGCCAGGTGCTAGGGCAGATCTTCCGTAGCTACCTGCTGGAACTGCAGACCGCCGAAGGTCGATCGCCCTTCTCGCCGCTGCCTTAAAAACACTGGTGCGCGCGGCGCACCCTACGACTCTGAGCTTATTTATCCGGCATCGGCATGGGGAATGGCATGACGTTGCCACCGCCCTTGGCTTCGCTGATCTTCGCCGTACCCAGACGCTCTACTTCGTCGATGCGGATGATCGCGTGCATCGGCACGAAGCTGCGCACCACGCCCTCGAACTGCGCCTTGAGCTTCTCCTCGCTGGGGTCGACCACCAGCTGGCTGCGCTCGCCGAAGACGAACTCCTCCACTTCCAGAAAGCCCCACAGATCGCTCTGATAGATCTGCTTGGCGTACATCTCGTACACCTGGCCCTGGTTGAGAAAAATCACCTTGTAGATGGGATCGCGCTTGCTCATGAAGACTCGAAGTCAGGAAAAACGGGGCGCGCAGAATAGCACAGCGCAGCATGCGTAGCCCGGATGCAATCCGAGCTACAGGAACTGAGCGGTAGCATCCCCCCCGGCACACGCCTATAATGCGCGGTCATTTTTTAACCACCTCAGACAGTGCCATGACCAAGAAGCTCTATATCGAAACCCACGGTTGCCAGATGAACGAGTACGACAGCTCGCGCATGGTCGACCTGCTGGGCGAGCATCAGGCCCTGGAGGTCACGGAAAAACCCGAAGAAGCCGACGTCATCCTGCTCAATACCTGCTCGATCCGCGAAAAGGCGCAGGACAAGGTGTTCTCCCAGCTCGGCCGTTGGCGCGAGCTGAAGCAGGCCAACCCGGACCTGGTGATCGGCGTCGGTGGCTGCGTGGCCAGCCAGGAAGGCGCGGCGATCCGCGACCGCGCGCCCTATGTCGACGTGGTATTCGGCCCGCAGACCCTGCACCGCCTGCCGGAGATGATCGACGCCGCGCGCGTGACCAAGACCGCCCAGGTGGACATCAGCTTCCCCGAGATCGAGAAATTCGACCGCCTGCCCGAGCCACGCGTCGACGGCCCCAGCGCCTTTGTCTCGGTGATGGAAGGCTGCAGCAAGTACTGCACCTTCTGCGTCGTGCCCTACACCCGTGGCGAGGAAGTCAGCCGCCCACTGGTCGACGTGTTGATGGAAATCACCTCCCTGACCGAGAAGGGCGTGAAGGAAATCACCCTGCTCGGGCAGAACGTCAACGGCTATCGCGGGGAAGCCCCGGACGGCCATATCGCCGACTTCGCCGAACTGCTGCATGCCGTGGCGGCCCTCGATGGCGTCGAGCGCATCCGCTACACCACCAGCCACCCGCTGGAGTTCTCCGACGCGATCATCCAGGCCCACGCCGAGATTCCGCAGTTGGTCAAATACCTGCACCTGCCGGTGCAGTCTGGCTCCGACCGCATCCTCGCGGCGATGAAGCGCAACCACACCGCGCTGGAATACAAGTCGCGCATCCGCAAACTGCGTGCGGCGGTACCGGACATCCTGATCAGCTCGGACTTCATCGTCGGCTTCCCCGGCGAGACCGACAAGGATTTCGAGCAGACCATGAAGCTGATCGAAGACGTCGGCTTCGACTTCTCCTTCTCCTTCATCTACAGCTCGCGCCCCGGCACCCCGGCCGCCGACCTGGTCGACGACACCCCGGACGAGGTGAAGAAACAGCGCCTGGCCCTGCTGCAGCACCGCATCAACCAGAACGGTTTCGAGAACAGCCGGCGCATGGTCGGCACGGTGCAGCGCATCCTGGTCAGCGACTATTCGAAGAAGGACCCGGGCATGCTCCAGGGCCGCACCGAGCAGAACCGCATCGTCAATTTCCGCTGCGATAACCCGCGCCTGATCGGCCAGTTCGTCGACGTGCACATCGACGACGCCCTGCCGCACTCGCTGCGCGGCACTTTGCTCGATACCGAGACCCTCCACTAAAGACGCAGCCGCCGACACTTTGCGTTGTCGGCGACCAGCGTTATGCTGCCTTTTCATACCCAGACAAGTGACGATCACACCATCACCTTGAACGCCTCTCTAGAACCTCATCGTTTCACCCTCGAACCTTTCGAGGCCCGCCGTTTCGCCAACCTCTGCGGCCAGTTCGACGAGCACCTGCGCCTGATCGAAGAGCGCCTCGGCCTGGAAATCCGCAACCGTGGCAACCAGTTCGAAATGCTTGGCAGCGCCGACAAGACCCAGGCCGCCGAGCAACTGCTGCGCAAGCTGTACCGCGAAACCAAAGCCACCGAGCTGTCGCCCGACCTGGTGCACCTGTACCTGCAGGAGTCCGGCGTCGAGGAACTGGTCAACCCCAGCAACCTTCCGCAAGTGACGTTGCGCACCAAAAAGGGCGTGATCAAGCCGCGCGGCGCCAACCAGCAGCGCTACGTCAAGGCGATCCTCGACAACGACATCAACTTCGGCATCGGCCCGGCCGGTACTGGCAAGACCTACCTGGCCGTGGCCTGCGCGGTGGACGCGCTGGAGCGCGAGCAAGTGCGGCGCATCCTGCTGGTGCGCCCGGCAGTCGAGGCCGGTGAGAAGCTCGGCTTCCTGCCTGGTGACCTGGCACAGAAGATCGACCCTTACCTGCGCCCGTTGTACGACGCACTCTACGAAATGCTCGGTTTCGAATACGTAGCCAAGCTGATCGAGAAGCAGGTGATCGAGATCGCGCCGCTGGCCTACATGCGCGGCCGCACGCTTAACAACAGCTTCATCATTCTCGACGAGAGTCAGAACACCACTGTCGAGCAGATGAAGATGTTCCTCACCCGTATCGGTTTCGGCTCCACCGCCGTGATCACCGGCGACATCACCCAGGTCGACCTGCCGCGTGGCACCAAGAGCGGCCTGGCCCACGTCATCGAGGTACTGCGTGACGTGCCCGGCATCAGCTTCACCCACTTCAAGCCCAAGGACGTGGTGCGCCACCCGCTGGTGCAACGCATCGTCGAAGCCTACGAGCGCCACGACGCGCGCCTGAACGGCAAGGGCGACGGCCACGATGCTTGAGCTCGACCTGCAACTGGCCAGTGACGGCCAGCACCCGGACGAGGCGCAACTGCGCCGCTGGTGCGAACTGGCGCTACGCCAACGCACGGCCGATTCGGAGCTGACCATCCGCCTGGTCGACGAGGCCGAAGGTCGCGAGCTGAACCACACCTGGCGGCACAAGGACTACGCCACCAACGTCCTGTCCTTCCCTGCCGAGATTCCCGATGGGATTCTCGACATCCCGCTGCTCGGCGACCTGGTGATCTGCGTGCCAGTGGTCGAGCGCGAAGCGGCCGAGCAGGGTAAAGCGCTGGAGGCGCACTGGGCGCACCTGGTGATCCACGGCTGCCTGCACCTGCTGGGCTATGACCATATCGAGGAAGACGAAGCCCTCGAGATGGAAGATCTGGAACGACAATTGCTCGCCGAATTGGGTCATCCCGACCCGTATGCCGGTGACGAATCTCCTAATGAAAAGGACCCCGAGTAAAACGCCATGAGCGAAGACCGATCGAGCAACGAGCAGAAGTCCTGGTTCAACAAGCTGACCCAGGCTTTTGCTCATGAGCCGAGAAACCGCCAGGAACTGCTGGAAGTCCTGCGCGAAGCCCACCAGAACAAGCTGCTCGACAGCGAAGCACTGGCCATCGTCGAAGGCGCCATCCAGGTCGCCGACCTGCAGGTACGCGACATTATGGTGCCGCGCTCGCAAGTGATCAGCATCAAGGCCAGCCAGACGCCCCGCGAATTCCTGCCCGCCATCATCGACGCGGCGCACTCGCGCTACCCGGTAGTCGGCGAGAGCCTCGACGACGTCATCGGCATCCTCCTGGCCAAGGATCTGCTGCCACTGATCCTGCAGGGCGAACAGCCCAACTTCAACATCAAGGACCTGCTGCGCCCGGCCACCTTCGTGCCCGAGTCCAAGCGCCTGAACGTGCTGCTGCGTGAGTTCCGCGCCAACCACAACCACATGGCCGTGGTCATCGACGAATACGGTGGTGTCGCCGGCCTGGTGACCATCGAGGACGTGCTCGAGCAGATCGTCGGTGACATCGAGGATGAGCACGATGTCGAGGAAGACGGCTACATCAAGCCGCTGCCCTCCGGCGACTACCTGATCAAGGCGCTGACCCCCATCGACAGCTTCAACGAAACCTTCGACAGCGAGTTCTCCGACGACGAGTACGACACCGTCGGTGGTCTGGTGATGAGCGCCTTCGGCCACCTGCCCAAGCGCAACGAGGTCACCGAGATCGGCGAATTCCGCTTCCGCGTGCTCAACGCCGACAGCCGCCGCATCCATCTGCTGCGCCTGACACCGGTTAGCCGCTGATTCTCAGCCGCCCTTGCCCAGCGAGGGTGGCCGCTTCCCCCTGCGCCATTTCCGCTCTACCCTTGCGCCACCCTGATTCCAAGGATCTAACCATGCTGCAATGGATCACTCGTCCAGGCTGGCCCGGCCACCTGCTTGCCTGCGGCGCAGGCGCCCTGACCACCCTGGCGCTCGCCCCTTTCGATCTCTGGCCATTGGCCGTGCTGTCCATTGCCCTGTTCTATTTCGGCTTGCGCCATCTACGCCCCGGCCAGGCAGCGCTGCGCGGCTGGAGCTACGGCTTCGGCCTGTTCGCCGCTGGCACCAGTTGGGTGTATGTCAGCATCCATGACTATGGCGCGGCATCACCGGCACTGGCCGGCTTTCTCACCCTGGGTTTCGTCGCCGGCCTGGGCCTGCTCTTCGCCCTGACAGCCGCCCTCTGGGCGCGCTGGATACGCCGCAACGAAGCGCCACTGGCCGACGCCCTGGCATTCGCCGCGCTATGGGTCGCCCAGGAAGTCTTTCGCAGCTGGTTCCTCACAGGCTTCCCCTGGCTCTACGCCGGCTACAGCCAACTCGAAGGACCGCTGGCCGGCCTGGTGCCAATTGGCGGAGTCTGGCTGTCGTCCTTCGTCATCGCCCTGTCGGCCGCGCTGATCATCAACCTGGAGCAACTGCGCAAGCACAAACCGCGCTACCTCTGCGCCCTGCTCCTGCTGTTGAGCCCGTGGCTCGCAGGCCTGGCAATGAAAGACCACAATTGGACCCGCGCCGCCGGCAACAGCCTGACCGTCGCCGCCGTGCAAGGCAACGTCGAGCAGAACATGAAATGGGACCCGGCCCAGCTCAACGCGCAGCTAGCCCTATACCGCGACCTCAGCTTCAGCGCCAAGCAGGTCGACATACTGGTCTGGCCGGAAACGGCGATCCCGGTACTCAAGGACATGGCTCAAGGCTATATCGGCGTGATGGATCGCTTCGCCCGTGACCGCAACAGTGCGCTGATCACCGGCGTACCAGTGCGGCAGTCCAACGAGCGCGGGGAGATTCGCTATTACAATGCGATCACCAGTTTTGGCGAAGGCCAGGGCACCTACCTCAAGCAGAAGCTGGTGCCGTTTGGTGAATACGTGCCCCTGCAAGACCTGCTGCGCGGCCTGATCGCTTTCTTCGACCTGCCGATGTCCGACTTCGCCCGCGGCCCGAGTGACCAGTCACCGCTGCTGGCCAAGGGACATCGCATCGCGCCATTCATCTGTTACGAAGTGGTCTACCCGGAGTTCGCGGCGGCACTTGCGGCGGACAGCGACATCCTGCTGACGGTGAGCAACGACGCCTGGTTCGGCACCTCCATCGGCCCGCTACAGCACCTGCAGATGGCGCAGATGCGTGCACTGGAGGCCGGACGCTGGATGATCCGCGCCACCAACAACGGCATGACGGTGATCATCGACCCACAAGGGCGCATCCAGTTCGGCTTGCCGCAGTTCGAACGCGGCGTGCTCTACGGCGAAGTGGTGCCCATGCAGGGGCTCACGCCCTACCTGCAATGGCGCATCTGGCCGCTGGCGATTCTCTGCGCCCTGCTGCTGGGCTGGGCGCTGCTGGCCAGCCGCATGGCCAAGACGCTGTAGGGCGGTCTCGCGAGCGAAGCGAGCAGCCCGCCAGCCCTCGGAACGCAGAATCCGCAGGCGTACTGCCTGCGGCGAGTACGCCCTACTGCTTGCCGTAGACAATGGGATACGCCAACAACCCTATGAACTCGTTGAGCAACTGACTGCTCTGCCAGATAGCCCTCGACTCTGGCAGCCAGCCCCCCAGCGGGCGCTCGTAACCCGCACTGAGATAGCCCATCGGCGCGGTGATCACCTCGAAGCCGGCCTGCTCGAAACTCCAGCGTGCACGCTGCATGTGCCAGGCCTGGGTGACCAGCACCACGCGCCGCACGCCCTGGGGCTGCAACAATTCAGCGCTGAGCACGGCATTCTCCCAGGTGGTGCGACTTTGCTCCTCCAGCCAGCGAATCTCCAGCCCGTAGTCGAGGCGCATGGCATCGGCCATCAACGCTGCCTCACTGGGCGGCTGGCCGTAGTGCAGGCCGCCAGTGGCAGCAAGTGGCAGGCCGGAGGCGCGCGCCAGGCGAGCGGCGTAGCGCAGGCGCTCCAAGGCCATCAGCCCAGGCTGATCGGTACGCCCCCAGCCCGGATCATTCTGCTCGCGCCCGGCACCGAGAATCACGATGGCGTCGGCACGCTGCGCCAGCGTTGCCCACTGCGCCTGCTCCAGCACCGGCTCACGCTCCAACCAGGCGGCACTCCACTGCGTCACGGCAGGCAGGCTCATCAGCCATAGCCCACCGAAACCGACGGCAAAGCAGGCAAACGCGAGCCGTGGAAAGCGGCGACGCAGCCACCAGCCCAGCGCGATCAGCAGGAGAAGAACGCCTGGCGGCATCAATAGTTGTTTAAGGATGAAGCGAATCGGCATCAGGCACCTCCGGGGCGCCCAAGCCTAGCAGGTTGGTTTTCAACTAGCCGCTAACGCGGATTGCCGCTGCGAAACAGCCTGGAGCCACAGGCCTGGCAAGCTCGTGCATCCTGCCCTCGATGCCAGCTGACTGGCGCACCGCAGAGTGCGCAACAAAGCGCCTGACGCCGCTTCATCACGGGTTTGACCCTGCCCATCGGCTTGCCGCCAACGGACTTGGCACTGCGCAGTGGCTGGCGCTGTATCAGCGCCAACTCCTCAGCCGCCGCGTGCCAGCCGCGCAGCCAGTGCAGGTCACGATTGAGGTAGGCACGAATCAGGTCCAGCTCTGCCGGGCTCAGCCCATCAAGCTCCAGCTCGCGCAGCGGCTCGGCATGCAGGCGGCTCGCGGTATCGGCCTCTTCGAGAGCCAAGGCAAGCCTTTGCAGCAGTCGCTCGTAAAGGCCACCCCCTCGTTCCGCCTGCCGTGCATCCACCATCTAACCACCTCGCGAGCCCCGACAACCGCGGGCCTTGAGTAAAGCTTAGCGAAGGCCCTGCGTGCAGCCTGGCGCAGCGACCAACGGCGGGCTCGGCATAATCTGGGTTTCCCTCGATAGACGGCGCTCATGTATGCTACGACGTTTTCCGCAAGCCCCATTCCTTCAGCGCCAGAGCCATGCACGAACAGTACTCGCCCCGTGAAATAGAAGCCGCCGCGCAGTCCCACTGGGACGCGCAACAATCCTTCGTCGTCAGCGAACAACCCGGCAAGGACACCTTCTACTGCCTGTCGATGTTCCCCTACCCCAGCGGCAAGCTACACATGGGGCACGTGCGCAACTACACCATCGGTGACGTGATCGCCCGCTACCAGCGTATGCAGGGCAAGAACGTGCTGCAGCCAATGGGCTGGGACGCCTTCGGCATGCCGGCAGAAAACGCCGCGATGAAGAACCAGGTGGCGCCGGCCAAGTGGACTTACGAGAACATCGCCTACATGAAGTCCCAGCTCAAATCGCTGGGCCTGGCCATCGACTGGACGCGCGAAGTCACCACCTGCAAGCCGGATTACTACCGCTGGGAGCAGTGGCTGTTCACCCGCCTGTTCGAAAAGGGCGTGATCTACCGCAAGAACGGCACCGTCAACTGGGACCCGGTGGACCAGACCGTACTGGCCAACGAGCAGGTCATCGACGGCCGTGGCTGGCGTTCGGGCGCGCTGATCGAGAAGCGCGAAATCCCGATGTACTACTTCAAGATCACCGCTTATGCCGAAGAGCTGCTGAGCAGCCTGGATGAGCTGGATGGCTGGCCCGAGCAGGTCAAGACCATGCAGCGCAACTGGATCGGCAAGAGTTTTGGTGCCGACATCGTGTTCGACTACGACGTCGCCAGCATCGGCATCGACGGCCAACTGAAGGTCTACTCGACCCGCCCGGACACCCTGATGGGCGCCACTTATGTCGCCGTGGCCGCCGAGCATCCGCTGGCCCAGCGCGCCGCCGAGGGCAACCCGGCCATCTCCGCCTTCATCGCCGAATGCAAGGCCGGCTCCGTGGCCGAGGCCGACATGGCCACCATGGAGAAGAAGGGCGTGGCCACCGGCCAGTTCGTCATTCATCCGCTGACCGGCGACAAGCTGCCGGTATTCGTCGCCAACTACGTGCTGTGGGGCTATGGCGAAGGTGCGGTAATGGCGGTGCCAGCGCATGATGAGCGCGACTTCGAGTTCGCCAACAAGTACGACCTGCCGATCACGCAGGTCTACGCCGGTGAAGGCAAGGACTACGACGCCAGCACCTGGCAGGACTGGTACGGCGACAAGGCCGGCCTGACCACCATCAACTCCGGCAAGTACGACGGCCTGGACTTCAGCGCCGCCTTCGACGCCATCGTCGGCGACTTGGAAGCCAGCGCGCACGGCGCGCGCAAGACCCAGTTCCGCCTGCGCGACTGGGGCATCAGCCGCCAGCGCTACTGGGGCTGCCCGATCCCGATCATCCACTGCGACGCCTGCGGCGACGTGCCGGTGCCGGAAGACCAGCTGCCGGTAGTGCTGCCCGAAGACGTGGTGCCGGATGGTGCTGGCTCGCCGCTGGCCAAGATGCCCGAGTTCTACGAGTGCAGCTGCCCGAAATGCGGCGCACCGGCCAAGCGCGAAACCGACACCATGGACACCTTCGTCGAGTCGTCCTGGTACTACGCGCGCTATGCCTCGCCGCAATACACCGGCGGCATGGTCGACCCGGCTGCAGCCAACCACTGGCTGCCGGTAGATCAGTACATCGGCGGCATCGAACACGCCATCCTGCACCTGCTGTACGCGCGTTTCTTCCACAAACTGATGCGCGACGAAGGCCTGGTCACTTCCAACGAGCCGTTCAAGAACCTGTTGACCCAAGGCATGGTGGTTGCCGAAACCTACTATCGCACCCTGGAAAACGGCGGCAAGGACTGGTTCAACCCGGCCGACGTCGAGGTCGAGCGTGATGCCAAGGCCAAGGTCATCGGCGCCAAGCTCAAGAGCGACGGTTTGCCGGTGGAAATCGGCGGCACCGAGAAGATGTCCAAGTCGAAAAACAACGGCGTCGACCCGCAGGACATGATCGACGCTTACGGCGCGGACACCTGCCGCCTGTTCATGATGTTCGCCTCGCCGCCCGACATGAGCTGCGAGTGGTCGGATGCCGGTGTCGAAGGCGCCAACCGCTTCCTGCGTCGCGTCTGGCGTCTGGCGCAGAGTCACGTCAGCGCCGGCCTGCCGGGCAAGCTGGATGTGAACACTCTCACCGACGAGCAGAAGGCTGTACGCCGCGCCATTCACCTGGCCATCAAGCAAGCCAGCAACGATATCGGTCAGCACCACAAATTCAACACCGCCATCGCCCAGGTGATGACCCTGATGAACGTGCTGGAAAAGGCCGCCACTGCGACCGAGCAGGATCGCGCGCTGGCTCAGGAAGGCCTGGAAATCGTCACCCTGCTGCTCGCGCCGATTACCCCGCACATCAGCCACGAGCTGTGGCAGCATCTGGGTCACACCGATGCGGTGATCGATGCGCAGTGGCCACAGGTCGACGAGTCGGCCCTGGTGCAGGACAGCCTGACCCTGGTGGTACAGGTCAACGGCAAACTGCGTGGCGAGATCATCGTGGCAGCCAGCGCCAGCCGTGAAGACGTCGAAGCCGCCGCCCGCGCCAACGAAAACGTGCTGCGCTTCACCGAAGGCCTGAGCATTCGCAAGGTCATCGTGGTGCCAGGCAAGCTGGTCAACATAGTCGCCAACTGATTAAGCTCGGCGCCACACATGTGTGGCGCCGTGATCCGCCAAGGGGATATGAGAATGATGAAACGGAATCTGCTGATCATCGGCCTGGCTGGCCTGCTCAGCGCTTGCGGCTTCCAGCTGCGCGGCACCGGCGACATGCAGTTCGCCCTCAAGGAACTCGACGTCAGCGCGCGCGACGCCTACGGCGACACCGTGCAGCAAGTGCGTGAAGTGCTGGAGAACAACGATGTTCGCGTCTACCCCGGTGCGCCCTACAAGCTGGTGATCGCCCGCGAGACCGAAAATCGTCGCAGTGCTAGCTACAGCAGCGGTGCCCGTACCGCCGAGTACGAGCTGACCATGGGCCTGGAATACGAGATCCGCGGCGCACAGAACCTGCTGCTGACCGGCAACAAGGTGGAAGTGCAGAACTACTACCAGCAGGACGACAACAACCTCGCAGGCTCCGACCAGGAAGCCGCTCAGCTGCGCGGTGAACTGCGCCGTGAAATGATCCAGCAACTGATGTTCAGCCTACAACAGATCAGCCCAGAGCGACTGGATCAACTGCAGCAGACCGCAGAAGCCCGTGCCAAGGCCGAAGCCGAAGCACTGGAAGCTGAGCGCCGTGCGCGCGCGAGCCAGGTCGCCCCGCAGCAGTCGCCAATCGAACTGCCGTCCCGCTAAAGGCTCAAGGGCCGCACCTGCGGCCCGACGCCCCGCCTGCCTGATGACATCGACTCGATGAAGCTTGCCCCCGCGCAACTCGGCAAACACCTGCAAGGCACGCTCGCACCTGTCTATGCGATCAGCGGCGACGAGCCATTGCTGTGCCAGGAAACTGCTGACGCCATCCGCAATGCCTGTCGCCAGCAAGGGTTCGGCGAACGCCAGGTGTTCAATGCCGAAGCCAACTTCGACTGGGGCAACCTGCTGCAGGCGGGTGCCAGCCTCTCGCTGTTCGCCGAGAAGCGCCTGCTGGAACTGCGCCTGCCCTCCGGCAAGCCAGGCGACAAGGGCACCGCCGCCCTGCTCGAGTACCTGGCCCGCCCGCCCGAGGACACCGTCCTGCTGCTGAGCCTGCCCAAGCTCGATGGCAGCACGCAAAAATCCAAATGGGCCAAAGCGCTGATCGACGGCCAGATGAGCCAGTTCATCCAGATCTGGCCGGTGGATGCCAATCAGCTGCCGCAGTGGATTCGCCAGCGCCTCGCGCAGGCCGGCCTGAGCGCCAGCGCCGATGCGGTGGACATGATCGCCGCGCGGGTGGAAGGCAACCTGCTGGCCGCCGCTCAGGAAGTGGAAAAACTCAAGCTGCTCGCCGACGGCAACCAGGTCGATGCCGAAACCGTCCAGGCCGCCGTAGCTGACAGTGCGCGTTTTGACGTCTTCGGCCTGATCGACTGCGCCCTCGCTGGCGATGCCGCACACGCCTTGCGCGTCCTCGAAGGGCTGCGTGGTGAAGGTGTGGAAACCCCGGTGATTCTCTGGGCGCTGGCGCGCGAGATTCGTCTGCTGGCCGGCATCGCCCACCAGCAGAGCCAGGGTATTCCCTTGGACAAAGCCTTCTCCAGCGCCCGCCCGCCAGTCTGGGATAAACGTCGCCCCCTGGTTTCCAAAGCCTTGCAGCGTCACAGCAGCAAACGCTGGGGCCAGTTGCTGCAGCAGGCGCAGTTGATCGACGCACAGATCAAGGGCCAGGCGCCCGGTGATCCGTGGAGCGAGCTGGCCATGCTGACCCTGCAACTGTCCGGACAAAGGCTGCGTCTCGCTCCGTAGTGCAGGCTCCCAAAATCTGGACATTTTCTGTACAGCGGCGCATAGTTCTCCGCTGCCTGCATTGGCGCAGGCCAGTCTGCATGAGGAAACGCCATGAGCAAGAAAGCCGGCAAACGGCCGAACAAGGCCAAATCCATCGTCGCCCAGCCACTGTTTCGCTCCCGCCAGGAGCGACCACAGAAAGGTAAAGGCAGCTACCGCCGCGAAGCCTCCCACAATTGGGAGGCTTCTTGCTTTATGGGCCTCTTCGCTTCGCTGATAGCCCAGAATCCCCGTCGAGCGTGCTAAGGTAACCGCCTGCTTAAACGCCTTGAGATAGACATGCCACACCAGCTTCCACGTCGCGCCCTGGCTCTGCTTCCTCTCCTGCTGCTGGCGGCCTGCGCCCAGGCCCCTGCGGAAAATCTGCCTACCGCCACTGCCCCTGCAGCGGTCCAGACTGTAGCCGAAACGCCCTTGCCCAGTTTTGCCGACTGGCGCCAGACGATGCGTAGCGAAGCGATTGCCGCTGGCATCGACGCAGCGCTGTTCGATCGCGTATTCGCCGGCGTCACCCCCGACCCTGCGGTGCTCAAGGCAGACAGTAGTCAGCCCGAATTCACTCGCCCGGTGTGGGAGTACCTGGACGGTGCCGTCTCCTCCAGCCGTATCGGCCGCGGCCGGGTGCTGCTTGCGCAGCACAGCCTGGTGCTGCAACGCATCGAGCAGCAGTACGGCGTCGAAGCCCCGATCCTGGTAGCCATCTGGGGCCTGGAGAGCAACTTCGGCAACAACATCGGCAGCAATAGCGTCATTCGCTCCCTCGCCACCCTGGCCTATGACGGTCGCCGCCAGAGCTTCTGGCGCGCTCAATTGCTGGCTGCGCTGCAAATCCTGCAGAACGGCGATGTATCCAGCGAGCGCATGATCGGCTCCTGGGCCGGTGCCATGGGGCAGACCCAGTTCATGCCGACGACCTACAACCAGCATGCCGTCGACTTCGACGGCGACGGCAAGCGCGACCTGTGGGGTTCTTCGACCGACGCACTGGCATCCGCCGCACATTATCTACAGGCTTCTGGCTGGCAGCGTGGTCAACCTTGGGGCTTCGAGGTGAATCTACCGAACGGCTTCGACTACGCCCTGGCCGATCCCGATCAGCGCCGCACGCTGGCCGAATGGGCAGAGCTCGGCGTCCGCCCGCTGGCACCGACAGGTGCGGCCGCCAGTGCCCGCGCCAGCCTGCAACTGCCTGCCGGCCACAAAGGCCCGGCCTTCCTGCTGCTAGATAACTTCCGCAGCATCCTCAAGTACAACAACTCCACGTCCTACGCGCTGGCCATCGGTCTGCTCGCCGACAACCTGCTGCGTCCAAGCGAAGTCAAAGGACAGTGGCCGCGCGGCGAGCGCCAACTGGGTCGTAGCGAGCGCGTCGAACTGCAGGAGCTGCTGACCAAGGCAGGATTCGACCCAGGCCCGGCCGACGGCATCATCGGCGCCAATACGCGCAAAGCCATTCGCGCCCTGCAACTGCAGTTGAACTGGCCAGCCGATGGCTACCCCAATACCCAGCTGCTGGAACAGCTGCGCACACGCTGAATCCAGGCCTGTCCCGGCAAGGGCTTGCCATCAGTGGCGAGCCCTTTGCCAAGCTGTCACAGCGACGCCCAGGCGGCACCTTGCCGGTGCTTTGTCGACAGGCGGCCTCAACGTCTGCATACACCTTCTGTGGTAGACTGGCCGGCGGCCAAAAGCCACCTGCCCACGGAGCCTCTACCGGAGCCCAGATTTCCGATGTCCGACACCTCCTCGCCCAAATCCGTCGCCAGCGGCGAAAAGTTTCGCACCGCCCAAGGCATCACCGCGATCAAGGATGGCCAGAAGCGCCGCGCCTCGGCCGAACCCCAGGTTTTCGAACCCAAGCCCAAGTGGCTGCGGGTCAAGGCCCCTGGCGGCAGCCGTTTCGAGGCCGTCAAGCGCAACGTCGGCGAACACCGCCTGAGCACCGTTTGCCAGGAATCGCACTGCCCGAACATGGGCGAGTGCTGGTCCAATGGCACGGCCACGATCATGCTGATGGGTTCGGTGTGCACCCGTGCCTGCCGTTTCTGTGCCGTGGACACCGGCAACCCCAATGGCTGGCTGGACCTGGAAGAGCCGCAGAACACCGCCAAGTCGGTGGAACTGATGGCCCTGCGTTATATCGTGCTGACCTCGGTGGATCGTGACGACCTCGAAGACGGCGGCGCCGGCCACTATGCAGCTTGCGTGCGAGCGATCAAGGAAAACACCCCGCAGGTGGTGGTCGAGGCCCTGACTCCGGACTTCGATGGCGATCACCAGGCCATCGAGCGCGTGGTCGACTCCGGCCTGGAAGTCTTTGCGCAGAACGTCGAGACGGTCAAACGCCTCACCTATGTGGTTCGCGACCCGCGCGCTGGCTACGAGAAGACCCTCAAGGTGCTCGAGCACGCCAAGAAACACCGCCCGGACGTACTGACCAAGACCAGCCTGATGCTCGGCCTGGGTGAAACCGACGAAGAAATCCTGGAAACCATGGATGACCTGCGCGCCATCGGCGTGGACATCCTCACCCTCGGCCAGTACCTGCAACCCACGCGCAACCACCTCAAGGTGCAACGCTGGGTCAGCCCTGAAGAGTTCAATCGCTTCCGTGACATCGGCCTCGAGAAAGGCTTCATGGAAGTCGCCGCCGGCCCGCTGGTACGTTCCAGCTATCGCGCCGACCGCGTGTTCGAGAAGAACAACCTGGGCCTCGCTGCCCCGGTTCCGGTGCCTGGCCAGGAGGTCAACGCCAGCCTCATTCCGGCGCTGAATCTGAACTGAGATCTTCACGACCAACGAAAAGGGACGCCTCGGCGTCCCTTTTTCGTTGCTGACCGAACGATGCACTCGGCACGCCGAAATGCAGTGACCTCATTGCTGCGCGCAGCGCACCCTACGCACGACTCAGCCGGACTACAACTCGTAGGGTGCGACGTGCGCACCAAGAAATCGCCAATATCATGCCGCTTGGGGGCACCACGACCCGCTACGCGTAGCCCAGACGGGCGCGCAACGCCTGCTCCAGACGTTGCGCCACGTCGTCGAACGCGGGCGGCGATGGCATCAGGTCACGCAGCTGCACCATCTTCAACCCGGCGTAGCCACAGGGGTTGATACGCAGGAAAGGCGCCATGTCCATATCGACGTTCAGCGCCAGGCCGTGGAACGAGCAGCCACGGCTGACGCGCAGCCCCAGGGAAGCGATCTTGTCACCTGCCACGTATACACCGGGCGCATCCGCCTTGGGCGCCGCCTCGATGCCATAGCCGGCCAATAGCTCGACCAGGCTCTGCTCCATGGCGGTGACCAGCTCACGCACGCCGAGATCGAGGCGACGTAGATCGAGCATCAGATAGGCCACCAGCTGCCCAGGACCGTGAAAGGTCACCTGCCCGCCACGCTCGACCTGGATCACCGGGATATCGCCCGCAGCGAGCACATGCTCGGCCTTGCCGGCCTGCCCCTGAGTGAACACCTTGGGATGTTGCAGCAACCAGATTTCGTCCGGGGTCTGCGCATCGCGCTCACGGGTCAGTTGGCGCATGGCCTCCAGCGTGGGCTGGTAGTCGACCAGCCCGAGGTGACGGACGACAAGCTCGGGCATGGGTATCACAGCACCATATGCACACGGCCGGTTGCACGCAGATCGACGTGAATCGCCTGCAGCTGCTCGACACCGGTGGCAGTGATCAGCACCTGAACGGAAAGGAAGTTACCGTTGCGGCTGTCACGCATCACCAACGTGGAGGTATCCAGGTCGGGGGCGTGGCGCTGGATCACTTCGATTACCAGGTCGGAGAAACCCTCGCCAGCGGTACCAATGACCTTGATCGGGTAACGCTCACAGGGAAATTCGATTTTTGGCGGTTGCACGTCGCTATCGGTCATGGCATCAGCGGGCTTGTGGCCCGTCCAGAAAGGGCCGCTCCGGGTTGGAGCGGCGGGCTAAAAGAGGCATGGCTTACAACACGTAAATGGGCACTGCTTCAGCCGGTTTCAATGCCATGACGACAACGCAGGTCGCTTTCAGCGGTGCCTGTCAGTTGAACAGGCCGAAGAAGAACAGTCGAATGCTGTCCCACAGACGACGCAGCAGGCCGCCCTCTTCTACCGGTTCCAGCGCCACCAGATCGGTGCTGCGCACCACGTCGTCACCCAGTTTGACTTCGACCTTGCCGATCACATCGCCCTGCTGGATCGGGGCGATCAGCTGCGGGTTGATGATCATGCTGGCCTGCAGTTTTTCCAGCTGGCCCTTGGGCATGGTGATGGTCAGGTTCTCTGCCAGACCTGCCTTGACCTGATGTGTAGCGCCCTTCCAGACGGTGGCCTGAGCCAGCTCTGCGCCTTTCTGGTAGAAGGTGCGGCTTTCGAAGAAGCGGAAGCCATAGGTCAGCAGCTTCTGGGTTTCCGCCGCACGGGCCTGCTCGCTGTCGGTACCGAATACCGAGGTGATCATGCGCGCGCCATCACGTACGGCCGAGGCCACCAGGCAGTAGCCGGCCTCCGAGGTGTGACCGGTTTTCAGGCCATCGACGGTACGGTCGCGCCACAGCAGCAGGTTACGGTTGGGCTGCTTGATGTTGTTCCAGAGGAACTCCTTCTGCGAGTAGATCGCATAGTGCTCGGCGTCTTCGTCGATGATCGCGCGAGCCAGGATCGCCATGTCATGGGCACTGGAGTAGTGCTCCGGGTGCGGCAGACCGGTAGCGTTCATGAAGTGACTGTTCTTCATGCCCAGGCGCTCGGCGGTAGTGTTCATCATGTCGGCGAAGGCGTCTTCGCTACCGGCGATGTATTCGGCGATGGCGATGCTGGCGTCGTTGCCGGACTGGATGATGATGCCGTGCAGCAGATCGTCGACCGTGGCCTGGCTGTTCAGCGGCAGGAACATGGTGGAACCACCGGACGCGGCGCCACCGGTGCGCCAGGCATGCTCGCTGATGGTTACCAGATCCTGCTCGCCGATCTTGCCGTTGCGGATTTCCAGGGTGGCGATGTAGGCGGTCATCAGCTTGGTCAGACTGGCCGGCGGCAGGCGCTGGTCAGCGTTGTTCTCGACCAGGACGTTGCCGCTGGCGGCGTCCATCAGAACATAGGATTTGGCGGCCAGTTGCGGCGCCGCAGGCACCACCTGCTGGTTAGCCATGGCGAGTGGCGCGGCCAGAAGGGTAAGAACCAGTGAAGCACGTTGCACGAAGCTGGTGATGTTCATCCGTCTCTCGAAAATCGTTGCATGGGTTGTACGGCCCCGTAGGGCCATCTTTCGACTCGCCAGTAGGCGAGCCTCGGATTTAGTCCGGCAAACACCGGTTAAGTTGCCATCAGTCGGCACGCACTAGCGTGGGCTGCCCCAGGTTGGCCAGGCGCACACTGCTCTGCAGCTGCTCAGCCTCGCCCTGGTTGCTGATCGGCCCCATGCGCACCCGATGCAGAATCTGCTGGTCGCGCACCACTGAGCTGATGAACACCGGCACACTGCTGGTCTGGCTCAGCTTGGACTTGAGCAGCTCCGCAGCGTCCGGATTGGCGAAGGCTCCCACCTGGAGATACAGGCCAGAGGCTCCGAGTGAATCGTTTTTTTTTGCGTCAATCTGCACGGGCACCACCGCAGCGGCGTGCTGTGCGGGCGGCGGCGCGTACTGCTCGACGACCTGCGGCACGGGCTGCGCGACGGGTTGAGCAACAGCAGCCTTGGCCGGCTGATTGTTGGCCAGCACCAATGGCACCGGACGACCTTGCTGCGCCCACCACTCGTGCGGGTCGATGCCTTCGACCTTGACCCGCGCAGTGCCCTTCTCGGCATAGCCGAGCTTCTTCGCGGCAGCGAAGGACAGATCGATGATGCGGTCGGAGTAGAACGGCCCACGGTCATTGACCCGCAAGATCACGACCTTGCCGTTCTCCAGGTTGGTCACGCGCACGTAACTAGGCAGCGGCAATGTCTTGTGCGCTGCGGTCATGCCGTACAGATCGTAGGTTTCGCCGTTGGCAGTGGCCTGGCCATGGAATTTGGTGCCGTACCAGGAAGCAGGCCCTGTCGCCTGGTAGCGACGGGCGTCCTGAATCGGGTAGTACTGCTTGCCGAACACCACATAGGGGCTGGCTTTGACTGGCCCGTAATGTGGCATGGGGATGGCGTCCTGAATCTTCGAGACATCGACGTCCCACCAGGGCGCGCCATCCCTGTGTGGCCGGTTGAAATCATCCGGGCCAGAGATACCGGCCGACTGACCGGGCACCACCGCAGGCTGCGGTGCCCGATTGGAGGAGCAGCTCGCCAGCAACAGCGCTGCCGTTACGCAGGCTGCCAGCGGCAGCAGTTTGGACGCACTCATCGATTACCCCGCGTTTCGACCAGCAGCTCGGCCAGTTGGTTGACTGCCATGGCATACATCACGCTGCGATTGTAGCGGGTGATGGTGTAGAAGTTGGGCAAACCGAACCAGTATTCGTCGCCTTGCGCACCTTCCAGACGGAATGCGGTCACCGGCAGGTCTTCTGCCAGTTTGTCCTGGCTCTTCCAGCCCAGCGCGCGCAGTTCGGCGACGCTCTTCACCGGGTCCAGGCCCTGGGTCAGGCCTTCGTCGACGCGAGCACCGCTGGCCTCGACGCGACTGGCGACCTGGCCGCCGGCCTGCCAGCCGTGACGTTTGAAATAGCTGGCAACACTGCCGATGGCATCGGTCGGGTTGCTCCAGATGTTGATATGGCCGTCGCCGTCGAAGTCCACGGCGTAAGCACGGAAGCTGCTCGGCATGAACTGCGGCAGGCCCATGGCACCGGCGTAAGAGCCCTTGAGGCTGATCGGGTCGACCTGCTCCTCACGAGTCAGCAGCAGAAATTCGCGCAGCTCCTTGCGGAAGAACGGCGCGCGCGGCGGGTAGTCGAAGGCCAGGGTCGACAGCGCATCCATTACCCGCCAGCTGCCGGTATTGCCGCCGTAGAAGGTTTCCACGCCGATGATGGCGACGATGAACTGCGGCGGCACACCGTACTCGGCCTCGGCCTTTTCCAGCGCAGCCTGGTTCTTGTTCCAGAATTCCACACCCTGAGCGATGCGCTTGTCGGTGATGAAAATCGGGCGATAGTCCTTCCAGGGTTTGACCTTCTCGGCCGGACGCGAAATGGCATCGAGGATCGCCTGCTTACGCTCGACCTCGGTGAACAGACTGACCAGTTGCTCACTGGCAAAGCCATAGTCGCGGGTCATTTCCTCGATGAACTCGGCCACCTGCGGCGAGCCGTCGTAATCGGCCGCCAGCGCCTGAGCGCCAGTGCCGAACACGCCGGCGATACCGACTCCCATCAACGTACGAGCAGCCCAACTACGCAGAGAATGCATTAACCCATAACCCCCAAATCAAACCTGAGCGATCCACTTTCTGTGGGTGTGGATCGCCATCAATATCCCGAAGCCTGACAACAGCGTGACCAGATGGGTTCCGCCGTAACTAATGAAGGGCAGCGGAACCCCAACCACCGGCAGCAGCCCGCTGACCATGCCGATGTTGACGAATACGTAGACGAAGAAGGTCATGGTCAGCGCCCCGGCCAGCAGCTTGCCGAACAGCGTCTGCGCCTGAGCGGTGATCACCAGGCCGCGCGCCAACAGCAGCAGATAGAGCAATAGCAACAGACAGACGCCGACCAGGCCGAACTCCTCCGCGAGCACGGCAATGATAAAGTCCGTGTGGCTTTCCGGCAAAAAATCCAGGTGCGACTGAGTACCCAGCAACCAGCCCTTGCCCAATACACCGCCGGAACCGATGGCGGCCTTGGACTGGATAATGTTCCAGCCCGCGCCCAGCGGGTCGCTCTCCGGGTTGAGGAAGGTCAGCACGCGGCGTTTCTGGTAGTCATGCATGACGAAGTACCACATGCCCACCGCGACCGGCACCACGGCAGCGGCGGCGCCGATGATCCAGCGCCACTGCAGGCCGGCCATGAACACCACGAAAGCACCCGAGGCGAGGATCAGCAATGAGGTGCCCAAGTCCGGCTGCTTGACGATCAGTACGAAGGGCACACCGATCATCGCCAGGCTGATGACGATGTGCTTGAAGCGCGGCGGCAGGTTGTGCCGCGACAGGTACCAGGCGATGGTCATCGGCATGATGATCTTCATCAGTTCCGACGGCTGGAAGCGGATCACCCCGGGGATATTGATCCAGCGTGTGGCGCCCATCGCGGTATGGCCCATTACTTCCACCACCATCAGCAGCGCGACGCCTATCACGTAGGCAAGGGGCACCCAGCGCGCCATGAAGCGCGGGTCGAACTGGGCAATTACCACCACCGCGAGCATGCCAATGCCAAAGGACGACGCCTGCTTGAGCAGCAGGTCGATGTTCTTGCCACTAGCCGAATACAGAATGAACAGGCTGCCAGTGCCGAGAATCAGCAACAGCAGCAGCAACCAGCCATCGATGTGCATACGCTGCAGCAGACTGGCGCGACGACGCAGCACGTCCTCGTCGGACAGGGTACGGTCGAAATTGCTGATCATCGCTGACTGACCTCGGCAGGCTTGGGCAACGCGAACTTGGCCTTGAGCTGGCCGGTTTCCTTATCCAGCAGCCAGGCATCCATCACCTGCTTGACCACGGGCGCGGCAACACCGGAGCCGGACTCACCGTTCTCCACCATGACCGCGACGGCGATCTGCGGGTTGTTCGCCGGTGCAAAACCGATGAATAGCGCGTGGTCGCGGTGGCGCTCCTGTACCTTGTTACGGTCGTACTTCTCACCCTGCTTGATCGCCACCACCTGCGCCGTACCGCTCTTGCCAGCGATGCGATAGACCGAACTGTCACCAACCTTGCGCGCGGTACCGCGAGGGCCGTGCAACACCTCTTCCATGCCGCGAATGCCGTAATCCCAGAACTTGGGATCACGCAGGACGATATCCGCAATCGGATTGGGGTCTGACGGCAGGCGGCCATCGACGCTCTTGGCCAGGTGCGGACGAATCCACTTGCCGCGCGTGGCCATCAATGCGGTGGCCTGCGCCAGTTGCAGCGGCGTGGTCTGCATGTAGCCCTGACCGATACCGAGAATCAGCGTCTCGCCCGGATACCAGGGTTGACGATAACGTGCCCGTTTCCAGTCGCGCGAAGGCATCAGGCCGGCGGTCTCCTCGAACATATCCAGGGAAACACGCTGCCCAAGGCCGAAGCGGCTCATGTAATCGTGCATGCGATCGACGCCCATCTTGTGCGCCAGATCGTAGAAATAGGTGTCGTTGGAGCGAGCGATGGCCAGATTGAGATCGACCCAACCGTCACCAGTACGGTTCCAGTTACGGTATTTGTGGCTGTGGTTGGGCAACTGATAGAAGCCTGGGTCGAACACCCGCGAAGTAGGCGTGACCACACCGGCATCGAGACCGGCCACAGCAACCATCGGTTTGATCGTCGAGCCCGGCGGATAGAGGCCGCGCAGCACCCGGTTGTAGAGCGGCTGATCGATGGAGTCGCGCAGCTCACCATAGGCCTTGAAGCTGATACCGGTGACGAAGGGGTTGGGGTCGAAGCTGGGCTGGCTGACCATCGCCAGCACTTCGCCATTGTTCGGATCGATGGCCACCACGGCGCCACGTCGGCCGCCCAGGGCGTTCTCGGCCGCCTCCTGCAGGTGTACGTCGAGACTGAGCACGATGTCCTTGCCCGGCTTTGGATCGACGCGGTTGAGTACGCGCAATACGCGGCCACGGGCATTGGTCTCGACCTCCTCATAGCCGACCTCGCCGTGCAGCTCGTCCTCGTAGAAACGTTCGATACCGGTCTTGCCGATATGATGCGTGCCGGCATAGTCGGTAGGGTCGAGGCGCTTGAGCTCCTGCTCGTTGATGCGCCCGACATAGCCGACCGAATGAGCGAAGTGCTCCTGCTGCGGATAATGCCGCACCAGCTGCGCAGCCACCTCGACGCCCGGCAGACGGAACTGGTTGACCGCGATGCGGGCAATCTGCTCCTCGCTCAGCTCGAACAGGATCGGTACCGGTTCGAACGGACGCCGCCCCTGGCGCACGCGGCGTTCGAACAGCGCGCGCTCGTCCTCGCTAAGCTCCAGTACCTCGACCACTGTATCGAGCACGCTAAGCCAGTCACCGGCACGCTCTCGGGTCACGGTCAGGCTGAAGCTGGGGCGGTTGTCGGCGATGATCACGCCGTTGCGATCGTAGATCAGCCCACGGGTCGGCGGCAGCGGCTGCACGTGGATACGGTTGTTCTCTGCCAGGGTGCTGTGATGCTCGTACTGGATCACCTGCAGGTAGTACATGCGCATGACCAGCACGCAGGTCAGCAGGATAATCACCACGCCGCCGACGAGCACCCGGCGCTTGACCAGGCGAGCGTCCTTTTCGTGATCCTTGAGGCGAATCGGCTGCGGCATGACTACTTGATCACTTGTGGTACGGGTGGCCGGACAATACGGTCCAGGCTCGGTAGATCTGCTCGCCGAGCAGGATACGCACCAGCGGATGCGGCAACGTCAGAGGCGACAGAGACCAGCGCTGCTCGCTACGCGCGCAGACCTCCGGTGCCAGCCCTTCCGGGCCACCGACCATGAGGTTGACGTTGCGTGCATCGAGGCGCCAGCGATCGAGCTCCGCTGCCAGTTGCTCGGTGCTCCATGGCTTGCCATGGACCTCCAGCGTGACGATACGTTCGCCGGGCTGCACCTTGCTCAGCATGGCCTCACCCTCCTGACGGATCAGGCGGGCGACGTCGGCATTCTTGCCGCGGGTATTGAGGGGAATTTCCACCAGCTCCAGCGGCAATTCGGCAGGCAGACGCTTGACGTACTCCTGCCAGCCCTCTTCGACCCAACGCGGCATGCGCGAACCGACGGCGATCAGTTTGATCCGCACGGTTTACGCTTACTCGGCCGAATGTTGCGCGCGGCTCTGCTCGGCGCCCTGCCACAGGCGCTCGAGGTCGTAGAACTGACGCGCGGTCGGCAGCATCACGTGCACGACGATGTCACCCAGGTCGAGCAGGGCCCATTCGCCGCTGTCCAGACCTTCGCTACCGATCGGGCGCACGCCCTGCTCCTTGACCTTTTCCAGCACGTTTTCCACCAGCGATTTGACCTGACGGCTGGAGCTACCGCTGGCGATCACCATGAAGTCGGTGATGCTGGTCTTGTCCTTGACGTCGATCACGGTGATGTCGGTCGCCTTGATCTCTTCCAGCGCCGCCACGGCGATCTTGACCAGCTCTTCGCTGGGCATGTTCTGCTTGCTCATAAATGACTCATTTGCCTCGTGTAATGGACGCCAGCGCACATGCGCAGCGTTTCAAGCATTGGGCGCACGGTACAGATCGTGCGCCTGGATATAGGCCAGTACCGCATCGGGCAGCAGATATCGCGCCGAGCGGCCGGTTGCCAACAAGTGGCGAATCTGCGTGGCGGAAATCGCCAGCGGAGTCTGCCAGATGAAACTGATTTGCCCGCCTGCACCCTGCAGGCTCAGCGGGTCACTGACACTGCGTGCAGCCAGCAGATCGCGCAGCGCCTCCGGCGCCTCGCTGTCGGCATCCGGCCGCTGCAGTACCAGCAGATGGCAGTGTTGCAGCAACTCCTGCCAACGATGCCAACTCGGCAGGCCGCAAAAAGCGTCCCAGCCGAGCAGCAGAAACAACTGATCGTCCACCGCCAACTCGGCGCGCACCGACTCCAGCGTGTCCACCGTGTACGACGGCTTGTCGCGAAGAAGCTCGCGGTCATCGACCGTCAACCGCGTCTCGCCAGACACCGCCAGTTCGACCATGGCCAGGCGCTGCTCGGCCGTCGCCTGCGGCGTATCACGGTGCGGCGGCCTGGCGCTGGGGATCAACCGCAGCTCGTCCAGCGCCATGAATTCCGCCACTTCCAGCGCGGCACGCAGATGCCCGATATGCACCGGGTTGAAGGTACCGCCGAGCAGGCCGATGCGTCGGGCGCCGAGTCCGTTCATTTATGTGCGAATGTGTCCATCGCCAAAGACCACGTACTTCTCGCTGGTCAGGCCGTCCAGGCCGACCGGGCCGCGTGCGTGCAGCTTGTCGGTGGAGATACCGATCTCAGCACCCAGGCCGTACTCGAAGCCATCGGCGAAGCGAGTCGAGGCATTGACCATCACCGAAGCGGAATCCACCTCGGTGAGGAAACGCCGTGCATCGCTGAAGTTCTCGGTAATGATCGAATCGGTGTGCTGCGAGCCGTAATGATTGATGTGTTCGATGGCCGCATCCAGCGAGTCGACGATGCGAATCGCCAGGATCGGCGCGTTGTACTCAGCGAACCAGTCGTCTTCGCTCGCTTCCAGCACATCGCCGCCCAGCAGCTCGCGGGTGGCGGCATCACCACGCAGCTCAACACCTTTGTCGCGGTAGATGGCGGCCAGCGGCGGCAGCACCTTGCCCGCCACGGCAGCGTGCACCAGCAGGGTTTCCATGGCGTTGCACGGCGAGTAGCGCTGGGTCTTGGCGTTGTCGGCAACGCGAATCGCCTTGTCCAGATCAGCGGCGACGTCGATATAGACGTGGCAAACGCCGTCCAGATGCTTGATCACCGGCACCTTGGCATCACGGCTGATGCGCTCGATCAGGCCCTTGCCACCGCGCGGCACGATCACGTCGACGAACTTCGGCATGGCGATCAGCTCACCGACGGCAGCGCGATCAGTGGTTTCCACCACCTGCACGGCAGCGGCCGGCAGGTCAGCCTCGGCCAGGCCCTGCTGGATGCAGCGGGCAATCGCCTGGTTGGAATGAATGGCCTCGGAGCCGCCACGCAGGATGGTGGCATTACCGGACTTCAGGCACAGGCTGGCGGCATCGATGGTCACGTTCGGACGCGACTCGTAGATGATGCCGATCACGCCCAGCGGCACGCGCATCTTGCCGACCTGAATACCGGACGGCAGGTAGCGCATGCCCTGAATCTCGCCAATCGGGTCGGGCAGGGTCGCCACCTGGCGCAGGCCTTCGATCATGCTGTCGATCACAGCCGGCGTCAGCGCCAGGCGGTCGACCATGGCCGGCTCCAGACCGCTGGCGCGGGCGGCGGCCAGGTCCAGCTCATTGGCGGCAGTCAGCTCGGCGCGAGCGGCGTCGAGGGCATTGGCAGCGGCGTGCAGCGCGCGATTCTTCTGCGCGGTACTGGCGCGGGCGAGCACCTTTGATGCCTGGCGGGCGGCTTGGCCCAGGCGGGTCATATAGTCGTGCACGGACTCGGTCATGGCGGCGGAGGTCTGGCAGTTGGAAAAAGGGGCTGATTATAGCGGGCTCGCAAGGCCGCGCCCAGCGGCGTCTGGCAAGCGGTAGGCAACCCATCCGCCGGGTGATGAATGCCAGGCAATGCCAGACGTAGCCGATGTAACGTGCCGCGGGGCAAACATGGCCATCATGGGGTGCTGGAGCGTTCAGGCATTTTTAAGCTTCTTGTTGCTATGCTCGCCGCCCGAGACTTAGCCCCCGTGCGACAGATGAAGCCTGCCGACCCCACCCTCAGCTTGCCCTGGCCTGATGCCAATCCATTGCCCGACACCTTCTTCGACCGCGATGCACAGCTGCTCGCCCGCGAATTGCTTGGCAAGGTCATCCGCCATCGCGTCGGTGCGCTGTGGCTGAGTGCACGGATCATCGAGACCGAGGCCTACTACCTGGTCGACAAGGGCAGCCATGCATCGCTCGGCTACACAGAGAAGCGCAAGGCGCTGTTCGCCGATGGCGGGCATATCTACATGTACTACGCGCGCGGCGGCGATTCGCTGAACTTCAGTGCTCACGGGCCTGGTAATGCGGTGCTGATCAAATCCGCACATCCCTGGGTCGATGCCATCAGCGGCCCCGATGCCCTGGCGGCGATGCAACGCAACAACCCGGGCAGCCTCGACCAACCCCGCGCCATCGAGCGTTTATGCGCCGGGCAGACGCTGCTCTGCAAGGCGCTGGGTCTGAAAGTGCCGGACTGGGATGCGCGCCGTTTCGATCCGCAGCGACTGTTCGTCGAAGATGTCGGCGAACGACCGCATGTGATCATCCAGTGCGCGCGCCTGGGTATCCCCAAGGGCCGCGACGAAGACCTGCCCTACCGTTTCGTTGATGCCGCCTACGCACGTCACTGCACACGCAACCCTTTGCGTCGTGGACAGGTCGAAGGGCGTGATTATCGATTGTTGAGCGTTTCAGGAGCAGAACGATGAGCGTCTGGCTGGATAACCTGACCACCTGGCTGAGTGGCAACCCGCAATGGCTGGGGGTGGCGATCTTCATTATCGCCCTGCTCGAGTGCCTGGCCCTGGTAGGCATCGTGCTGCCCGGCGTGGTGCTGCTGTTCAGCGTCGCGCTGCTCGCCGGCAGCGGGATACTGACGCTGTGGCAGACGCTACTGCTGGCCTACACCGGCGCGCTGTGTGGTGACATGATTTCCTACGCCCTGGGCAGACGCTTCAAGCACAACATCGGGCGCCTACCGGTGTTGCGTCACCATCCGCAGTGGATTTTGCGTGCCGAGCTCTACTTCCGTCATTACGGCGTGGCCAGCCTGTTGGTCGGTCGTTTCATCGGCCCGCTGCGCCCAATGCTGCCGCTGGTAGCCGGCATGCTGAACATGCCAGTGCTGCGTTTCATACTGGTCAGCCTGGTGGCGGCAGCCGGCTGGGCGGTGGCTTACCTGTTGCCGGGCTGGGCGACCGGCGCGGCTCTGCGCCTGCCAATGGCAGAAGGTTTCTGGACGGAAGCAGCGGTACTGCTGGCCGGTATTGGCGTGATCCTGCTGCTGACCATTCAAGCCAGCCTGGCGGAAAAGCCACGCGCCAGCCTGCTCGGTGGCGGCCTCAGCCTGTTACTGCTGTTGGCCATCATCATCGGCTGGCCGCATCTCGATGCGCTGGATCAGGGCCTGATGTCTTTGGTCCAGGAACAGCGCCAGCCGCACCTGGATCAATGGATCGGCACCCTGACCCGGCTGGGCGACTTCCATATCCAGTTGGCGGCGGCTGCAGTGCTGTGCGCCTTGCTGTTCCTGGCACGGCAATGGCGTCACCTGCTCTTCGCCGGCTCGACCCTGCTGGTCACGGCGCTAGGCAACACCACGCTCAAGCATGGCTTTGCCCGGGCGCGCCCTGACGTGCTGAGCGAGCCACTGACCACCTTCAGTTTTCCCAGCGGCCACAGTTCGGCAGCCTTTGCCTTTTTCCTGGTGCTGGGGGTGCTGGCCGGCCGTGGTCAATCGGCACGCCTGCGCCTGGCCTGGCTGGTAGTGGCGTGCCTGCCAGCCTTGGCGATCGCCTTGTCGCGTGTCTACCTGGGGGTGCACTGGCCCAGCGACATTATCGCCGGCGCTCTGCTGGCCTCGGCGGTATGCGGCCTGAGCCTGGCCCTGTGTCAGCGCCAGGAAGCGCTGCCGCCGCTACCGGCGCGCCTGTGGTGGATCATCCTACCCGCCTGCCTATCGGTGCTGGGCGCCATGGCGACCTGGCAGTTGTCCACCGCACTACTGCGCTATTCCTATTAGGCTCTGTACGAAAAGTGCCTGCGCTCGGTGATGCTTCGTTAAAAACGGGTTCGGAATGCTCATTTACAGCTCGTAAACTCCGCGTCCTCACCCGCTTTTGCCTCGCCTGACCTTCGCTCGACGACTTTTCGTACAAACCCTAAGGCGTCGCCTCAGGCATCGCCCTGGAGCACTTCCAGCATGGCGTGCAGTTGCTCCAGACGCAGGGCAGGATCATCGAGCTGAAGTAGCTGCAGTTTCTGCGCGGGCTCCAGCGGCAACAGGTAGGCCAGCTGATTGGCCAGTTGCTGCTGACCGGCGACCACGCTGGTCATATCCAGGCCCGCCACCAGCGGATGCTCGGCCAGGGCCGCGTGCAATGCGGCCAGGTCAGCGTGCTCGGCCTGCAGCGGACTGTTGGGTTGCTCCTCCAGCCACTGCACGTCGGCGACGGTCAGTTGATCCGGCAGAACCTGGGCGCGCTCGACATGAAAACGCCGACCGCCCTCGACGCGAATACCCAGCAGACCATTGGTACGCTGCTGAAAGTCGCGCACCAACGCCTCGCAGCCAATGGCTGCGAAACGGCTGGCGGCTTCGCCCACCTCTTCGCCCTCGACGATGCACACCACGCCGAACCCCGTGCCCTGTTTCATGCAGCGGCTGATCATGTCCAGGTAGCGTGCCTCGAATATCTGCAGGTCGAGCACGCAGCCGGGAAACAGAACGGTGTTGAGCGGGAACAGCGGGAGCTTCATGGTTTACGGCCTGTTATCTACGCATGGCTGCCGGAGCATCAGGGATGGTCAGGCAGGCTCTCACAGCAGCATGACAATCGCCAGCGGCAACAGCACGGCGGTGATCACACCCATCAGGCTCATCGCCAGCGCGGCGAAGGCGCCACACTCGTCGCTCTCCTGCAGGGCACGCGCGGTACCCACGGCATGCGCGGTGATGCCCAGCGCCATACCCTGCGCCGCCGGATGATGAACCCGGCACAGTCGCAGAATGGACGGTCCGACGATGGCGCCGATGACCCCGGTGATCATCACGAACACCGCCGCCAGCGCCGCGATGCCGCCAATCTGATCGGCCACCAGCATGGCAATCGGCGAAGTTACCGATTTCGGCGCCATGCTCATCAGCATGATGTGCTCGGCGCCGAACAGCCAGGCCAGCCCCGCACCGAGTACGGTGGCGAAGGTGCCGGCAATCAGTAACGTCAGGATGATCGGCCAGAACAGCTGGCGAATCCGCCGCAGGTTGAGGTACAGCGGCACGGCCAGGGCCACGGTGGCCGGGCCGAGCAGCAGAGTCAGCGCCGCGACGCTGTTGCGGTATTCGGCGAAACTCAGGCCGCACAGCAGCAGGATGCCGATCACCGTAAGCATCGACACCAGTACCGGTTGCAGGAATACCCAGCGGGTTCGCTCGTAGGCGGCCATGGCCAGTTGGTAGGCGCCCAGGGTGATGCCGATGCCGAACAGCGGGTGATGGGTCAGCGCCTGCCAGGCGCCCTGCCAATCCGGACTCATACGTCCTCCTGGCGCTGCTGACGCTCGATCAATTTCTGCATCAGCCAGCCAGCGAACGCCAGCGACACCAGCAACGACAGTACCAGCGCGCCGACCACAGCCCAGAAATCGGCGGCGATATCGCTGGCATAAGCCATCACGCCCACTGCCGGCGGCACCAGTATCAGTGGCAGGTATTTGAGCAGGCTGCTGGACGCAACGCTGAGCGGCTCCCCCACCTCGCCACGCAGCATGAGAAAGACGAACAACAACAACATGCCGATGATCGGGCCAGGCAACATCGGCAGCAGCAGAACGTTGAGAACGGTACCCAGTAACTGGCACAGCACCAGCCAGGAAAGGCCGCGAAGCAGCATGTTTGAAGTCTCCAAAAAACGAGCGATGGCCGTGAGCGCCGCTTACGAGTAGGCCGCTAAAAAACGTAGGCGAGGCGGCCAGTGCAACACAAAAACAGGCGAGGAAGCGCAGTTTACGAGTTGTAAATGAGCATTCCGAGCCTGTTTTTAACGCAGCAATGGCAACGTAGGTAGTTTTTCAGCGACCTACTGGAGGGGATTCCGGGCATCCATTGAGGCATGTCGGCCATTATAGGCGTGATGCCACCGCGCTGGCCTCTGTATTGCTTCGTCGAGCGGGCCTATGCAGCGTCATTCATCACGCCGAGGCAGGCTTGACCCGATGCCGCCCCCATGATGATCTAGGCCGCAACGGTTTCACGCACACAAGAAAAACACCCGCGTCCTCAAGGAGGAACTATGCCGTTAGTACCCGTAGCAGAGCTCAAGGACTATGTTGGCAAGGAACTCGGCAAGTCCGAGTGGTTGACCATCGACCAGCAGCGCATCAACCAGTTCGCCGAGTGCACCGGCGACCACCAGTTCATCCACGTCGACCCGGAAAAGGCCAAGCTGACCCCCTTCGGCACCACCATCGCCCACGGTTTCCTGTCGCTGTCGCTGGTGCCGATGCTGATGGAAAAGATCATGATCATGCCGCAGGGCCTGAAGATGGCAGTGAACTACGGCCTCGACAGCGTGCGCTTCATCCAGCCGGTCAAGGTCAACTCCAAGGTGCGCCTGGTGGTGACTCTGGTCGACGCCAACGAGAAGAACCCCGGCCAGTGGCTGCTCAAGGCACGTGCCGTGCTGGAGATCGAAGGCCAGGAGAAACCTGCCTACATCGCCGAGCCGCTGACCCTCTGCTTCGTCTGATCCCTCCCAGGCATCTCCAGTCGCTCCTGTTTCCCGTGCCCAGCGCCGGAACAGGAGCGATCCTGCATCCGTAACCAGTGCGGCTATGCAGCGCAAGCATCCAGGCTTGCGGCATACTGCGTGCAAAGCACCGACCTGGACGTCCGTAATGAATCCCCTTGCCCTGTGTTTGCTGCCGCTGTGCCTGTCCTTGCTGATCGCCGGTTGCGATGAGGCGCGCCCGCTGTTGCCGGCCAATGCCACCCTGCCCGATGGCGGCCAGTATCGCGGCGAGATAGTCGACGGCTTGCTGCAAGGCCCCGGACGGCTGGACTACCGCAATGGCAGCTGGTTCGTCGGCCAGTTCAAGGACGGCATGCTCGAAGGTAGCGGCGAATGGCAGGGCCCCGGCGGCGAGCACTACCTGGGCGAATTTCACGAAGGTATGTTCCATGGCCAGGGCACCCTGACCTACAGCGACGGTAGCCGCTACGAAGGCGGTTTCGAACGCAACCGGTTCAGTGGCGTGGGCCTGCTCGAACAGGGCGGCCAGCGCTACCAGGGGGAATTTATCAACGACCGTTTCCATGGCCTGGGCAAACTGGAGATGGCCGACGGCAGCAGCTTCCAGGGCCAGTTCGTCAACGGCCAGGCAGAGGGCCAGGGCGTGCGCAGCGACGCCTACGGCAACCAGTACAGCGGCGTGTTCGTGCAAGGGCTGCTCAGTGGCCAGGGCAGTTACCGCAATGCAGATGGAGACAACTACAGCGGTGGTTTCCAGAACGACGAGTTTCATGGAAAGGGCCGCTACCAGAGCGCTGGCGGCGAGACCTGGGCCGGCGAATTCGTAGAAGGCGTGATGCAGGGCCCCGGCGAATACACCGACGGCGAAGGCACCCGCTACCTCGGCGAGTTCGCCGACTGGCAGTACGAGGGCGAAGGCCTGCTCACCCTGCCCGACGGCAGCGCCTATCGCGGCCACTTTTCAGGTGGTGATTACAGCGGCGAGGGCACCCTGACCCTGGCCGATGGCAACCGCCAGTCAGGCACCTGGCAAAGCGGCCGCCTGGTACGCGACGAGCAGGGTCAGGTCCTGCCTGACAGCCTCGAACTGGGCCTGCTGCAACAGGGGCAGTTGCTCGACCAGGCCATCGCCGCCATCCCGACATCGACACCGGCACGCGAACTGTATGCGCTGACACTGGCCGGTGACGGCAAGCAAAGCGTATTCATGCGCGAAGCCGATTACGTCAGCCGACTGATGCGCGAGCGCTTCGGTGCCTATGGCAGCATCACCCTGGTCAACCATCGCGACCATCTTGCCGACCGCCCGCTGGCCACTCGCGAGAATCTCACCCGCGCGGTGCAAGCGCTGGCCGAACGCAGCGGCGAGGAAGACCTGATCTTCATTTACCTGACCAGCCACGGCTCGCGTCGTCATGAACTCAATCTCGACCAGCCGCGCCTGCAACTGGCCGACCTGCCTGCCAGCGAGCTGGCTGCCCTGCTCGCTCCGCTCAAGCAGCGCAACAAGGTGGTGGTGATTTCCGCCTGCTACTCCGGCGGTTTCATCCCGCCGCTGAAAGACGAAAAGACCCTGGTGATGACCGCCGCGCGCGCCGACCGGGTGTCCTTCGGCTGCAGCGAGGAAAACGACTTCACCTATTTCGGTCGCGCCCTGTTCGCCGAAGCGCTGGGCGAGACCGACAACCTTGAACGGGCCTTCGAACTGGCCAAGGAACGTGTCGCCGAGCGTGAGCAGAGCGACGGCTTCGAACCTTCCGAACCGCAGATCTGGGCGCCACGCGGCGTACTCCAGCACTGGCGCGAACTGCGCCAAAGCCAGGCCGAGCGTGCGCTCGGTGCCGTGGCCAGCGGTCCGGCAAAGGACTAAGCTGAACTGTAACGGACAAGAGACAACCGCATGTACCTGACCCCGCAGCACATCCTTATCGCCGGCGCCACCGGACTCACCGGTGAACACCTGCTCGACCGCCTGCTCAGCGAGCCAACGGTCGCCCGCGTGCTGGCACCGACACGCCGCCCCCTGGCCGCACACCCGCACCTGGAAAACCCGGTAGGTGACCTGCAGGCCCTGCTGCCGCAGCTATCCGGGCAGGTCGATACCGCCTTCTGTTGTCTGGGCAGCACTATCAAGCAGGCCGGCTCACAGGAAGCCTTCCGCGCCGTCGACCATGACCTGGTGCTGGCATTCGCCCGTCGCGCTCGCGAGCTCGGCGCACGGCACTTGGTGGTGATCAGCGCCCTGGGCGCCAACGCCGGATCAAAGGTGTTCTACAACCGCATCAAGGGCGAAACCGAGGAAGCGTTGAAAGCCATGGACTGGCCGCAACTGACCATCGCCCGCCCATCGCTACTGCTCGGCGCGCGTCATGAATTCCGTCTCGGCGAGCGCCTGGCGGCGCCGCTGCTGCGCTGGCTGCCGGGCAAGTACCGCGGCATCGACGCCTGTGCCCTGGCCCGCGCCCTCTGGCGCCTGGCTCTGGAAGAGGAAGACGGCGTGCGCGTGATAGAGTCCTCCGACCTGCGCCGCCTGGGGCGCTGACGTGGTGGATAAAGCGATGAAACCGACAAGCCTGATCGAGGCGCTGCAAGACGCCGACATGCTCGAGATCGACGGTCTGTATGCCTGGCAGTTCGACCTCGACACCGAACTGCTGGCGCAAATCAGCGCTGGCACGGCGGGCAGCGACAGCGCCGCCAAACCGCTGCTACAGGTGCACTGCATCGATGGTCGCGAGCGCCGCTTGTGGAAGTTCTCCCTGGCTTCGGTACAGGCCGCGCGCTACAGCGAAGCGGACGACAGCTGGCTGATCGAAGGCAACGATGTCAGCCACACGCTCAAATGCTTCGCTGCTTACCGCGGCGACAACGATGAGGACGATGAAGGGCAGGACGAAGCCTGAACCATGGGCCTCTATGACCGCCATATCCTGCCGCATCTGATCGATTTCGCCTGCGGCATGGGCGCGGTGATGAAGGCGCGCTCGCAGATCGTGCCGCTAGCCAAGGGCCGAGTACTGGAGATCGGCATCGGCAGTGGCCTCAACCTGAGTTTCTACGATCCGCAGCGGGTCGAGGTGGTGGTTGGCGTCGACCCGTCCGCCGCCATGCAGCGCCTGGCCCGTGAGCGCGCCGAACGTTGCCAGGTACCGGTGGAGATGATCGCCCTGGAGCTGGGGCAAATTCAGGCAGCGGATGCCAGCTTCGATGAAATCGTCTGCACCTTCACCTTGTGCACCATCCCCGATCCGGTCTCTGCTCTGCGTGAAATGCGCCGCGTGCTCAAGCCTGGCGGGCGCCTGCTGTTCTGCGAACACGGCCTGGCACCGGACCTCCCCGTGGTGCGCTGGCAGAAGCGCCTGACGCCACTGTGGAAACCGCTGGCCGGCGGCTGCCATCTGGATCGCGACATACCCGCGCTGATCGAGGCTGGGGGCTTTCATATCCGCCAACTGGATACCGGCTACCTGAAAGGGCCCAGGCCCATGACCCACGTCTATCGTGGCTGGGCCGACTGAGCACCGCCCTGAGCTCGCATAGTCGACATAGGCGGCCATACTGCAGAACAGGTTGCTGGAACTCGCCCATGGAAGCCGCCCCGCGCATGAAGCCCCTTTCGTTACACCACCTCGTTAACCTGCTGCTGTGTCTGTGCCTGCTGGGCTGCGCCTGGAGCACCGCCGCGGAGGCACGCACGGTCAGGGTCGGCGTGTACGCCAACGAACCAAAGATATTTGCCGATGCCAACGCACAGCCCTCGGGCATTCTCGGTGAACTGCTGCAGGCCATTGCCAACGAGGAACGCTGGCAGCTGCAGACAGTGCCCTGCGCCTGGCAGCAATGCCTGCAACTGCTGCAGGACGGCGAGATCGATCTGCTGCCGGACGTCGCCTTCAGCGAGGAGCGGGCACACCTGATGGACTTCCATCAGGTGCCTTCGCTGTTCAGTTGGTCACAGCTGTACAGCCACGAAGAGCTGCGCCTGCAGAGCGTGCTCGACCTGCGCGGCCTGCGTATCGCCGCGTTGGAGGGTTCGATTCAGTTCCAGTATCTGCAGAGCTTGCTCAGCAGCTTCGGCCTGCAGGCGCAGATGATTCCGCTCAGCGACCTGAGCCAGGGCTTTGCCATGGTGCTTGCCGAGCAGGCCGATGCAGTGGTGGCCAATCAGCTGTTCGGTGACTATCACGCCGCCAACTACCGCCTGATCGCGACACCGATCATGTTCCAGCCTGCACAGCTGTTCTACGCCACGCGCAAGGGCGCCAACGGCGAGCTGCTCAGTGCCATCGACCAGCACCTGCAGAATTGGCAATCAGCGCCTGGCTCTATCTACTTTCAGGTGCTGCAGCGCTGGAGTGGCGCGCCTCAGCAGCGCAGCGTGCCCGTCCTGTTCTGGTGGGGCCTGGCGCTGCTCGCCGCGCTGCTGACGTTGGCCATTGGCGGCAGCCTGCTGTTGCGCCGCCAGGTCGCCGACAAGACCCGACATCTCAAGACCAGCGAAGCGCGCCTCAATACCATCCTCGACAGCGTCGAGGCGCATATCTACATCAAGGACCCGCAACTGCGTTATCAGTATGTCAATCGCAAGGTCTGCGAGCTGTTCGGCCGCAGCGCCGAACAGGTTATCGGCCATAGCGATGCCGACTTCTTCGACAGTGACACGGCGCAAGCACTGGGCATCAACGACCGACGCGTACTGGCTGGCGAGCGCATCGAGAGCGAGGAAACCAACCGTGATCGCTACGGCCGTAACGAGCGCACCTACTTTTCGGTGAAGCTGCCGCTGCGTGCGGCCGATGGCAGCATCTACGCCCTGTGCGGCATTTCCACCGACATCACCGAGCACAAGAAGAACCTCGAACAGATCCATCAACTCGCCTATTACGACGCGCTCACCGGCCTACCCAATCGCCGCCTGCTGCTCGAACACCTGCAGTTTGCCCTGGCCCGCAGCGCACGCAGTCGACGTGAGGGCGCGCTGCTGTTCATCGATCTGGACAATTTCAAGCAGCTCAATGACACCCTCGGCCATGACATGGGCGATCTGCTGCTGCAACAGGTCAGCGAGCGCCTGCTCAATCAGGTGCGCCTCGAAGACAGCCTGGCGCGCCTCGGCGGCGACGAATTCGTATTGATCCTGGAGAACCTCGAGCCCGAGCCTCAGGCTGCCATCGCCACTATCGAGCATGTCGCAGAAAAACTACTGCGCGCTCTGGCCACCCCGTTCGAGCTGCCCGGCTATAACCACAGCGGCAGCGCCAGCATCGGTGTCGCCTTGTTCTCGCAACCCCATGACAAGCCCGAGGAGCTGCTCAAGCACGCCGACCTAGCGATGTATGAAGCCAAGGCCGCCGGGCGCAATACCCTGTGCTTCTTCGACCCGCGCATGCAGCAGGCACTGGCGGCCCGCGCCACCCTGGAGCACGAGCTGCGCCGCGCTCTGAGCGAGGCTCAGCTGCTTCTGCACTACCAGCCGCAGGTGGATGAACGGGGTGAACTGCTCGGCGCCGAGGCACTGGTGCGCTGGCAACACCCACAGCGCGGTCTGGTACCGCCTGGCGAGTTCATCCCGCTGGCGGAAAGCACCGGGCTGATACTGCCCATGGGCCGCTGGATCCTGCACACCGCCTGCCAGCAACTCGCCTCATGGGCCAATGACCCGCAGCGCGCCGAGCTGACCGTGGCGATCAACGTCAGCGCCCGCCAATTCCATCATCCGGACTTCGTAACCGACGTGCTCAGCGCGCTACAGAAGACCGGAGCCAACCCCCACAAGCTGGAGTTGGAGCTGACCGAGAGCCAGCTGGTGCAGGACATCGAAGCGCTGATCAACAAGATGGGCCAGCTCAGAGCCTACGGCGTGCGCTTCTCGCTGGACGACTTCGGCACCGGCTACTCATCGCTCAGCTACCTGAAACGCCTGCCACTCGACCAGTTGAAGATCGACCGCAGCTTCGTTCGCGACCTGCTCGACAATGCCAGCGATACCGCCATCGTGCGGACCATTCTCGCTCTGGGGCAGGCGCTGGAGTTGCGCGTCATCGCCGAAGGCGTAGAGAGCCAGGCACAGCGCGATGCCTTGCTAAGCCTGGGCTGTCGCCACTTCCAGGGCTACCTGTATGGCGTCCCGCAGCCGGCCGAACAGATCGGCGTCTACGGTCGAGCCACCCTCGACCTGCAGCAGGGCTCAGCGTAAAGGCTCAGACGCGCACCGGCTCACGCAACGCCAGGCTGTCCACCAGACCGGCGGCGATAGCCATACCCACCAGCTCGGCCAGCGTCTCGGCCTGCATGCGTTTCATCACCCGTGAGCGATAGAGGTCGACGGTTTTCACGCTGATATCCAGCTGCTCGGCGACTTCACGGTTGGTGTAGCCGCGCACCAATGGCAAGAGCACGTCACGCTCACGCGGGGTGAGTTGATCGAGCCGTGCCTGGACTCCGGCCAGACGCGGATCGCGCCGGGTTAGAGGCTTGCGGCGCTCCAGCGCCTGCTGCACGCTGTCGAGCAGCAGTTGCTCGTTGTAGGGCTTCTCGATGAAATCCACCGCGCCGGCCTTGAACGCGCGCACGACGATGGGCACGTCGGCGTGACCGCTGACGAAAATTATCGGCAGGTCGATACCCCGTGCGCGCATTTCCTCCTGCACATTGAGCCCACCCATACCCGGCATGCGCACGTCGAGCAGCACACAGGCGTTGGCCGCCGCATCGCAGGCCTCGAGAAAGGCGCGACCGCTGGTGAACGGCACGCCCTTGAGGCCTACCGACTCCAGCAGCCAGAGCGTCGAGTCGAGCATGCCCTGGTCGTCATCGACCACGTAAACCAGTTGTTGCATCCCTGTGCTGCCCCTCTTGTTGTTATGCGTTTCATCGGTCGCGGCTAACGCCCCCTCGCACAGTTTGCATGCCCTGTGGGAGGGGCTTTAGCCGCGACTGTTCGACAACGACTCATCGTCCCTACCCAGCGGCAAGCGGCACTCCAGACACAGCCCGCCGCCTTCGACCGGGAAGGCCTCCAGCGCACCGCCGAAGCCTTCGATGATGCTGCGGCTCATGGACAGGCCTAGCCCCAGTCCATCGGACTTGCTGGTGTAAAAGGGCGTGAACAGCTTGCCCATCTGCTCGTCACTGACACCCGGCCCCTGATCGATCACCCGAATCGCCAGGTTGCCGTCCGCTTCGCTTGCCTCCAGACGGACCTGCGAAGGTGCACCAGGGTGACGTTCGCGGTTGGCATCGATGGCATTGCGCAGCAGGTTGAGCAGCACCTGTTCGAGCAGCACGCGGTCGGCGAATACCGGCGGCAGATTGTCCGGCAACAGGTCGCTCACCGCCACCTGCGCCGTACCGGCCTCCCAGTTGCACAGACGCACCGCCTCGCGCGCCACCTCGGCCAGGTTCAGCGCCTGCATGCGCCGCTGGCCCTTGCGCAGGAAAGCACGCAGGCGCTTGATCACGGCCGAGGCATGATTGGCGTGCTCGGTGATGCGTGCCAGGCCCTGGCCCACCTTGTCCACACCGGCCGGATCGCCGCCGACGCCCTGCAGGTAGCGCTGGCTGGCGCTGGCGTAGTTGACCACCGCCGCCAGCGGCTGGTTGATCTCATGGGCGATACCCGAGGCCAGCTCGCCCAGGGTGATCAGCCGCGTGGTATGCGCCAGCTCGTCCTCCAGACGGCGCTTGTTCTCCTCGGCCTGGATGCGCGCGGTAATGTCGCGCGACACGCTGACCACCTCCACCACCGCACCGGTGTAAGTCTCGCGGATGGCGCGGCTGGCGGTCTCGAACCAGAGGTAGTGACCGTCGCGGTGGCGAATGCGATAGCTCATGGTGTGGTAGCCATCCTGCTCCAGTGCCTCGCGCGCCTGCTTGGCTTGCTGAGCCTGATCCTGCGGATGCAGCAGGCTGTCGACCGCCATGCCGCGTAGCTCTTCCGGCCAGTAGCCGAGCAACGTCCAACTGGCAGGCGTGGCGTCGAGGAACACGCCGTCCGGGGTGTGCCGGGAAATCAGGTCGGTGGTGTTCTCGGTGATCAGCCGATACAGCCGTCGCGCGCGCGCCGCTTCGCGCTGCTCGCGAATCTCCTGGGTCGCTTCGCGGCAGCGCGCCAGCACACGGCGCTCGGCAACATCGGGGATAAAGCTCCAGATCAGGATGCGCTCGCCGTCCTGTGCCTCCACTGCCTCGATCGCGCGCCCCTGCTCCAGGCAAGCACGCACCAACGGCACATGGTTGACTGGCAGCAGCGCGCCCGCCTGTGCCAGCGCACGGTCGCCGAGCAAGTTCTGCAGGGCCTGATTGAATTCCAACGCCCGTGCCTGCTCGTCGAGCAGCAGCGCCGGCTGCGGATCGGCCGACAGCAGCGGCGCGCTGCGCGCCATGCCACCGGCCAGCGCGATCAGTTGCGCCAGCAGCTCGCGCAGCCAGGGCAACCACTCCAGGCCGGCATCTTCGTCCACCTGCAGCAACAACAGGCCGGCACCACCCTCCTCCAAGCTCAGCGCCAGGGCCTGACCGTGATGAATAGCAGCGCGGCGCAGTCGACCCGCCAGCCAGCAGGGCAACTGACGCACTGCTTCCAGGCTCAGGCAGGGCTGCGTCGTCAGCGCCTCGAACAAGGCCTGATCGCTGGCGGCAAGCGGATCACCCTGGCCCGGCGGCAAACGTGGCCCGCCATCTTCCTGGGCATAGGTGCGGCTGGCCGGCTGCCAGGTCAGGTACCAGGCCTGGCGTACCTGTGGGCAGCCAAGTACGGCGCGACGCAAAGCTGCCGCCCGCTCGTTGAGGGATGGCGCTTCGCGCTGGATACGCAGCCAGGCCTGCAGCGGCACGGCCGCCTGATCACGCGAAAGAGTCATATAGTAATTATTCTATAAAACCTTGGTACAACTTCCATAAAAAATAGAAATGACCTATAAATTACCGCCAGCAAGCTTCGGTAATGCCTGCATCATTACCGGAATAACCAGAGCTAACAATCAGCCAAAGGTGTATCCGCCATGTCGATCTACGAACAGGGCCTCGGCCGCGCCGCCGTCAACCATGTGGCCCTCAGCCCCCTTAGCTTCATCGAGCGTACCGCGGCGGTCTACCCGCGATATCCGGCGGTGGTGCATGGCTCGATTCGCCGCAACTGGGCCGAAACCTACGCGCGTTGCCGGCGCCTGGCTTCGGCGCTGGCCGGTCGCGGTATCGGCAAGGGCGACACGGTAGCGGTGATGCTGCCGAACATTCCGGCCATGCTCGAAGCGCATTTCGGCGTGCCGATGATCGGCGCGGTGCTCAACACCCTCAACGTGCGCCTGGACGCCGAAGCCATCGCCTTCATGCTGCAGCATGGCGAAGCCAAGGTGGTGATCGCCGACCGCGAGTTCTATGACGTGATCCATGCGGCCATCGGCATGCTCGACCACCCGCCGCTGGTGATCGACGTCGACGACCCCGAGTACGGCGAAGGCCAGGCGGTCAGCGATCTGGACTACGAGGCCTTCCTCGCCGAAGGCGATCCCGAATTCGCCTGGCAGTGGCCCACTGACGAGTGGCAGGCCATCAGCCTCAACTACACCTCCGGCACCACCGGCAACCCCAAGGGCGTGGTCTATCACCACCGCGGCGCCTTCCTCAACGCCATGGGCAACCAGATGACCTGGGCCATGGGCAACCACCCGGTCTACCTGTGGACGTTGCCGATGTTCCACTGCAATGGCTGGTGCTACCCCTGGACGATCACCGCCCTGGCGGGCGTGCACGTGTTCCTGCGCCGCGTCGACCCGGCGAAGATCCTCACCCTGATCCGCGACGAGCAGGTCACCCACCTGTGCGGCGCGCCTATCGTACTCAACGCCCTGGTGAACATGCCGGACGAGGCCAAGGCGGCCATCGATCACCCGGTCAAGGCCATGGTCGCCGGCGCTGCACCACCCGCCAAGGTCATCGGCGCGGTGGAAGAAATGGGCATCGCCGTGACCCACGTCTACGGCCTCACCGAGGTCTATGGCCCGGTAACCCTGTGCGCCTGGCACGCCGAATGGGACGAGCTGCCGCTGGAACAACGCGCCACCATCAAGGCGCGCCAGGGCGTGCGCTACCCGACCCTGGAAGGGGTGATGGTCGCCGACCCGAAAACCCTGGAGCCGGTACCGCGTGACGGCCAGACCATCGGCGAGATCTTCATGCGCGGCAACACCGTGATGAAGGGCTACCTGAAGAACCCCAGCGCCACCGCCGAGGCCTTCGAGGGCGGCTGGTTCCACACCGGCGACCTGGGCGTGTGCCATGCCGACGGCTACGTGGAAATCCGCGACCGCCTCAAGGACATCATCATCTCAGGCGGCGAGAACATCTCCACCATCGAGGTCGAGGGCGTGCTCTATCGCCACCCGGCGGTGCTGGAGGCGGCCGTGGTCGCCCGTCCGGACGAGAAATGGGGCGAGACGCCCTGCGCCTTCATCACCCTGAAGACCGGCCAGCAGGCCAGCGACAACGAGATCATGAGCTTTTGCCGCGAGCACCTGGCCGGTTTCAAGGTGCCCAAGACCGTGGTCTTCACCCAGCTGCCCAAGACCAGCACCGGCAAGATCCAGAAGTTCGTCCTGCGCGATATGGCCAAGGCTCTCTGACCACGTAGCCCGGATGCAATCCGGGGACAGCGATTCGCCCCCCCGGATTGCATCCGGGCTACGGCAAAACCGCACCGTTTTCACAACAACAAGAACCGGCCCAGGCGGCCGACGGAGAACCCTCATGCAAATTTTCAAGCGCCGTGACGGCGACGAGCAACCGCACTGGCCTCTGGGCCCGTTCAAGCTGCGCCTGCCCTTCGTGCATTACCGCTGGGAAACCGCCGAGATGCTGCAGGCACTGATCATGTTCGTGGTCAGCCTGGCGATGATCCCGCTGCTGGAGAAATACCTCGGCCTGCCCTACGACGTGGCCCTGGCCTACGTGGTGGTATGCGGCATCGGCTTCATGCTGCCGGCGCTGCTCGGCGTGCCGCTGGTGCCGGGCTGGATCACCCCCGGCATCCCCGTGGTGCTGTTGTTTCTCGGCAACTACGAGCCGGGCCCAGCGGCCATTCAGGCGCTGTTCGCCTTGCAGTTTCTGGTGTTCGTGATCTTCCTCTTCCTCGGCGTCACCCGCCTGGGCAGTGCACTGGTACGACTGATCCCCAACTCGATGAAGGGCGGCATCATCATCGGCGCCGGTATCGCCGCACTGATGGGCGAGATCAGCGCTGGCGGCCGCCTGGCCAACACACCGATTTCCCTGGTGCTGGGCAGCCTGATCTGCCTGTACCTGATGTTTTCGGTGTCGTTCAAAGGCCTGACCGAGCGCGTGCCCTTCGCCCGCAAGATCGTCAACTACGGCATGGTGCCGGGTATGCTGATCGCCATCTTCATCGGCATCGGCGTGGGCGAGTACAAGATGCCGGACGTGAAATGGGGCATCACCGCGCCGGCCTTCGGCGAAATGTGGAACTACCTGCCGTTCAATGTCGGCTTCCCCGGCCTGGACGTGTTCATGCTGGCCGTGCCCACCGCGGTGATCGCTTACGTGATCGCCTTCGGCGACATCATCGTCGGCCAGTCGCTGATGCAGCGCGCCGATGAACTGCGCACCGACGAGGTAATCGAAAACAACGTCGACCGCATCCACCTGGTAACTGCCATCCGCAACGCCCTGCATGCCTTCTTCGCACCCTACCCAGGCCTGGCCGGCCCGCTGTGGACGGCGGTGGCGGCGACCATGGCCGAGCGCTACAAGTACGGCCGCAAGGCGATGGATTCGATCTACAGCGGCGCAGGCACCTTCTGGATCACCGGTTTCGCCGCGCTGTTCATGCTGCCGCTGGTCAGTTTCTTCCAGCCGGTACTGCCGATCGCCCTGTCGCTGACGCTGATCCTCACCGGCTACATCTGCCTGATGGTCGGCTTCGAGCAACTGAACAACAACACCGAGCGCGGCATCGCCGGCACCATGGGTGTGGTGCTCGCCGTCTACGGCGCGGGCTGGGGACTGGCTGCAGGCGCCGCGCTGTACATCCTGGTCGAACGCACCCATCTGCTTAAATTCACCAGCGTCAAGGATAAGCCGCAAAGTCCGGCGGAAGCCGACTGACGGATTTCGTTCCACACGCGCCGCGCTCGTCGCGGCGCCACTGCTGTCGAGGTTGCACAATGCCCGAGTTCAACGCCCCGCTGCGCGATATGCGCTTCGTCCTCCATGAAGTCTTCCAGGCGCCGAGCCTGTGGGCACGTCTGCCGGCCCTGGCGGAAACCGTCGATGCCGACACCGCCGATGCCATCCTCGAAGAAGCGGCCAAGGTCACCGGCGGCCTGATCGCACCGCTCAATCGCAGCGGCGACGAGGAAGGCGCGCAGTGGGTCGACGGCGACGTGCGCACCCCGGCTGGTTTCCGCGAGGCCTACGCCACCTACACCGAAGGCGGCTGGGTCGGCCTCTCCGGCAACCCGAATTACGGCGGCATGGGCATGCCCAAGATGCTCGCCGTGGCCTTTGAGGAGATGCTCTACGCCGCTGGTTCCAGCTTCGCGCTGTATTCCGCGCTGAGTTCCGGCGCCTGCCTGGCCATCGACGCCCACGCCAGCAAAGAGTTGAAAACCACCTATCTGCCACCGATGTACGAAGGCCGCTGGGCCGGCTCCATGTGCCTGACCGAGGCCCATGCCGGCACCGACTTGGGCATCATCCGCACCCGCGCCGAGCCGCAGGCCGACGGCAGCTACAGGATCATCGGCAGCAAGATCTTTATCACTGGCGGCGAGCAGGATCTGACCGAGAACATCATCCACCTGGTGCTGGCCAAGCTGCCCGACGCACCGGCCGGGCCGAAAGGCATCTCGCTGTTCCTGGTGCCCAAGGTGATGGTCAATGCCGACGGCAGCCTCGGCGAGCGCAATGCGGTGACCTGCGGCTCGATCGAGCACAAGATGGGCATCAAGGCCTCGGCCACCTGCGTGATGAACTTCGACGGCGCCACCGGCTACCTGATCGGCGAAGTCAACAAGGGCCTGGCGGCGATGTTCACCATGATGAACTACGAGCGTCTGTCCATCGGCATTCAGGGTATCGGCTGCGCCGAGGCTTCCTACCAGTCGGCGGTGGCATATGCACGCGAGCGCATCCAGAGCCGCGCCGCCACCGGTCCGGTGGCGAAGGACAAGATCGCTGACCCGATCATCGTCCACGCCGACGTACGCCGCATGCTGCTGACCATGAAGGCGCTGAACGAGGGCGGTCGTGCCTTTGCCTGCTACGTTGGCCAGCAGCTCGACCTGGCCAAGTACGCCGAGGACGCCAGCGAGCGGCAGAACGCCGAAGCGCTGGTCGCCCTGCTGACACCGGTGGCCAAGGCCTTCTTCACCGACACCGGGCTGGAAAGCTGCGTGCACGGCCAACAGGTATTCGGCGGCCACGGCTACATCCGCGAATGGGGCCAGGAGCAACTGGTGCGCGATGTGCGCATCGCACAGATCTACGAAGGCACCAATGGCATCCAGGCGCTCGACCTGCTCGGGCGCAAGGTGGTGGCCAATGGTGGCGCCGCGCTGCGCCTGTTCGCCGGTGAAGTACGTGATTTCGCCCATGCCCATGAATCGCCCTTCGGTGATCGCCTGGTGGAAGCGCTGGAACGCCTGGAAGCGGTCAGCGGCTGGCTGCTGGAGCAGGCCAAGAGCGAGCCCAACGCAGTCGGTGCCGCCTCGGTGGAGTACCTGCATCTATTCGGCTACGTCGCCTACGCCTACATGTGGGCACGCATGGCCGCCGTGGCGCAAAGCAAGCTGGGTGAAGACGAAGCCTTCTACGGCAGCAAGCTCGCGACCGCCGAGTTCTTCTTCGCCCGTCTGCTGCCGCGCACCCTGAGCCTGGAAGCGAGTATTCGTGGTGGTAGCCAGTCCTTGTATGGCCTGGCCGCCGAACAGTTCTAAACATAGGGCAGGTGCAATCCGCCACCGCCGAGCCGGCGGCCCTGCAAGGTTGAGCGTGTTGCGCGGCGCTTCGGCGCCGCGCTTTTTTATTCGAGCTTCGGCTGGCCCTGCCCAGCCGACGAGGAGTCCTTATGCGTGAAGTCGTGATAGTCGCCGCCTGCCGTACCGCCATCGGCAGCTTTCAGGGCGCGTTGAGCCGCATACCCGCGCCGCAACTAGGCGCCGCGGTGATCCGTGAACTCCTGGCCCGCACGGGAATCGAGGGCGAGCAAATCGACGAAGTGATTCTCGGCCAGGTGCTCACCGCGGGTTCCGGGCAGAACCCGGCGCGCCAGAGTGTCCTGCTCGCCGGCCTGCCACATACGGTGCCGGCCATGACCCTGAACAAGGTCTGCGGCTCCGGCCTCAAGGCGGTGATCCTCGGTGCCCAGGCCATTCGTGGCGGCGACGCCGAGATCATCATCGCCGGCGGCCAGGAGAACATGAGCCTGGCGCCCTACGTCATGCCCGGCGCCCGTAGCGGCCTGCGCATGGGCCATGCGCAATTGGTCGACACGATGATTCAGGACGGCCTATGGGATGCGTTCAACAATTACCACATGGGTATCACCGCCGAGAATCTGGCCGAGCAGTACGGCGTCACCCGCGCCGAGCAGGACGCCTTCGCCCTGCGTTCGCAGCAGCGCGCCCAGGCCGCCATCGACGCGGGGCGCTTTGCAGGCGAGATCGTCCCGGTGGAAATCCCCCAGCGCGGCACCGAACCACTGCGCTTTGCCCAGGATGAACAACCGCGCGCCGGCACCAGCTTGGACAGCCTGGGCAAGCTGCGCGCGGCCTTCAAGAGCGACGGCACGGTGACCGCAGGCAACGCCTCGACCCTCAACGATGGCGCTGCTGCAGTGCTGCTGATGAGCGCCGAGAAAGCCGACGAACTGCAACTGCCGGTGCTGGCACGTGTCGCAGCCCACGCCAGCGCCGGGGTCGATCCGGCAGTGATGGGCATCGGCCCGGTATTCGCCAGTTGCAAGGCGCTGGAACGCGCCGGCTGGAGCCTGGAACAGCTCGACCTGATCGAGGCCAACGAAGCATTTGCCGCCCAGGCCATCGCCGTCGGCCGCGAACTGCATTGGGACAGCGCCAAGGTCAATGTCAACGGTGGCGCCATCGCCCTCGGTCACCCCATCGGCGCCTCCGGCTGCCGCATCTTGGTCAGCCTAGTGCACGAGATGCAGCGCCGCGATGCCCGTCGTGCCCTGGCTACCCTTTGCATCGGTGGCGGCCAGGGTGTGGCCCTAGCCATCGAACGCTGAAACAATCGCCACGAACGGACAAGAACAAGAGAAACCCCATGCGAACCCTGACCACCCTGACCGGCAACAGCCAGAAACTCGATGGCGGCGCCATGTTCGGCAACGCGCCCAAGGCCCTCTGGCAGCGCTGGATGCCAGCCGACGAACTGAACCGTATCGACCTCGGCTGCCGCGCCCTACTGGTACAGGAAGATGAACGCAACATCCTGGTCGAGACTGGCATCGGCGCCTTTTTCAGCCCGGAGCTGAAGCAGCGCTTCGGCGTGCAGGAAGATCGCCACGTGCTGCTCGACAGCCTGGCAGCCGTCGGCCTGAGCGACGCCGATATCGATATCGTCGTGCTCACCCACCTGCACTTCGACCATGCCGGCGGCCTGCTCGCCGCCTGGCAAGAAGGCCAGCCCGCACGCCTGCTGTTCCCCAATGCCCGCTTCGTTACGGGTCGTCGCCAGTGGCAACGCGCACGCCAACCCCATGCCCGCGACCGCGCCTCCTACATTCCGGAGCTGCTCGACCTGCTGGAAAACAGCGGTCGCCTGCTGTTGCTCGACGAGAGCGACAGCTGCGAGCTGCTCGGTCCAGACTGGCGCCTGCACTGGAGCGACGGCCACACACCGGGCCAATTGCTGCCGGAGGTGGTCATGCCGGGTGGGCCGGTGGTGTTTCCCGGAGACCTGATCCCCGGTGCGCCCTGGGTGCACCTGCCGATCACCATGGGTTACGACCGCTTCCCCGAAGGCCTTATAGAGGAAAAGGAAGCGCTGCTCAGCGATCTGTTTTCCCGGAGCGGCCGACTGGTATTCACCCACGACCCGGACGTGGCCATGGGCCGGGTAACACGTGACGAAAAAGGTCGCTTCGGGCTCGATGAAGCCGAAAAAGCAGCGCATCTGCTGGCAAACTGACGCCATCAGGCCTTGACGTGCTGGCCATGCGGCGCGAGCATGGCCGCTTGTTTTTTCGCCGTGCTCACGACCACGCCAGCGCCAGGACGGGGCTTTGCCTGACCAGCACAGACTGGCACCGCGTCGTGCTCACCTCGACAGACCTGGGGAACCGCTTCATGAGCCTGGCCTCTGTACGCACCTTCTTCGCCGCCAAGGCGCCCGACATCGCGATCATCGAACTGCAGTCCAGCACCGCCACCGTGGCGCTGGCTGCCGAGGCGCATGGCGTATCGCCGGGACAGATCGCCAAGACCCTGGCCTTTCGTATCGCCGAACGCGACGTGCTGATCGTCGCCCGTGGCGACGCCCGCATCGACAACCGCAAGATGAAGGAATGCTTCGGCGCCAAGTCGCGCATGCTCGATGCGCAAACGGTGATCGAGCTGACCAGTCATCCGGTGGGCGGCGTCTGCCCATTCGGCCTGGCTACACCGCTCAGCGTCTACTGCGACCGCTCGTTGCTGGCCTTCGATGAAGTCCTACCGGCGGCCGGAGCCACCCACAGCGCCGTACGCATCGCTCCGCAGCGCATGGCCGAACTGGTCGATGCCGAGTGGGTCGACGTATGCCAGGAAGTAGAAACGGAAACCTGCTGAACGACGCCAGCAACGCCAACCCCGTAGGCTGCGCCAGCGCCTTCTCCGCATTACATCCGAGTTACAGCCCGCCGCTGATGCCCAGGCTTACGCCCAGCGCAGTGGCCAGTGACAGGGGCAGCAACAAGGTATCGAGCAGCGCACTGCCCGGTAGATCCAGCCTGGGATAGCTCGGCGCTTCGGCACCGAAACGGTCTAGCGGGCAGCACCCGCCATTGATCGTGTACCAATCCAGCCGCGTACCGGCATAGACCACCGGCGCACCAGGCTTGGCCGCGTCCAGCGTGCGTACGGTGGCGCAGCCGCTGAGGCTCAGCAGCGCCACGGCGCATAAGAGCAGGCGCACGCTGCTAGTCATCCGACACCAAATGATGCTCGCCCCAGCGCGGCAACATGTCCTGGGGGATATTCAGGCAATTGAGGATGCGCGCGACCACGAAGTCCACCAGATCATCCAGCGTCTGTGGCTGATGATAGAAGCCGGGCGATGCCGGCAGGATGGTCACGCCCAGATTCGACAGCTTGAGCATGTTCTCCAGATGGATGCTCGAATACGGCGCCTCACGCGGCACCAGAATCAGCTGGCGGCGCTCCTTCAAGGCTACGTCGGCGGCGCGCTCGATCAGGTTGTTGCAGGCACCGGCAGCGATGGCCGACAAGGTGCCGGTGCTGCACGGCACCACCACCATGGCAGTGGGCGCACCGGAGCCGGAGGCGGCCGGGGCCATCCAGTCCTCCTTCCCGTAGACGCGGATCTGCCCCGGCGCCGCGCCGGTGTACTCGGTCAGGAACTGCGCCATGGACTGCGGTTTGGCCGGTAGCGCCACGTCGGTCTCGGTAGCCATCACCAACTGCGCAGCCTTGGAGATCAGGAAGTGCACCTCGCGCTCTTCCTGCACCAGACAGTCGAGCAGGCGCAGGCCATATTGCGCGCCCGAGGCGCCGGTCATGGCCAGGGTAATTCTCTCAGGGCCGCTCATGGATGCTCCGTAGGGCGGGTGCAACCCGCCGGTTCTTGATATGTGGCGGGTTTCACCCGCCCTACCGCTGGGGTATGCGTTTCAGTCCAGAGCCTTGGCCAGCTTGCCGTGCAAACCACCGAAGCCACCGTTGCTCATGACCACCACTTGGGTACCGGGGCGCGCCAGGGCCTTCACACCGTCGATGATCGACTCCAGCGAGTCGCACACCCGCGTCGGATTGCGCGCCTGCGCCACGGTGGCGGCCAGGTCCCAGCCAAGATTCGGCGGCGCGTACCAGAACACCGCATCGGCCTGTTCGGCAGACTCGGCCAGGCCGTCACGATGGGCGCCGAGTTTCATCGAATTGGAGCGCGGCTCGATCACCGCGATCACCTGAGTGTCGTCGCCAACGCGCTTGCGCAGGCCGTCGAGGGTGGTGGCAATAGCCGTGGGGTGATGGGCGAAGTCGTCATAGATGGTCACGCCGCCCACCTCAGCGACTTTCTCCATACGCCGCTTGGCATTGATGAACTGGCCCAGTGCCTCGATGCCCAGCGCCGGCACAACGCCGACATGGCGCGCTGCGGCGAGCACGGCCAGGGCGTTGGCGACGTTGTGCTGGCCGGTCAGGTTCCACTCTACGGTGCCCTCGACCTTGCCGTCGAAGCTCACCTCGAAGCGCGAGCCATCCGCACTGAGCAGACGTGCCTGCCACTGGCCACCTTCACCGGTGGTCTGCACGGGCGTCCAGCAGCCCATCTCGATCACCCGCGCCAGCGCGCTTTCGCTGGCCGGATGGATGACCAGCCCCTCGCTCGGAATGATTCGTACCAGGTGGTGGAACTGCCGCTCGATAGCTGCCAGATCCGGGAAGATGTCCGCATGGTCGAATTCCAGGTTATTCAGAATCGCCGTGCGTGGGCGGTAGTGGACGAACTTGCTTCGTTTGTCGAAGAAGGCGCTGTCGTATTCATCGGCTTCGACCACGAAGAACGGCGTGTCGCCCAGGCGCGCGGAGATGCCGAAGTTCTGCGGCACGCCGCCGATCAGGAAGCCTGGCGCCATGCCGGCGTGCTCCAGCACCCAGGCCAGCATGCTTGAGCTGCTGGTCTTGCCATGGGTACCGGCCACCGCCATCACCCAGCGTCCCTGCAGCACGTGGTCGGCCAGCCACTGCGGGCCAGACACATAGGGCAGACCCTTGTTGAGTACGTACTCCACCGCCGGATTTCCGCGGCTCATGGCGTTGCCGATCACTACCAGATCGGGCGCCGGCTGCAGGTGCGCCGGGTCAAAGCCCTGCATCAATTCGATGCCCTGGGCTTCGAGCTGGGTGCTCATGGGCGGATAGACATTGGCGTCGGAACCGGTGACGTGGTGGCCGAGTTCCTTGGCCAGCACCGCGAGCGAGCCCATGAAGGTGCCGCAGATGCCGAGAATATGGATATGCATGAATAACCTCTATGAAGCCCGACGCTGGGGCGTGAAGCGATGGCCGCAGGTTAGCACAGCCCCCACCGGGCGGCTGCTGCGCCCTGTTCAGACAAGGACGCGAAAACCAAGTTGCCGGACAAGCGAAAATCAAACGCTTGCTTGGATTGCGCTTTCAACTGGCTTTGAGGCAGCATCGACCGAGTCGCTGGCATATACAGCTGCATCGCCGCTGCTGCCCACCACAAAGAGAAGCCGAGGCCCACCATGCGCATCGTCCAAGCCACCTTGGAGCACCTGGATCTGTTGACCCCGCTGTTCGTCAAATACCGCGAGTTCTACAACGAGCTGCCCTACCCCGAGTCGTCGCGCAAGTTTCTCGAGAAGCGCCTGCGCCGCAAGGAGTCGGTGATCTACCTGGCCCTGGCCGACGACGAAGACAAGCTGCTCGGCTTCTGCCAGCTCTACCCCAGCTATTCCTCGCTGTCGCTCAAACGCGTGTGGATTCTCAACGACATTTATGTAGCCGAAGACGCTCGCCGCCAACTGGTGGCCGACCGCCTGCTGCACACGGCCAAACAGATGGCCAAGGACACCAACGCCGTACGCATGCGCGTGGCCACCAGCCGCGACAACGAAGTGGCGCAGAAGGTCTACGAGTCCATCGGCTTCGTCGAAGACGAGCAGTTCAAGAACTACGTGCTGCCGATCAACGTCGACTGAGACAGCGAGCGCTCGCCACGGCTTGCCGCGAACGGCCACCGCCCTTATGGTGGCCGGGTTTTCCGCCACGAAGCATTCCCCATGTGGTCACTCAAGGCCTGGCGCCGTCGTCGCACTCTCGAACGCAACCCCGTCGATCCGGCTCACTGGGCCGAGGTTCGCAAGCGCCTGCCCATCCTTGACGGCCTCGAAGAACACGAAGAGCAGCACCTGCGCGAACGCGCCGTGCTGTTCCTGCATGACAAGCACCTGACAGCACTGCCCGGCCTCAAACTCGGCCCGGTCGAACACCTGCTGCTGGCGGCTCAGGCGCAATTGCCCCTGCTGCACCTGGGCGATCTGGACTGGTACCGGGGTTTTCACGAGATCGTCCTCTACCCGGACGACTTCCTCAGCCCACAACGCCACCGCGACGCCAGCGGTATCGAACACGAATGGGACGACGCGCGCAGCGGCGAGGCCTGGCAACAAGGCCCGGTGATCCTCGCCTGGCCGGGCGTCGAAAGCAGCGGCGGCTGGGAAGGCTACAACCTGGTGATCCACGAACTGGCGCACAAGCTGGACATGCTCGAAGGCGGCGCCAATGGCCTGCCACCGCTGCACCGCGACATGCGCGTGCAGGATTGGGCGCATGCCATGCAGAGCGCCTATGACACACTGAACGCCGAGCTGGACGCCAATCCCGACGCCGAGACCGCCATTGACCCCTACGCGGCGGAAGACCCGGCAGAGTTCTTCGCGGTGGCCAGCGAATACTTCTTCAGCGCACCGGATCTGCTGGCGGATGCCTTTCCGGACGTCTACCAGCAGCTGTCCTTGTTCTACCGCCAGGACAGCCTGGCGCGATTGCGACGGCTGCAAGCGGAACACCCCGACTACAGGACGGTCGAAAACGCGACCAATGGCTGAGTAGGCCGCCGTAGTAACGCATTGCGAATACGCCTATAATGCGCCCCACTTTTTTGGCCCTCCCTGGGAGTTTCCCCCATGAGCTACAGCAAGATCCCGGCTGGTAAAGACCTGCCGAACGACATCTACGTTGCCATCGAAATCCCGGCCAACCACGCGCCGATCAAATACGAAATCGACCATGACACCGATTGCCTGATGGTCGATCGCTTCATGGCCACCCCGATGTTCTACCCGGCCAACTACGGTTTCATCCCGCACACTCTGGCTGACGACGGCGACCCCCTCGACGTGCTGGTCGTGACTCCTTATCCGGTCGCGCCGGGTTCGGTGATCCGCGCTCGTCCGGTCGGCGTACTGCACATGAGCGACGAAGCCGGCGGCGATGCCAAGCTGGTTGCCGTTCCGCACGACAAACTGACCGTTCTGTACAAAGACGTTCAGGAATACACCGACCTGCCCGCGCTGCTGATCGAGCAGATCAAGCACTTCTTCGAGAACTACAAGGATCTGGAGAAGGGCAAGTGGGTCAAGGTAGAAGGCTGGGGCGGCGCTGAAGAAGCCCGCGGCCTGATCAACAAGGCAGTCGCGGCTTACCAAAAATAAGCCCTGACCACCTCCTAAAAGCCGGCCACAAGCCGGCTTTTTTATTGCCCGAAGAAATCCAGCAAGATCTCACACGCTAGAATTCACAAGGCCTGCAGCGTACCATCCCTCCCATAACGTCCGATGAGAATCCACTGAATCCCACATAAAGGTGTGGGTCAGAGTGTGGGTCAAAAGGAAGACATAATGGGTAAGCTCACAAGCAAAACAGCCGAATCTCTCGCCAAGGCTGCAGTACCAGGGAAGAGCAGTGATGGCGAAGGCCTGTACTTTCAGGTTTCAAAAAGCGGAGTCTCCAGCTGGATATTTCGCTACAAGCGGGATGGCCGCAGCCGTGAAATGGGCCTAGGCCCCTTCCCCACCATCACCTTGAGCGCGGCCCGGCAACTGGCCGCTGACCAACGTAAGGTACTGGCAAACGGCTCTGACCCACTAGGCACCCGGGACGCAGAACGAGAGGCCAAGCGCGAAGCGCAGCGCCAAGCCGATGCCAGCCGTATAACCTTCAAAGACCTCGCTCAAGAGCACCAAAACGCTCATGGCGCCTCCTGGTCAGAGAAATGGCGTAAAGGCTGGTTAAGGAAACTGGAGCTCTACGCATTCCCTACCATAGGGATGCTCTCGGCGGATGCGATCAAAACCGAACAAGTGGTGAGTGTTTTACGCCCGATCTGGGCAACCAAGACCCGTACAGCAGACGAAGTCCGTGGCCAGATCGAGCAGATCTTGGACGCGGCCAAGACTCGCGGCCTACGCTCAGGTGACAACCCAGCTCGCTGGCGCGGTCACCTGGATAATCTTCTGAGCAAGGCGGAAAAAAAGAAGGCTCGTCAGCGCACCCACTTTCCGGCCATGCACTGGAAAGAACTACCAAGCCTGATGGAAAAACTCGCTCAAGCCCCAGGCCGAGATGCTATTGCTACGCGCCTATTGATCTTGACTGGCGCCCGCTCCCACATGATCCGCTTCGCTCAATGGTCTGAGCTCGACCTAGAAGCAGGCATATGGTCACTACCTGCCGCACGCATGAAGATGCGAAAAGCCTTTGTCATTCCGCTGCCTGAAGCTGCGGTAAGCATGCTTCGAGATATGCCAACCACGAACTCGCCCTACGTGTTCCCTGGACAAGGAAAGACCGGCGTGATCCACGCCAACGCAGTTCGCAACCTGCTGCACAAACTCGGCCATGCAGACATCACCCGACACGGCTTCCGCTCTACCTTCAGGGACTGGGCAAGCGAAAACACTCACTACCCTAGAGAGGTATGCGAATTTGCGCTGGCTCATGATGAGCGAGACCAAACAGAGGCTGCCTACTCTCGTTCGGACTTTCTAGATAAACGTAGAGAATTGATGACCGACTGGGCAGTATTTTGTACAAATACCAATGCAGACACACTGACGGATAACGGCAAAAGCCTGTAGTCGGCACTGCGCCCGCAGATCGTATCCACAGCAACAGGCAGGCGGCGAATATAGCACTAGAACGCATGGGCTCGAGGGACGCCTAGTCAGCCATGGCATGCACTCAGTGGCCAGTACCGCGTCAAATGAACGCGGCTGGGAATCTGAACTTATCAGTACACACATCGACAAGGGCGAGGTTCGTGGCGAACTATAATAGTACTGACTACATCAAGTCAGTGACAGCCTAGTAGAGTGAGCATATTCAGGACACAGCTACCGGAAACTTATCGACGTCAGCCATGCGAGAAAACGCGAAATAAACGTCGCTTCGATATGCTGTTCAAAAGGCGACTACTGATTGAAGCCAAGCTAGCACTGCGCCTGCAGAGCTCTCTCAATATTGCTCAGGATGAATGGTGTAAGTGGGCCGCTGATCTTACAGGCTGCTGATCGTGAAAATCCTATCTGCCCCTTAACCCCTTTGTAGGTGACCTCGTAGGAGGCTGCATCAACCAAAAAATCAGCCATCCCTAGTAGTTTAATATTTTCTGTATTGATGCCCTCTTTAGATACCAACTCAATCCGAGCAAGGGAATTGGCCTTCGGGATCGCACCCGACACTTTTAAACTGTTCAGAACTTTTCTAGTGGCACTTTCTAGTGCCGTTTGTACCAGAGCATCGCTGATGACTATCTGCTCACAAGCAAAGCCAAACCCTATCGCATTCTCCAAGGCGTTCAGGACTTCACGTATTGACCTTGCCGGACTCTCAAATCGAAAAATTGTGGATCGTTCGTTAAGCACAATAATAGACTGAGAGTTGACGGTGATGATCTGCTGATACTCAGCGTTCCCTTCACTGTCTAGACGGACAGCGTTGATAGTAGATGGCCAAATGTAGCGAAAAGATGACTCGCTTTCGCTAGTCAAAAAGCCCGCAGTGCCTGCACTGTCGTATCCTACGGCTCGTAACTTGGTAAAGAACTCGGCTACAGAGCAAGGTAGACGCACCTGGTACCACTTGTAGCGTGAGATCATACTTGATCACCTCCTTGAGTGCATTCCGCCTTAAGTTTCTGCATCTGCTCACGCGCGGCCTTTTCAATCAACCTAGACATCGAGTCGATTTCAGACTTCAAGGGCGCGCGTTTTTTCCCCACTTTGCCGTCTACATAAGGGTATACCGACTTGACTAAGATCGAGAAATCCATGCAATTCTTGGGATCTGCGAACAAAACCTCCACACTAATTACATCTCCATTCCCAAGAGTGCGCTGCGCAGTCCAACACATCTTAAAAATATAGAATGCATCTTCATCCACGAGATCAAGGAGCAAGGACGAACGAGTAACACCATTACCCTTAAGCAATACTTTTTCGATATGCGTCTCATGCTCATCGGATGCTAATTCTTCATCATCGGCGTCCAGCTTCGGCTTATATACATATACGTCAGATACATCACGACGACTAAAGCCATCCAAGCTTGTACTAAGATCAATGAAGAAGCGCGTCCTCATCTTAGGATTAATTACGTCATACAGGTTAACCGTGATACGTTCAATATCATCAGGTACTAGCGTGTCTACCTTTGCAACGATCTCATCGCGCACAGTGTTCATGAATTCATTTTGCGCGTTGTTGATCAGGTAGCCGTCAGCGCTCTTAATAAACTCAACCACACCATCCTTGATTTGCTGCTGTGCAAATTCGGTTTTTTTGTAATCAATGAGCGAATACTGGACTTTCAGCGTAAAATCATTACCACTCCTAACAATGTGGGCGACATCACCATTGGCAATGATTTCCTTCTTAATAGCCTCAAGCGCAAACTTAAGCTCCTCGGGATCAATGGCTCCAACAAGATCCATAGAGGTAGTGCGCTCCCTGCGAGGAAGAACCCCCAATTTCTCCGATATTATCCGATGATCATAGTAGTCATGAGGAAGGCGGGAGAAATACTCTGCCAGATCGTCTCTTGGGGTCTTTTTGGAAACAATCATGTTACGTCGCTCGAACAGCACCGCCAAGGTAGGGGCATCCACTCGGTGTTGAATCAGTGCATCAAAGACATTTTTATCCGATGCGTAGTACATGGCCGGGCCGAATGTTCTTTTTTTCAATTGCGCCACCCCATCCAACCTGGATTGTACGAGTCCGTCACTGCGGTAACTGCCTCAAAACTGATCGCGTTCAAGACAGTTTCTCGAATCGGATCGAAGCCCCAAGCCTTGGCGTAACTCTCTTTGGCCGCTTTGAAGTTTGCCACCATTTGAGGGTCAGCATTTGGCACTGTGACTCGAATTTGAACTGACTTGCCTGACTCCAACATCTGATATCGCGAAAGGCTGTCTAAAAAATATTCAAACTCAGTATGCGAGGCACCGGGACGGTTGTAGTACACCACGTAGCCTGGCTCGGTCTTGTCCGTACCTTTATGCTGAACAATCAGGTAAGGACTGGTAAGCGCTTCGATGGTTGCGGGCTGCCCCCATACATCCCCTTGCCGCCGACGCAATACAAGGTCGGGATAATAGAAGGTGTATTCGCTAGACATTTTCTTCTGGCTAGTCAGGCGAATCATATCGTTGGCGATGGTAAACAAACGATTGATGTCATGTGGCCCAAGGTAGTGAAGATAGACATTGGGCGGTATGGGAATCGAGTCAAAACCAATTTTCTCGATCAGGCCGTAAAATGGCTTTTCATACCCATGATCATGGTTGTGCACAAAGAGAAGACCTCGAACTTCATAGTTATCGCAGTCAGTAATCGCGAAACTACTTCGCCAAGATTCCGAATCCCTAGCGCATTCGACAGTAACAGCCAAGGACTTGAAGGCGTCGCGAAGCTTTTGCTTCCCGATACTCTCTTTCTTGTAGGCTTTCAGGTCAGTGTGAAGATAGATCGTGCTCCCGAGATAGGGATCTTCGTAATAGAAAATCGCATCACCAGGATGTTGAGTCTTTGGTTTGCCATCACTACCCAAGTGAGCAGGACAGTGGCAGTTAAAATTCTCGTTCCATTTATCCTTCATTTGCCAGAAAAAGCTGCCAAATATATCAACTGAAAGCTTCTCAGCAATCTCACCAACGTTTACGGTTTCCGACATGGCTCCTCCTAAGCAACTGTCCCTGGCGCTCGAGCCAAGGGATGTGAGGAGCCAGCATAGCAGGATCAGCGGTACGCAGAAGCCATATGCCACTACGGCATACATGGCCAACAGCTTTTGAGTCAATAGCCCTACCACCACCGTAAATCCAGCTCCAAAAAATCTCAGTCACACATCACAGCAATGACATCCCCACCATGGAGTCTTCAACCATGTCATTGCACTGCCCGAGCTGCGGCTCTCCTCAGGTCTCTACGCACCTCACCGCCATGCGGATTGCTGCCTTCATCGGCATGCTGGGCGGTGCGCTGCGTGGCGCAGGCACCATCCTGCTCACTGGCCCGACTGTTACCAGTAGCGATCTCGCCAAACCTCCCAACGTAAATCTCAATGCCCTGTCATCGGCCATTCTCAGTGGCCTGGTTGGCGCTGCTGGAGGCTGCGCGATGGGCGCTCAGCTTGGCGAAAAACTCGACCGTCATGTGCTGGCCCACAACTTCTGTCTGAGCTGCGGTCACCGCTTCAATCAGCCGGTCTGATCCAGACACCTACTTCTCTCACTCATCTCTGATTGCCGGTGCTGCGCCATGCGCAGCGCTTTATGCCGGCGCGCACCCAAAGGAAATTCATCATGGCTCATCAAGTCGAACAAATGGCCTACGTCGGCGCGACTCCCTGGCACGGTCTGGGCAACAGCCTGCCGCGCAAACAGCCCATCGAAATCTGGCAACGTGAAGCCGGTATGGACTGGCAGATCCAGGAAAGCCCCGTGCATTTCAAATCCGATGCCGTCGGCCACCTGGGCACGATCCATTCCTTCCCCGAACAGAAGGTGCTCTATCGCTCCGACACCAAGGCACCGTTGTCAGTGGTCTCCAGTCGCTATCACACCGTGCAGCCTCGCGAGGTGCTGGAGTTCTACCGCGATCTGACCGAGGTCTCCGGCTACGAGCTGGAAACCGCTGGCGTGCTCAAGGGTGGCCGCAAGTTCTGGGCACTGGCGCGTACCGGGCAAGAAACCGCCATCAAGGGTAATGACCAGGTCAACGGCTACCTGCTGCTGGCGACGTCCTGTGACGGCACCCTGGCTACCACAGCGACACCGACCACCGTGCGCGTGGTGTGCAACAACACCCTGACAGTGGCATTGGACGGCACCAGTCGCGCAATCAGGGTGCCACACAACACGCGCTTCGATCCGAAGGTGGTGAAGAAGCAACTCGGCATCGCCGTCTCGCAATGGGACGACTTCATGTACCGCATGCGCGCGTTGGCTGAGCGCAAGGTGCAGTGGCATGAGGCGCTGGGCTATTTCATGAATGTGCTGTGCGAGGTCAGCCCGACCGGCCAGTTGCCCGAGCAGTTGCCCAACGAGCGCGCTCTGCGCCGCGTTCAGGAACTGTACGAAGGGCGTGGCCGTGGCTCGGATCTAGAGTCGGCTCGTGGCACTGCCTGGGGTCTGCTCAACGCGGTGACCGAATACGTCGACCATGAACGTCGTGCTCGCAGCACTGAGTACCGCCTCGACTCGGCCTGGTTTGGCCAAGGCGCGCAGGTCAAGCAACGCGCGCTGGATGCGGCCCTGCAAATGGTCGCCTGATCCTCCTCTTTCTCCATTTCATCCACTCCATGACGCCCGGTCAGATCAGCGCTGATCGGGCGTTTTTGTGTCCGCGAGGTGAACACCATGAAAGCAACGTCATTGAATGGCATCACCAGCAATAAACGCCCTGCCCTGCGCCTGGTCAGCACCAAGGAACTACCGCGCGAGGACTGGCTGCAGATCCGCAAGCAAGGCATCGGCAGTTCGGATGCAGCAGCAGCGGTCGGTCTCAATCCCTACAAATCCCAGTTGGAGCTGTGGCTGGAGAAAACCGGCCGCGACAGCAACCTGCCGAAGACCGACCCGCACGACGAAGAAAGCCCGGCCTACTGGGGCAACGTGCTGGAGCCCATCGTGGCCTGGCATTACAGCAAACGCACGAAGCACAAGGTACGTCGCATCAACGCCGTGCTGCAGCATCCCAATCCGGAGTTGCCCTGGATGCTGGCCAACATTGATCGCGAGGTGATTGGTACAGATGAGGTGCAGATCCTCGAATGCAAGACAGCCGGCATAAACGGGGCACGCCTCTGGAAAGAAGGCGTCCCCGAATATGTGCAGTTGCAGGTGATGCACCAGCTCGCCGTCACCGGCAAGCAGGCGGCGGATGTAGCGGTGTTGCTCGGTGGCCAGACGCTGGAGATCCATCGCATCGAACGGGACGAGCAGATGATTGCTCGCCTGATCGAGTTGGAGCGCCGTTTCTGGCAGTACGTTGAAACCGATACGCCACCGCCTGTCGACGGCACTGCCTCGGCCGAACTGGCGCTGCGTTGCCTGTATCCACAGGACAACGGTCAGGTCGTCGATCTCAGTGGCAATGCCGGCCTGGCTGCTGCATTCCTGGAGTTGAAGGCTGTACGCCAATCGATCTCCGATAAGGAGAAACGCGAGGCCGAGCTCAAGCAGATGCTGCAGCAAGCCATGGGTGAATCCACCCGGGCCGAGTTCTCCAGCGGCTACGTGAGCTGGCGCAAAGCCAAGGACAGTACCGTGCTTGATGTCGAGCGCCTGCTCCAGGAAAAGCCCTACCTACAGGCCCGCTATCCAAAACTCAAGGAAGGTAGCCGGCGCTTTCTGATCGGCTGATCACCCTCTTCCACTCAATCCCTCCCCTTGGCCAGTCCATGCAGCTCACGCTGTGTGGCTGGCCTTTTTTGCTTTCAAGGAGCGCCATCATGCTCAAAGGTCTGGCAATTACCCCGCCCGTGCTCGGGCGTATTTCCATCGGAAAGGTCGTCGAGAAAAACGGCAAGCGCCTGCCGGAGAAAGACGACCAATTCACCATCACCTCTCAGGTGCAGGGCAAGGACGGCTGGCTTCTGCATCCGCTCAATGACGAGCTTCGTCAGGGTAAGGACGACAAGCTGCGTAGCATTCCTGTGCGCTTGTTGTTCAACGAACCGGAGCTGAATTTCCGCGCTAATTACACCCTGTTTGATCGGCAGAACGGTCGACCGGTATGTGTCGGCAACGGTGAGACCTGCAAGCGCATCAGCAAGGACGGCGTTCAATCGCTGCCCTGCCCCTCGCCCGATGCCTGCCCCCTGGCCAAGGGCAATGCCTGCAAGCCCTACGGGCGCATGAACGTAGTGATCGGCGATGAGGATGCCCTGGGCAGCTTCGTGTTTCGCACCACCGGTTTCAACAGCATCCGCACGCTAATCGCCCGTTTGCAGTACTTCCGGGCCATATCAGGTGATCGCCTGGCGTGCCTGCCGCTGGAGCTGCGTTTACGTGGCAAATCCACCCGGCAGAGCCACGGCACGCCGATCTTCTACGTCGATCTGACGCTGCGCGGCGGCATGACCGTGGAGCAAGCGTTGCTCACTGCGCGGGAGCTGGATGAGACGCGTCAGGCAGCGGGCTTTGATCAGGTCGCGCTGGATGCCACTGCGCGTGTCGGTCTGGGTAACGGCATCTTCGAGGACGACGGCGAGGACAGCAGCGCCATTGCTGAAGAGTTCTTTCCGGAGGGTCAGCCCACCGCGTCGAAACCCGACAGCACCGTTCACACCCAAACACTCGCCGAGAAGCTCGAAGCCCAATCCCAACAGCTCGAACCGTCCGCCTAACCACGGGCGATAGCCCTTACCTAGAGGTCTGCATCCAGAAGTAAATCCGAAGGTTTGCAGCCCAGAGCATGAGCAATCCGCGCAATGTTCAGAAATGTCACGTTGCGCTCTCCCCGCTCAATTTTCCCCATATGCGAACGGTCAATCCCAGCCGCATCAGCAAGCGCTTCTTGGGAGAAGGCCTGCTGCGCTCTACGGGCACGCACAGCCTTTCCCAGACGTATCAGGCTTTGGTCTTGATCTTGAGTCGCGGAGATTCTTGGCATGCCGCGAATCGTTTCGTTATGCTGCTAAAACGACCACGGTATTTACGACCCATTTCTTTGATCGCACAGGGAGTACTGAAATGACGCAACTCACTTTTGATGACCTGGCCACCGCCAAACTTCCTCAACTCATCAGCCGCAAGGAGTCCTTCGAGGTCGTAGGCCTCAGCGGCAAATTGCTCGAAGCCGTTCGCCTGGTCGAAAACAAGATTGAGGTCACTGGGCTGACCTGCCGCGTTTACACAGCCGGTCGCATTGGCTTGGCAGCAGGCAGTTTCGCGGGGGGTGTTACGGGTGCCTTGGGATTGCTCACGGCCACCGGCATTGCCATGCACAACCTGCTGACACTCAGCCCTGACTACGTGATCGAGAAGTATCCGACCTACAACCGGATCGTCGTTCGCTACAAGAAAAAGAAGAAGTAACCCTCCCTCACCTTTCTCTTCAGCAATCACCTACGCCACATGGCCTCCATGCAGCTTCTACCTACATGGGCCAAATAAATGAAAAGGAGTCCTCATGACCATATTCAGGAAGTCGCTCATAGCTCTGGGGCTGATCAGCAGCCTCCCTACCTTCGCAGAACAAGTGGAGTACTTCGATTACACGCCCGCCATGAACGTTATGTCCTGTGACACCAAGATGGAGATCCCGACTCTGGGCCTGAGAAGGGCCGATGGCTCCTTGCCAACCCGCACCGTCTACGACTGTCGGCCGGCGGGCAAGAACACGCCCAGCCAAAAGCAGATGGCATTCATCAACCGGGAAACAGGGGAGCGCTTTGTAAAACACACCGCAGGGACTTTAACCATGGAGTGTGGAGAACATGGATGCGCCCTTCAAAATGAGGTCGACGGATACACTCCCGGTGCGCTGCTTGGACAGGGACGCCAGGGGAATTACCTAATCGAAAATGGCTGGTATCTGGACTATGACGCTCAAGGCAATACCGTGGCCTATCGCAACGATGTCGGCCCCAAGAAAAATCAAGCCCCGTTCGGTAGCTCGAAGCCACGCCCGAAGAACTATGGAAAGGAAGCCTGCTATGAAGATGCGCTGGATGAGCTCGAACGCAGATTCGGCGTGCCGAACGAAGACTACTATCTAGAGCTTCAGATTCGCGAAGAATGCGGCCTACCGCTTCAGTAAGCGACACTAGTATCAGCTCAGATCCCGCGCCAATCGGCGCGGGATCACTTTTATTTTTTGCGATTACAGTATCCTTCAAATGGCTGCTTTCGACAGACTCTGTTGAGAAATGGGCCGGGTAACTAGGCCTTACGCGCCATCCGTTACCAACCCATTGAGCCATTGCCACTTCGCCGGTTCGTAATAATTCCGCACCAGCGCCGCGATATACTCGCTCTCAGTCTTTCAGCTCAGCCTCCTCCTCACGCCGATAGGCCCAACGATAGAGCGCAGGCAACACCAGCAGCGTAAGTGCGGTAGAGGACAGAATCCCACCGATCACCACAGTCGCCAGAGGGCGCTGTACTTCAGCCCCAGTCCCAGTCGCCAGAGCCATGGGCACGAAGCCAAGTGATGCAACGAGCGCAGTCATCAATACCGGGCGCAGACGTTGCAGGGCACCGTCGGTGACGGCCTGCTGCAACCCCATTCCCTCCTCGCGCAGATTACGAATGAAGGAAATCATCACCAGACCATTGAGAACCGCCACCCCCGACAGAGCAATAAAGCCCACCCCGGCGGAGATCGAAAGCGGTATGTCACGCAGCCACAGCGCCATCACGCCACCGGTCAACGCAAAAGGAATACCGGTAAACACCAGCAAGCCATCACGCACGTTGTTGAACATCATGAACAGCAGCATGAACACCAGCAGCAGGGCAACCGGCACCACCACTTGCAGACGTTTGGCCGCCGATTGCAGTTGCTCGAACTGTCCGCCCCAAGTCGTCCAATAACCGGCTGGCAGCTTCACATCGCTGCGAATCTTCTCTTCGGCCTCTTGCACAAAGGAGCCGATGTCACGCCCCCGCACGTTGGCACTCACCACAACCAGGCGCTTGCCATTCTCGCGACTGACCTGATTTGGCCCTGGCGCCAGTTGCAGACTGGCCACCTCAGAGAGCGCGATAAAGCCGACGCTGGTGGCTGCCCCCGTTGCTGGAACGGGTATCAGCAGTCGCGAGAGCCCCTCGATATCGGTACGCAGGTTTTCCGGTAGACGTACTACCAGATCGAAACGGCGATCCCCCTCGAATAACGTCCCCGCGCGGCGCCCACCGACAGCCACGGCGACGGTTTCCTGAATGTCACCGACATTCAGACCATAGCGAGCCGCCTTGTCTCGGTCGATGGCCACGGTCAGCACCGGAAGGCCTGTTGTCTGCTCGGCCTTCACCTCGGACGCCCCATCAATACCGCCCAAGGTCTCGGCCACTTCGGCTGCCGTGCTATTGAGGACGTCCATATCGTCGCCGAAAATCTTCACCGCGACATCGCTACGCACACCCGATATCAATTCGTTGAAACGCAATTGAATAGGCTGCGAAAGCTCGTAGTTACTGCCCGGCACCAACTCGGCAGCGGCCTGCAGCTCGGCGATCAGAGTCTCACGCGACTTTTTCGGATCAGGCCATTGATCACGCGGCTTGAGCATCACGTAGCTGTCGGAAATGTTCGGCGGCATCGGGTCGGAGGCGATTTCCGCCGTACCGGTACGCGCGAATACTCGCTCCACTTCCGGCACCTTGGCCAGAATGGTCTCCTCCAGGCGCATCTGCATATCCACCGACTGCGTCAGGCTGGTACCTGGGACACGCAGCGCCTGCAGCGCGAAGTCCCCCTCACTGAGACTCGGCACGAACTCGCTGCCCATACGTGATGCCAGCAGACCGGAGAACAGAACCAGCGCCACAGCCGCACTGAAGGCCAGCATACGCCGCCGCATGACCCAGGCCAGCACTGGCTCGTAGGTGCGTCGGGCAACGCGCATCAGCGCGTTTTCCTCTTCCTTCACCTTACCGGTGACGAATAGCGCAATGGCCGCAGGAACGAAGGTCACCGAAAGGATCATGGCCCCGAACAGGGCGGTCACCACGGTAAAGGCCATAGGGTGGAACATTTTGCCCTCGACCCCGGTCAGGGCGAAGATCGGCAGGTACACCACCATGATGATCAACTGACCGAAAATCAGCGCACGACGAGCTTCCTTGGATGCCGCGAAGACCTCATGCAGACGCTCACTACGGGTCAGCTCGCGGCCAAGCCTGTGCTGCGCATGAGCCAGACGGCGAATAGCGTTCTCGACGATGACCACGGCACCATCGACGATGATGCCGAAGTCGAGTGCACCCAGACTCATCAAGTTGGCGCTGACCTTATTGCTGAACATGCCGGTGAAGGTGAACAGCATCGACAGCGGAATGACCATGGCAGTGATCAGCGCCGCACGGATGTTACCGAGGAACAAGAAGAGGATGACGATAACCAGGATCGCCCCTTCGATCAGGTTCTTCTTGACCGTGGCGATGGCCTTGTCCACCAGATTGGTGCGGTCATAGACGGTCACCGCAACCACCCCTTCAGGCAGCGAACGGTTGATCTCCTCCAGACGTGCGGCCACGGCCTGCGACACACTGCGGCTGTTCTCGCCGATCAGCATGAACACTGTTCCCAGCACGACCTCGCGACCATTCTCGGTCGCAGCACCAGAACGTAGTTCACGACCCAACATCACCTGCGCCACATGACTGACACGAATGGGCGTGCCGTCCACATTGGCCACGACGATATTAGCGATATCGTCCAGCGTGCTCAGTTGCCCAGGTGCCCGAATCAGTAGTTGCTCGCCATTGCGCTCGATATAGCCAGCACCGACGTTGGCATTGTTGCGCTCCAGCGCCAGCAGCAGGTCACCCAGCGTCAGCTTGTAGGCAGCCAGGCGTTTGGGATCTGGAGCGACCTGGAACTCCTTGGCGAAGCCACCAATAGTGTTGATTTCGGCAACGCCAGGCACCGTGCGCAACTGCGGTTTGATGATCCAGTCCTGGATCACCCGCAGATCGGTTGGTGTGTAAGGCGTACCGTCCTCCTTGAGTGCACCCTCCTCGGCCTCGACCGTCCATAGAAAGATTTCACCCAGGCCGGTGGAAATCGGCCCCATGGATGCCTCGACCCCCTCGGGCAATTGCTCCTTGGCACTTTGCAGGCGCTCGTTGACCAACTGGCGGGCGAAATACAGATCCGTGCCATCCTCGAAAATCACGGTAACCTGCGACAGCCCCGAGCGTGACAGCGAGCGGGTCTGTTTCAAATGCGGCAGGCCGGCCATGGCCGTTTCAATCGGGAAAGTGATGCGCTGCTCGGTTTCCAGCGGCGAAAAGCCCTCGGCAGCGGTACTGATCTGTACCTGGACGTTGGTGATGTCGGGAACGGCGTCGATCGGCAGCTTCTGATAGCTGGCCACGCCCACACCGGCCATCGCCAAAACGGCCAACAGCACCAGAAAGCGCTGTTCTATGGCGAATTGAATGATGCGCTCAAACATGAAAAATACTCGTCGGTGAGGATCAGTGCGCGTGTTCGGCGCTGCCTTTGCCCAGTTCGGACTTGAGGATGAAACTGCCTGTGGCAGCTACACGTTCGCCTGACTTCAGGCCTTCGCGTACCTCGACGAAGCCATCGCTGCGGGTGCCCAATGTCACCGGACGCACTTCGAAGCCTTCAGCGGTACGCACGAAGACACTAGTCTTGTCCTCGACATCCTGAATCGATGAAGCCGGCACCACGGCCGCGGCCTCATGGCTTTCAGTCGCCAAGGCAACCGAGACGAACAGGCCGGGACGCCAAATGCCGTCGGCGTTATCCAGGTCGATGCGGCCTGTCGCCGTCCGCGTCTGCTCACCCAGCAGGCGGCTGATGTAAGCCACCTTACCCGTAGCTTCGCGCCCCAGCTCTGGCGCACTGACACGTACTGACTGCCCGACTTTCACCTGTTCCAGATCACGTGGGGAAACGCTGAAGGTGACCCAGACGCGACTCAGATCAGCCACCGTGAAGGCATTACTGGTCTCACTGACGACTTCGCCAGGTACCAGGTGCTTCTCCACCACCACACCGGAAAAAGGTGCACGCAGGTTGTAACGGCTGCCCTCGCCAGCCTCGCCCTGAGGGCTGATCGTCTTGCCCTTCTGTCGGGCATTGGCCAGAGCGATCTCGGCCTCCTGTAGCGTTTGCCGGGCCTGGAGATAATCCTGCTCGGCCGAAATACCGTCCTTCCACAATTGGCGTTCACGCTCGAAGGTCGTGCGGGCCAGCTCAACGCGTCGAGCGGCAGCCGCCATTTCACTGCGCAACTCGGAAACCTGCTGACTGACGATAGTCGCCAGGCCATCCCCAGCAGCCACCTTCTGCCCCAGCCCGACCAGCACGCGCTCGACCACGCCAGCGCTGGGCGGCACGACATGAGCCGTGCGCTCCTCGTCGAAATTCACCTCGCCAGGTAGAGAGATGTATGTGCTCATGGCTCGCGCTTGTACGTCGACGAGCTCAATGCCCGCAGCGGCTATTTGCGCCTTGCTCAGCACCAGCCCCCCCTCTTCGGCATGCCCCCCCGCGGACTCACCGTGATCATCGCCAGCCTCGCCATGATCATCGTCGGCATGTTCGTCCTCGACCTCACTGACCTGCCTAACCTTGACTGCATCAACGCTGTCGTTACTGGCAAGCATGTGTCCGATTTCTGCGGCATAGCGCCCGCCGTTGTAGAACAACGCACCACCGACGAACCCCAAGGTCAGGGCCGCCGCGATGGCAACACCAAGTTTCTTCTGCATGAACAACCCCAAAAGATGATCAGTAACCGGCATCGCGCCGATCGTCGTGACAGGAAATCAGTAGCTATCCGCTTGGGCAGACAGATCGCCGTAGATGCGCTCCAGGCGAACCCAGGCATCGAGTGCTTCGCCGAGTGCCTGCAGGTAACGGGAGCGAACGTCGATCAATGTGCGCTGGGCATCGAGCACATCGATAAAACCGAACTTGCCCATCTGGAATCCACGCGTCGTGTTTTCCAACGCGGTGTCCGCGGACGCGAGCAAGTCACCTTCGAAGCCGCTAATTGCTCCCTGCGCCGTTCGCCACTGCTGATAGGCCTGCTGCACCTCACTGCGTAGGCGTAACTCGGCAGCATTTCGCAAGTCGCGCGCCTGATCAGCCCGCCGCGAGGCAGCCAGAACATTGCCCTGGTTGCGATCGAACAGAGGCAGAGGCATGGACAAACCAACAAGGTTGACGCGCTCACGATCCTCACTGCTGTATTGACTGCCGAGGCTGACCGTCAGATCGGGAATCCGCCGGCTTTTCTCAACGGCGATTCCGGCCTCCTGCCGGTCGATCTCGACCCTGGCAAGACGCATCTGCGGGACTTTGTCCAGGCGGCTCAGAAGTGCGACTTCGGAGGGTATTGCGGGCATATCGGTAACATCGCCACTGAGGCTAGGCTCACCACTGGCGGATGCCCCCCCAATCAAGGCCAGCAACTGATTCATGGCGTTGATGTACTGATCTCGAGCCCGTGCGGCCTCAAGTCGAACCTCTTCGTACTGCAGCCGGGCGCGCGATGCCTCCAGGGCAGAGGCCTTGCCCGCCTTGACGCGCGCATCGACGACCGCCACGCCGCGCTCGCTCAGGCGCTGTGACTGCTCAGCCAACTCTTGGCGCATCTTCGCCAACAAGGCTCCTTGGAAAGCCCCTACCACCTCGGCACGCAGCTCATTGCGCAGTTGCTCCTGACCGATCGCAGCACTGTCGATACCGCGTTCGGCCATTTCTATACGGGCGCCGCGCTTGCCGCCCAGCTCGATAGGCTGGCTGATCTGTACCGTCGTGGTTCTCGTAGCACTGCGGGTGTCCTCAACCTCCCAAGACAACTCCGGATTGGGAATCACACCGGCTTGGCGACGCTCACCTTCTGCGATGCCGACATTGCGATCACCCGCCATCAACGACGGGTTGGTCTGCAATGCTTGCCCCCATGCGTCGCCCAGGGTGATCGGCGTTGATGCCACGGCCTGGCTCACGATGAATGAGCAGGCAACAGCGAGGCAAAGTGCCTCAGCAATTCTCGAATAACGCCTCGACAAGGGCTTTTCCTCCACACCTGGATAAATTCGGAGACATGCATGAAACCTCCGAAAACTTTATTCGGTGCAGAATTTAGGGAGCCTCACCTATCGTCGAGGTGACTGCAAAATTACAAATACGTAATGCCCAACCACGCCATATAACGCTGTATTAACATGCCGCGAATGCAACAATCATTCGAGTCATAAAGTTACAACTGGACATATAAAAAGCATCATAAAAGCAACCGGCGGCGTACACGGACGGGGCTGTAGCCCTCTAAATCAGGGGGCTCCCGCTTGACCCTGTAGTTACTACAGGGATCATCATCCGCCACGCAAATGCCGATCGCCCCCAAGCCCAACAATCATCGCGACTCGATAAAAATTTCTCTCCCCCACCAAGGTCAACTACTACATGCGAATCCTGATTGTTGAGGACGAGCTTAAAACTGCCGAATATCTCCACCAGGGACTTACCGAGAGCGGCTATGTCGTCGATATTGCCACCAATGGTGTCGACGGCTTGCACATGGCGGCCCAGGCGTCCTACGAATTGATCATCCTTGATGTCGACTTACCAGAGATCGATGGCTGGGGCGTACTGGCCAGCATTCGCCGTAATAGTCGCACCCCTGTGATGATGCTGACGGCACGCGGGCGCCTGGCCGACAAGCTCAAAGGCTTCGACTCCGGTGCCGACGACTATCTGGTGAAGCCATTCGAGTTCCCCGAGCTTCTGGCCAGAGTTCGCTCGCTGCTACGAAGAGGTGAACAGGTCAGCGCGCCAGACGTGCTCAAGGTCGACGACCTTGAGCTGGATCCAGCCCGCCACCGCGCCTATCGCAACGGCCAACGAATCGATCTGACCACCAAGGAGTTCGCTCTGCTGCACCTGCTGATGCGACGCAGCGGCGAAGTACTCTCGCGCACCCAGATCATCTCGCTGGTCTGGGACATGAACTTCGACTGTGATACCAACGTCGTCGAAGTTTCCATCCGCCGCTTGCGCGCCAAGATCGACGACCCTTTCGAGAACAAACTGATCCACACCTTGCGCGGCGTCGGCTATGTACTGGAGGCTCGTCAATGAGGCCTGCCAGACTCTCAAGCCAACTCAGCCTGTCGGTCGCAATACTGGGCCTGATACTGGTTGCACTGCTGAGTGCGCTGGCTTATTTCTCGTTAAGCCGGCAGCTCGACTACATTGCAGAGCAAAGCCTCGAGGACAAGCTTCAGCAAATCCGCCATGGCATGAGAGAAATCAACACTCGCCCGGAAGTCGGTGACCAGGCCCACAACATCAGAGATTTGATCAAGGGCCACGATCGCCTTTCGCTCGCTCTTTATGATGACAGCTCGTCTCCCAAGGAAATCATGAGCGTGGGCCAGACACAGGAGGCCCTACCTTCCTTTATAGAAAACGCCAGCGAGACCATCGCCTTCGAACATTGGCGAGATGCGCAGGACAAGCAGCTCTTGACCGCCTCGCAGCTTATTCTGCGTAAGGACGGATCACGAATACGCGCCGTCCTTACACTGGAGCGCTCCGCTGACCAAGCACTGCTACATGCCTATGTCGAATCCACCTTGATTGCCCTGCCCTTCGTACTGGCTCTGATCGCGGCCGGAGCCTGGTGGATCGCTCATCGCGGCCTGAGCTCCCTGAATCAGTTCCGCAAGGTTGCAGAACTCGTCTCGACCCAGGATCTGAGCCATCGCCTGCCACTGGATAACCTACCGCAGGAGCTTCGCGAATTGGCTAACAGCATCAACTTCATGCTTCATCGCCTGGACGGTGGCGTACAACAGCTTTCGCAATTCTCTGACGACCTGGCACATGAATTACGCTCCCCCATCACCAATCTGATCGGTAAAGCGCAGGTGACGCTCTCACGGGAACGCCCGCCAGAGGAATACAAACTGGTGCTGGAGAACTGCACTGAGGAGCTCGGCCGGGTCACACGGATCGTATCGGACATGCTGTTTCTCGCCCACGTCAGCCATCCGGCAGCACTTATCCCCTTCGAGGCAATTGCACTGCACGAAGAGGCAGAGAAAGTAGTGGAGCTTTTCAGCCTCACGGCCGAAGAAAAGGACATCAAACTCAACGTATCAGGGTACGCAACAATTAATGGCGATCGCTTGATGGTACAGAGAGCTATCTCTAACCTGCTATCCAACGCCATCCGCCATAGCCCGGAAGGCTCGAAAATCGATATTGACCTCGTCACTAACACGACGAACGCCACCCTGGCAGTGAGCAACCCAGGTGCAGGCATTCCTCCCGAGCACCTACCCAAACTGTTCGAGCGTTTCTATCGCGTGGATCGTGGACGGTCACGTGCTGATGGCGGCACCGGGCTGGGCCTGGCCATCGTGCGTTCGATCATGAGCCTGCACCATGGCCACGTGGGCGTGAGCAGCATCGCAGATCAGACCACAGTTTTTACGCTGTACTTCCCTTTACCAAAGCCCTTGATCGAACAGGCCCGCCAAAGCGCAACGGAAAAGACTGCTTAATCGAATTGCGCCAGGGATGGCGCCCCCTTTTCGCCCCATCTACGTCGAATACAAGCCCCTCACCAGACGACACATTTTCTCAGTTTCAGCCGCCCACTTCGTCCCCTACAGACATTCACCTCATGGTAGATGGTGTGGTTCTCCTTGCTCAGACGCCGACTCGCCATCTTTCACACCGAGGGAGGCCGCTGCTGCCAGGCATAGAAACCGTTGCTTAATACCCACAGCAGCCGGCACATCAGTGCTACGGGATAGAGACCGACCAATGCCTCGACAGCGCGAAACTTGACTCCGTGGGCTGTGAGGAGATGGCGAGCGTCTTTAGAGCATCGCATTACTGGTGACCTGAGCCAGCCGCTGGCGCAGCTCCACACTTTCACCACTCACACTGCTGTTCGTTCTAGCACTTCCACTTGCCCAACAGACTTTCAGCGATACCAAGCGTCTCTCGAACATATGACGAAGCGTCGTGCCAGTAAGCACTGCTCTACCGTCTCTCTTTTGAATTATTCGGAAAACGTCGCCTGGTATGGATCATGGACACTTATTACGGCAGACACTATCCACTATCAATCAGTGCCCACTCAACTTGGGATAGAGCAAACTCAAGTGGAGAGATATCGCGCCCACAAGACTAAGCAGTTCCAACCCAATTCTTTGACGAACAAAAAAAGCGCCCCCAAAGGGGCGCCAAGGAACCATCTCTCACCAAAGGAGCGGGAGCTACCAAGAGATGGACTGGAGAGAGCGAGCAGGACGGCTGCGTTAGTTCATACGCTCAATCGTCTTGCTCACTCTGAGCACTTTGGGACTTCTGCTGCTCAACGGCGTTGTCACCATGAATACGCTGTTGATTCTCACGGAATTGCTTGACGGCATTGAGAGAGCGCTCAGAGCCATCTTCTGCAGAGGCAACCATGCTGGCTGCCCCCAGAAACACGATAAACAGAAACTGGGAAAAAACTTTCATATGCACCTCGGACTGACTGAGCAAATATGGAAACGAATGCTTCGAAGACAGTCTCATGTTACGGATCGGCACCTAACATGAGCATGAGGTTCAAATTACAATCTTGTCAGAGAGGGGCGGCTATGCCGCCCCTGAATGTCGTTACAGCACCTGAAGCGGATACTCGACGATTACACGCACTTCATCGAGGTCGCTTTCGTAAGCAGTAGCGCGAGTGGTCATCTGACGTACACGCACGGACAGATCCTTCAGAGAACCCTCGAGGAACACGTATTTGACCTCAAGGTTGCGCTCCCAGCGCTTCTGATCGGTCAGCGGGTTACCGGCATCATCCGTGCGCATGTAGGTGCTGTTGGCATTGGAGTAATCCGCATCACGTCCCAGCGCGTAACGCGCCATGAAGCTCAGCCCTGGCACACCAAAGTCAGCCATGTCCAGATCGTAGCGCACCATCCAGGAGCGTTCCTTGGGCGAGTTGAAGTCGCTGTACTGAAGGGAGTTGTCGAGGAAGATCGAGTCGGACTGACGCAGGTAGTCAAAGTCGTCATCGCCGTTGTTACGCTGGTGAGAGAGCGCTACACGGTGAGCGCCGTACTTGACACCGATGCTACCGCTATAGATGTTGTTACTGAAATCACCCAGCTGCTTCTTACCTTCGTCGGTGGCGTTGTAGTAATTCAGACCACCAAACAACGACAGGTCCTCGGAAAGTGGGTAAGTCCACCACATGCCAGCGTAGTACTGATCCCAGGCATCCTTCAAACGGCTGCTGTAAAGGCTGAAGCCCAGGTTGTCGTTGAGCTCGTAGTCACCACCAAAGTAGCCGACCCAGGGAGAGTCCACCTGCCCAGCATAGAAGGTCGCGAAATCACCGCGTGAAGTGCTCTCCTGCGGTTGGCTCATGGCATGTAGACGACCGCCTTGCAGGGTCAGGCCCTCTATGCTTTCGTTGACGACCGTCACACCTTTGAAGCTCTGCGGCAGCAGACGAGAGTCCCCGTAGTGCACGACGGGCGTGGTTGGGAATACGTCACCGGCCTTGACGACCGTATCAGCGAAGCGCGCCTTTACCGCGGCCCCCACTTTCGAATACGAGTCCTCGGCACGATCATCGCTGTCGACCGGGAACATGTTGACACTACCACCGGGACCATAACGTCCATCACCGGTATCAAGCTTCAGGCCCAGTCCGGCATAGGCGTCAATGCCGAAACCAACGGTTCCCTGAGTGAAACCGGACTCGAAGTTAGCCATGATGCCGTGCCCCCAAGCCTCGGTGTAGCTGCTGCGCTCACCGTTGGGTAGTACCCTGGCCTCCCCCTTGCGAAAGTCCCGGTTGAAATACATGTTTCTGTTAAGAATATTCAGGCTACTTCCTTCGATGAAGCCTTCGGCAACCTGAGACTCGGATGCCTGAGCCATCGCGCTTGCACCGAATGCCAACGCGGAGATGATCGCCATGGTTAGAGGACTTTTTTTCATGCATTGCTCCTGATGCTTACCGGCAGTTCTGGGATTGTCATAGGCCGATTTCTTCTTGTGGATTTGGCCCCTCTATCCTTGCAACCTCCAGATAACTCGAAGATGAGCGCTGCATTACAATTTCGTAATCAAAGAACCTCTTCATTTCCAGGCTGTCACGAAGCCATCAATCTAGATGATGGCAAGCCGCTCTAACGGCTTTATCAGCCCCTCATGCTGGCGTACTCTGGAAGCATCATTATGAAAATTGGTGAACTCGCTAAGCTAACTGGCTGCCCAGTGGAAACCATTCGTTACTACGAGCATCAGGGATTACTACCCAGCCCCTCGCGCAACAACAGTAACTATCGTTTATATAGTCAGCTGCACTTCGAACGCCTGACATTCATCCGCAATTGTCGTGCACTCGATATGACATTGGAAGAAATAGGTCGATTATTGGCAATGCATGATCGGCCGCATGCGAGTTGCGCACTCATTAGTACATTGGTGGAAGAACACATCGCTCATGTCGAGGCACGCATTCAGAATTTGCAGGCACTGCATGCGCAGTTGCGCGAATTGCTCGGGCGCTGCAAGGGAGGAAGTGAAAAAACGGCATACTGTGGCATCGTACTCCAGTTGAGCAGCCACGGTAGCGGTTCGTCTTTATCAAATGCTGAAAAAAACGAATTGAAGTGAATCATGTTGCCCCTTCTGCACAGAACAGAAGAGGCAACTTTCCATGGTTTAAAGCAGTGGCAAGCTGTACGTCACATAAAGCCGATTCTCATCGACGTCTGCCCCAACATTGCCACGCAGACTGGCATTGCGCAGAGAGAAGCCGAGTCCCTTCATTGATCCTTCCTGCAGCACGTAATCGAGGCGTAGGTCACGTTCCCATTCGTTACGCTCACCCTGTGCGCTGTCAACGTTATCACCCGACAAATACATCACCGAGGCTTTTAGCCCCGAGATACCCAGCTTGCCAAAATCATAGGCATAGCCGGCCAGCCAAGTGCGCTCGCCAGCACTGAGGAATTTACCGCCACGACCGATCTGCCGATCAGTGATCAGGTAACTGGTTGCCCCGTCGCCAGCATTCAGGTACGGGAAGGCGCTATCGCCGGACACCTGCTGATAACCCGCGCTCAGCTCATGACCGCTATGGCTGTAGGTGAACAAGGCACTCCATGTACGGTTATCTACCTCACCACGCTTGCTGTCACCGACCGTCCAGTAACCGTTGCTGCGATAGCCCTCAGCCCGGCCGCTCTCACTGCTGTTCTTGCCATCGGAGGTGCTGTAGAAGTAACGCAGGTCAGTCTTGAGATTGCCACCGCCCAGTGCGTAGTTGTGGATCAATCCCAGGAAATGTTGCTTGTAGAAATCTTCCAGATTGCCGAAGTAATACTGAGCGGTGAGATCCTTGGTGACCTTGTAGTCGCCACCCGCGAAATAGAACGTATTAACGAACTGTCCAGTGGTTGCATTGTTGGATCCGGCGATGGACAAGCCACGTGAGTCAGTCGAGCTCCGACCTTTTGCGTGCTCCAACTGACCGGCTGTCAAGGTCAGCCCTTCGATCTCGTTGGAGACGATCTGACCACCTTCGAACAACTGCGGCAACAGGCGACCATCGTTGAAAGTCACCACCGGCAACTTCGGCTGCAAAGTGCCTAGGCGCAACTCGGTCTTGGAAAGACGCGCCTTGGCCGTTACACCGGCCTTGCTATAGTCACTGACTGCAGAACCATCGCTATCCAGCGGGAACAGGGCGCCAGGGTTACGATCAATACCTGCCTTGCCCGACCGGCCACCGCCATCGAGGCGTACCCCCAGCAGGCCAATGGCATCAACCCCCAGGCCGACCGTCCCTTCGGTGAAGCCAGACTGATAGTTGAGGATGAATCCCTGCCCCCACTCCTGAGTAGATGGAATGTCGCGATCACGCACATCCTCATTGAAGTAGAGGTTGCGCATATCGAGCGTCGCCTTGCTGTCTCCGAGAAAATCGGCGGAAGCAGCCTGACTGAGTGCCGCCGCCGTGATGGCCAGTGCCAGGGTGGATCGTTTCATGCTTTATTCTCCAATTGTCATGGGTGAGGCATCGTTGTTCTTGTAACCATGTTGTCGAGTTCGCCATGTAGCTTCACTCACCGTCATCAGGCAGAAACCACTGCCGCCGCTCCTCGAACGCAGCCTGGATCAACGCCACCAGCCCAACGACGTCCTCGCGCTGCGCGGACAATGGTGCGCAGGACAGCCAGATCGATTGCCTCATGGGCTGCGTGAAGAGGGTGGGTAGCGATTGCAGGTTCGCATCGAGATGAGTGATGTAGTTCGGCATCAGACCAACGCAGGCGGCATGCTTGACCAGTTCCATCGCCCACTGCTGAGAATGCACTCGCGTCACTGCGCTGCGCCTTGAGTCCACCAGAGCATTCCACGGTGAAAACAGGGCCGATGTGGAGATATCGGCCTGCTGAACCAGCATGTAGTCATTCAGATCTTCGAGGCTGGCGGGGAGGCGCCGCTCACGCGCATAGCGCTTGGCTATGCACGCCTGAAAGTCGATGCAGGCCAGACGCTGCGGTCGCGTCATGGCGAAACCTGGGTCGGGTCGAGTCTGATTAGGATCGGCCAACCAGATCATGACCTCACTCTGCATTAACGGGCCACGCTCCTGGCGGATCAGCTCCAGGTGCACACCAGCATCCCTACGCAGAAAGGCCACCAGATGCCGTCCCAGAATATCGTTGAGCACTCTCTCAGGTAACGCCAGACGGAGCTTGGGCTTTTCAAGCAAACCGGCCTCTGGACGCAAATCTTGATACTGGGCAGCCAGCTCTGCCTGCAAAGAACGACCGCGCACCGTCAGAGCAAGGGCACGCTCCTGATACACGAAGAGCGCCTCTCCAACAGTTTTCTCGAGCCGCTGCAACTGCCTGCGTAGCACCATGGGAGGCAGATTCAGGCTGCGCGCAGCCTGCTTGAAACTGGCACAGCGCGCAGTCGTCAGGAAGCTTCTGGCCACCCGCCGTTCGACCTCAGCCACGGCAGCCCCCATAAGCGCCGCCCGGTATTCGATTCGATGTGTGACCCAGAAGCATCATGTAAGGCAGATGAGAAGTGATTGCGTGCAAGCAAGCCTACTCACCACCACCTATCACCAGCCTTGCTGGAAAATTACTTATCTGTAATGCGGGAACGTGACCCGCACAGAGCACTCAAACTTCGGCTGGTCTAGCTGGATCGCCTTTACCTTCAGCGTAGGGGTCATCACAGCCTGCGGTTTCACCAAACGGTAATTGAAGTGAAACCACCCACGGACGATTACCGAAAAGCCCCAACGCCCGCCAGCTCTGGGCTGGCAAAACCAGCCTACACCCCGCAATCAAATCGTCACGAAACAGACCAATAACCGTCACCCGAACTGCAAAGCATCGCGTCGCCAACACCTAGCACTCGGCGATAAGGAGCCATGCATGTTGATCAAAAGCACCCAACTCTCCCCACTGGCACTCGGCATTCTGCTAAGCCTGCCGGCCTTCTCGGTAATGGCCGGCACGGTCACCACCGATGGTGCTGACATCGTTATCAAGACCAAAGGTGGCCTGGAGGTCGCGACGACCGACAAGGCATTCAGCTTCAAGATCGGTGGGCGTCTACAGGCCGACTATGCGATGTTCGACGACTACTACACCCGTAATGGCAACGCTGCCGATGCGGCATACTTCCGTCGTGCCTACCTGGAATTGGGTGGCACTGCTTACAAAGACTGGAAGTACCAGGTCAACTATGACCTGTCACGAAACACCGGTAACGACAGCGCAGGTTATTTCGATGAAGCCAGCGTGACCTACACTGGTTTCAGCCCCCTGAACATCAAGCTCGGGCGTTTCTACACCGACTTCGGCTTGGAAAAAGCTACCAGTTCCAAATGGACGACAGCCCTGGAACGCAACCTTTCGTACGACCTGGCCGAATGGACAAATGACAACTCGGGCATGGGCGTACAGGCCAGCAGCGTACTCGCTGACAGCGTGTTCCTGTCAGGCAGCGTTTTCAGCGAGAACAATAACGATACCGACGGCGACAGCGTCAAACGCTACAACGCTCGCAGCGTTTTTGCGCCTTTGAACCAACCGGGTAACGTTCTGCATGTAGGCCTGCAGTACGCCTATCGCGACCTCAGTGGCAGTGCAGTGGATACTCGCATTCGCTCGCGTATGGGGATGCGCGGCGTCGATACCAACGGTGGCAACAGTGCCGGCGCCAACGGCAACCGTGCGCTGTTCGGTGGTAGCGCGGCCACTGCCGACCTTTGGGAAGACGATGCCGTTTGGGGCGTAGAAGGTGCATGGGCACTGAATGCCTTTTCGATTCAGGGCGAATACCTTAGCCGCACACTCAAGGCCGATCAGGCTAGCAGCGATATAGACGCCAAGGGCTACTACGTGCAGGTGGCCTATACGCTCACAGGTGAGCCGCGCCTCTATAAACTCGATGGAGCCAAGTTCGACACCATCAAACCTGCCAACAAACAGTTAGGCGCATGGGAGTTGTTCTACCGATTCGACTCGATCAACGTAGAAGATGACAACGTGACCAGTAGTAGCGCGACGCGGCAAGTCGGCGATGCAAGCGGCAAGGCTCACACCTTGGGTGTCAACTGGTACGCCAACGATGCGGTAAAGATCAGTGCCAACTACATCAAGGCCAGTACCGACAGGGTCAGTAACTCGGTCGGTGATGATAGCGGCGACGGAGTCGTCATGCGCTTGCAGTACGCATTCTGAGTCAGTCGCTGGCAGGTGCCCTCACCTGCCAGCCCCCTTTCGCGATTGTAATGTTGGCGCAATGCCTGGGTAAGGGACGAATCGCTAATGTTTGCCCTGTAAACACTAGCCAACGGGCCTACTCATGAAACTGCTCAAACGCCTCCTTCCGATCACTCTTCTGCTGGCTGCTGGCTACACTTACGCACAGTCCTTTCCAGAGGACAAGGTCAGGCAGATCGAACAGAAGAGTGTCGAGATCGCTCAGAAATATGCCGAGCGCACCGGCAAGCCAGTGCCTGAAATTCAAGACTATAGCTACAGCATGAAACTGAACGTAGCCAAAGTCATTTATCAGAGCCCGAACATCGAGTACTGCGGCGCAGTACCGATGATCATGGTATTCGAGGACTCAAACGATGAACTACGCAGCATCCGCTATCGAAGTTATGGCGAGTGTCGCAATCAACGCTGACAGCCAGCCCCCTTTTCAAGGGGGTATTGCATAAAGCCCACGCAAGTTCTCATTAACTCAGTTTGGTATGCTCGGCTTCGTCGATGAAAACGTCGCGACCACACCGGATTTAAGTCCGCCAATCAGCCATCTTGACGCTCGGCAAGCAAAGTAGGCTGGTCTCGCCTCGCCCTTGGATAAACGCTTCCCTGCTAATAGCAGATTTGAAGTCATCAAATCACAGCAAGGTCGATACCGTTGCTTTTACACAAACAGGGGCAGAAGAGGGTATCCATTGGCGCTAAAGCCAGCGCCTGACCTGACGACAGTACTGTACGAAGTCATTTCCAAAGAGACCGGTAAGGGCTCGCTCCTCAGGTGCGATCTGAAAACGGTTCATGTACAGCACAAAGCCCAGCACACCCAGCAGTGCTGGCGGCCAGGCTAGATAGACCGACCAGGCAAGCAAGCCAGTAGCAAAGCCGAGATACATGGGATTACGCGTATGTCGGTATATGCCCGAGCGTACCAACGCCGAAGCCGTTTCCGGCCTCAGCGGGTTGACCGTGGTACGGGCTACACGGAAGGACAGCACGCCAGCCAAGCAGATGGCGACGCCCGCCAGCAACACCAACAGAGCTATGCTGGCACGCCACTCGACTTTCAGTTCCAGAGCACCCGGCAGATGATGGGCTGCAAGCCACATCAGCAAGCCAAAAAGGGTGGCGACTAAAGGCGGAGGAATGCGGTTCTCCAATGCGCCCATGACATCACTTCCCGACCTTGGCGACTTCGCTGGCGACCATCTGGCGCAGCGGCTCAGGGCCGAACTTATCCAGTGGACGACCATTGACGAAGAAGGTCGGCGTGCCCTGGACACCTACAGCCTTCACATCCTGCATATCCAGTTGCAGCACCGCATCAACGGCTGGCGTATGCATGTCTGCGCGAGCCTTCTCTATATCCAGTCCGGCGCGCTCAGCGGCAACCCAAGCTTCCAGTACTTTGGGATCGTCATGCCAGCCTGGCTGAGCCTCAAGCACCGCTTCCAGGACTTGCGGGTAGAGATTCTGCTTGCGAGCTGCTTCCAGCAGCCGTGAGACTTCTTCCGAGCCCTGGTGGAACAGTACGTAGCGCAACACCAGGCGTACGCTGTCGGGATTCTCGTCGAGGATCTTCTTCACATGGGGATAGAAGGCGCGGCAGGCCTCGCAGGAAGGATCGAAGAACTCGACGATGGTGACCGGTGCCTGCGCAGGGCCGAAGACCGGCGAGTGGAAGCGAACCAGATTGGCTGCACTGGAAGTTGCCTGCTGTGCCGGGGACTGGGCTTGAGCGGGCTGCTCCGCTGGGGGCGGCGCAGACGGCGAGTAGAAGTAAGCGGCTGCAGCGAAGGCGATCAGAATCACCACGCTGATGATCAGGACCAGAGTACGGCGGTTCATGGGGTGGTTCTCCGACGGATAAGGACAAGCAAAATGACGATCAGAACGAAAGCGAACAGCGCCAGCCCCGGCAGCGGTACGCCGCCGAAGATGGTCATGCCGGCACCGGAGCACGATGGCCCGGTGGCCGTGCAGGGTTGAATCGGCTGCGGAATCAAGCCGGCGTAGAGCAGTACGTGCACAAAGGCTAGTAACGCACCGATGCCGGCCAGCGGCAGTGCATAGCGCCAGACGGCGAAATCCGAGCGGTAGCAGGCAATAGCCAGGATCACCGCCAGGGGAAACATGAAGGCGCGCTGGAACCAGCACAGCACGCAGGGCGCCTGGCCCATCACCTCACCGATGAAGAGTGCGGAAAGCGTCGACACCAGCGCTACCAGCCAGGCAAGGAGCAGGAGAGCCCACAGATGCGAGGGCGTTTGGGTGGTCATTTGCTGATCCTCAGTCCGCGCCAGGCGGTACGGTGGTGAAGGTCACCGACAGGCTCTGGCCATCGGCGAAGAGCAGGCTTGCTTCGACTTGGTCGCCCAGGGCCAACTCGCGTTGGCGCTGCATCAGCATCAGGTGATAACCGCCGGGGGCGAATTTCAACGTCGCGCCAGCGGCTACCTCGACCTGAGCGACGTGCTGCATGCTGGCCATGCCGTTTTCCAGCGAGCTGCGATGCATCATCACCTGGAGGAAGGCGGTGCTCTGGGCGCCGGTCAGTACCACCGGCTGGTTGCCGGTGTTGGTCAGAGTGAAATAGCCGGCCGCCGGTAAGTTACCCGGCAACAGCCTTAGCTTTGCCTCGCTGACCTGCAGCTCGGCCATGGCCGCCGTCGAGGCGATCAGCAGCAGTGCTGTAGTCGCGAGTTGTACGAGTCTGCGCATCGCTGTACTCCTTGTTGTTATGAGTTTCTAGTCCTGTTGCTTAGGCGAGCAGCAGCCCTTCACCGGCGTGCTGGCGGCTCGGGGCTGTTCGCAGCAGGTGTCCTTCTTCGCTGTCTGAGCCTCACCCGCGCAGCAACTCTTGGCCGGCTCAAACTGGACTGGCGTAGCGGTCGGTTCGGTGATACCCAGCAACGGCTGTGGGCATTGCTGCGGCTCAGGCGCGCTGGCTCGCCACTCTATCCAAGCCTCGCGGATGATCTGCCCGGCGGAGTGCAGGAACAATGCGGCGATGGCCAGGCCGACGAGGATGTCCGGCCACAAGCTGCCTGTCAGCGCGACCATGCCTGCTGCGATAATCACGCTGCTGTTGGCCAGCAAGTCGTTACGCGAGCAGAGCCAGGTCGAACGCATGTTCAGGTCATCGGAGCGATGGCTGTAGAGCAGCGCGAAGCAGTAGCCATTGGCGATCAGTGCGAGTGTGCCGATGACACCCATCAGATCGGCAGACGGCACTTCCTGCAGTATCAGTTTGCGCAGAGCATCGGCTACCACCAGCACGCCGAACAACAGCATGAACCCGCCTTTGAACAGCGCGGCTCCGGCGCGGGCTCGAACACTGCGGTGCATGACGAACAGCGTAAGGGCATACACCGACGCGTCGCCGAACATGTCCAGCGAGTCACCGAGCAGCGCCGTTGAGTTGGCGATCCAACCGGCGATGAACTCCACCAGGAACATGACGACGTTGACGGCCAGGACGATATAGAGCACTCGGCTCTGTTTAGCGCGCAGCTGGGCCAGTTCGCCGGCCTTGTTTTCGCAGCAGCTGTCCATGATCCGTACCTCGTTCGCTCGATCTTGTCGTTAGAATGAGGGTTATAGCGACTATAAGGTCAAGTGCCATGAGTACGACGAACTTCACTGTGGGCCAACTGGCGCGCCTAACCGATACCAAGGCGGTAACCATTCGCTACTACGAGCAATTGGGCCTGCTGCCCATGGTTTCGCGCAACGCTTCCGGCTACCGCCAGTACACAGCGGAGGAACGTGATCGACTGCTGTTCATTCGTCGCAGCCGCGCCTTGGGCTTCAGTCTTAACGACATCCGTCAGTTGCTGGTTTTTTCCGACCACCGCCAAGCGTCATGCGCCTCGGTGGATGCCAAGGTGGCCGAGCAGTTGGAGCAGGTGAGATTGCGCATCCACGACCTACAGGGGCTGGAGAACGAACTGCAGCACTTGCTGTCCTGCTGCCATGGTGGGGTAATCGAGGAATGCCGGATTATCGGGTCGCTGAGTCAGCAGCGCTAAATTGACGAGCTCGAAGGGCGAGCAGGCGAGCGGCTAAGTAGACCAAGGGAGCAGCCCCTTCGAGGAGCCTATTCCGGTCAAACGCTGACGCCCGCCTCAACCGTATCTCCACACCACCGAGCACACCTTCCCAGGGAATAGGGCTAGCGGCGTACCAATACCAAGCTACCGGAGTACAGGTTGCCCCTTACGCAAGCACTTCGCCCCCTTCGGACGTAATCTAAGTCGCTGAAACCGCTTGACCAGATAGCTCATCGTACGATGCACATTGCCACGAGTCCGCTCGTCACGACGGTGAATCATCCCGATACCGCATTTATCACCGTACTGGGCTTTGTTGTGATTGCAGCTGTCGTAGCTCCCCCTACTACGGGTGATCTGCTCCCACAGGGCACCGATCTGCTGCGCTTTGTAGATATCGCCACGCACCATAGCGCCATTGAAGAAAAAGGCCGCATGGATGTGGTACCCACGACGCTTTCCCTGCTCTACACGGCAGATGTAACCAGTCTCATGGTCGAAGATCGGATTGCGCTCACGCGCCCGAATCAGTCGGTGCAAATCCGCAAACACATGCTCCACCCTCAGCCTCGCCTTAGCAGCGGAGCGGTAGTACAGGTTGACCCTGATCACCAGGGTCGTGGCATAGCGATCCAGTACCTGGTCAACGTATTCAGCCACCTCACGGGACTGCTGGCGCTGCTGATATCGTGCGTCATCCCGACGACGACGGTAGCTGCGTTCACGATTCAGTTGGCGGATACGCTCAGCCAGGCAGTTGAGCGTATCGCTGTAGTCACGGTACTGGGAGGTTTCTTCATTGAAAGAATTGATCCCTACCAGTGGACTGTGTTCCACACCGACGTCGTAACACGCCTGTTGGAACAGCCGCAGGCACGGCCCGTAGTGGTAGTCATCGCTGTGGCTAACTAGCGCCAGCATCTGATCGAGGTTCTCGAAGTACCGAGTGAGCTTGGTACGTTTGGTTTTGCCGCTGGCAGTCAACGACTGCACAGGCCCTTCGCTGCGTTCTACCGCTTCAACCAAGTCTTCGATCTGGAGTGCGATATCGGACTGAGAGAGGGTTTTTGATGTGTGACGATGGTTCATGATGATGCACCTGGGTTGTGAGTACATATCAGGTGCAAGGTCTGTATTTTTTTACTGCTCGGAGCCTGCTAGTGCTGTTGCTGTGTGGTCAGCAACAGCGCCCTGTCATGACCATGCGCAGCTAGTTCTGATGGCTACGGGTCATGGTGCTATGGGTATGATTGATGAGGTATTGAGGTATATAACTAGAACAAGCAGCCCGTCGCTCAGCACGGTATCGACCAGCCAGGAAAACCAGAGGCAAGACTTTCCCAGCAACCTAGAGATTTTCTATTCGTAGAGGACGGGGAGTTAGCTGAGGGCATTTGGCAGCAAGGCGGCATAAATACCCTGACCGGTTTAGCCGGTCAGGGCATCAATACACACCTTCAAATCGAGACAGGCTGCCCGACTCCCGCAGCCATATCGCGCGCCTCAATCTTGGCCATGATCCAGTCGTGCACCTCCTCCTCAACCCATCCGACGCAGCGATCGCCAAGCGGAACTGGTTTAGGGAAGGTGTCTTCTGCGATGTACTTGTAGAGAGTCGACCGAGCAAGGCCAGTCGAGTTGGTGACTTCTTTCAGACGGATGATCCTCATGAACGGGCTCCTGTAATACGTTCAGAGGATTGCCAGGGTTTGTTAAAAAGTACTGGTTTTGCGCGCTCTCAGGCTCTTGAGCGCAGCACAATGAACCCTTCATCACCACTAATGTGCGGCAGCCAAATGATGCGGCAGTTCGCCCATCCAGGAAGAGTCTCATCCCTCACACAAGCCCGGAGAACCTGAACCACCTGGAGAACGTACCTGCAAATGACTCGTGCCATATCCGATAATTCGGCCAGCGATCCATCTTCATCCAACACTACCCTCAAGCTAGGCTCAGGCATGTCATGCGGTACCCCTGACCGCCGCCACAACTCGCCATCAGAGGGTTTGGGTACTTGGAAATCAGCACGAATGAGGGGTTTGAGTACGCGGTGGAGCTCCGAGTGCTTCAACCGCTCGATACCACTCTCGAGGATAATGCAGGCGTACTCACATAGCCGGAGCGGTAGCTGCCTGAAATACACGTCAGACTCCTCCCGGCGCAGAACCCAGTGATAGCGCCCCCAGGGATCATCACCGTATCCCTGAGGATCACGATCAAGCTGACGTACCCGCTCTTGATGATGATGTAACGTCCAGTCCCAATGATCTCTGCTCGCCCTTTGACTTCGTACAGATGAATAATCCAGCAACTCGGGCAAACCGCCTGCTCCAGAAACAATGGGGTGGGAGCAGTTCAACACATAGACACTTTCCAACCGACCGCCAAGCATCCGCGAGTAACCACCTGGTATCACATGACAAATAAAGCCTTGCTCCACTAGTCGCCCAAGACGGTGCTTCAAGCTTTCCTTATCAAGCCCCGTCAGCGTAGACATCAGTTTTGCACCAACGCCCTCTACTACCCCAAAGCGATCAGCGTAAGCCCAGAGCGCAACGAGCAGAAGGCAATTCACATACGAAATCTTCTTACTGGATCGAACAGCCCTGACCGCAGCCATCCGCGCCTCGACAACCTTGCCCGACATAGAGGCTCGGGAGCACGAACTCAGCAACTTAGATATCACGTCCAGATAAGGTGTTTTCGACACTAGTTCAGCCATGAGCTCGTGGCTCCATTCCTCTGCCCATTTCAGCTGAGCCCTAGGTCGACCGCTCGGTGCTGCTAGGCTCGACTCAAACAAGATCTCATGCTCGATCAGGCCATCCTTCGCTTTGGTAAATGCGGAATCAGGCATACCAAAGTACTTCGCAAGCATCTTGCTTCCCACATCCAGCGGCTCCGATGTATGCGCACGAAAAGCCAATCGAACCAGGACATACCTCTCCTCCGGCGTTAAGCCAGTAGCCGGCTTGAGCAGCTCAGCGATGGACATAGAACCTCACTCATATCTAGCCTAAGGCTCACCGATTTAATCACATATTTTAACCCCTATAAAATAAGTCAAATCGCTACATTCAACTTGGAACAAACATTACGTGTCACATTTTACAGATTCCTGAGAGTAGTCTAGGCTCTGACATCCCCACGAATAGGCTCACGCCCTTGCGCAAGCGACTCACTCCAGACGACTGGCTAGCCACCTTGACCCCAAGAGAAATCCAGTGGGTTTACGAAAGCCTTATAAAGAAAAAGGTTGTTAGTGCACGAGATGACCATTCTTCCGCCGACCTAAAGGCACTAATCAGTGATCGTCTGCATCGCTCCCGCAACGCTGATGACCTGTTCAAGCAGTGCAAAAATGGGATAAGAACGAGGCGATGCCGAGAAAAGACGAAGAAAAGTACCTATGCGTTTCGGCTCACCGAGAACGAAGCAAATAAACTTCAAGCGATGGCCTCTGCGGCAAAAACAAACCGGACAGAGATCATCAGAAGGCTGATTCGAAACGGGCCAGAAATGCTCTGTGCGATTGATCAGCAAGAGGAAGTCAACCTCCGAGCGCAGCGCGACCTCACACTCAAAGGCAAAGATATGGAGAAACTGGCCGAAGCAGCCAAAGCCCTCGCGAATCAGAACGCGCGGATGCTAGGCATGGCACAGTCGTTGCTGGCACATCACGGTATAAAATGGGAGCAGCCATCGTTCTCCCAGCTCCAGCTAGGCATGGCGTACTACCACTTAATCGAAGCCGAAATGGAAAAGTTCTACGAAGAGGAGAAGAGGAAACTCAAAAAGCAGCTGCATCATTTGGATCGCAGCATTCCTCGACCAACCCACCCTCGAAACGAGAAAGCACAAGAAGACTCATTGAAAGCCCACGACAAGGGAATGGGTCAAAGTGTGGGTCAAGGACAAGAATAAAAAATTAAATCATTAATAATCAACAACATGGAAAAACAAGAACACCGGCCACAAGCCGGCTTTTTTATTGCCTTTCACCAGGCAACCTGTACAAATTCGTTACACCCAGGCAAAACGGCAATGTGCCGGTATGCTGTAGTTGATGGGTAAATTGATCAGCCAGGGCACGTGGATATGATGAACCTGACCGTACGCAATCGAATCATCGTCAGCTTCCTGCTGATCATCGCCATTCTGGTCCTGCTGGCCGGCGTCTCCTACATGCGCCTGGTCAAGATCGAGAACGAGGCCAATGGCATCCGCAGCGAGTCGATCCCGGGCCTGTATTACCCGAGCAAGACACAAGAGCTCTGGTCCCGTCACATGCTCGACACTCGCCGCTTGCTGTTGCGCGCCGTCGATGAAGACGTTGCCACCCTGCTGGACAACTACCGCGACCAGTTCGCCACGCAGATGCAGGCGCTCGACGAGGAGTTCGGCCGCTACCAGAGTGCCACGGCAGACGAGCAGGAGCTGGCGCTGGCCGAACAGTTCCGTCAGGTGCAGCACCAGTATCTGAACCGCCACGGGCAATTGCTCGATAGCCTGCCGAGCCTTGCACCCAAACAGGCTCGCCAATTCAGCGCCGAACGTGTGTTTCCCGAGTGGGAAAAAGGTGAAAGCCTGCTGAGCGAGCTGATCGAAATGAATCGCGGCCAGGCCGATGCCGCCGCGCGTGAGATTCGCAGCGCAGTGCGGATCATGGAAGCGGGGTTACTGATCGCCATCCTGCTGGCCATCCTCGTCTCCGCCGTCTGCGGCTGGCTGCTGATGAGCGCCATCACCACCCCCGTGAACCGCATCGTCAGCATCCTCAAATCCCTGGAAAGCGGCGACCTGTCGGCGAAACTCGACATGCACCGCCGCGACGAATTCAACGCCATCGAGCTGGGCTTCAACAGCATGGTCGGCGAGCTCAAGAACCTGGTCGGCAACGCCCAGCGCTCTGCAGTGCAGATGACCACCTCGGTCACCGAGATCGCTGCCACCTCGCGCCAGCAGCAGGCCACGGCCACCGAGACCGCCGCCACCACCACCGAAATAGGCGCAACTTCACGGGAGATCGCCGCCACTTCGCGCGATCTGGTCCGCACCATGGGTGAAGTCTCCGACAACGCCGAGCAGACCTCGATTCTCGCCGGCACCGGCCAGTTGGGCCTGGCCCGCATGGAAGAGATCATGCACCAGGTGATGGGCGCGGCCGATGTGGTCAACGGCAAGCTGTCGATCCTCAACGAGAAGGCCGGCAACATCACCCAGGTGGTCACCACCATCGTCAAGGTGGCCGACCAGACCAACCTGCTGTCGCTCAACGCCGCCATCGAGGCGGAAAAGGCCGGCGAGTACGGCAAGGGTTTTGCCGTAGTGGCCGTGGAAGTGCGTCGCCTGGCCGACCAGACCGCCGTGGCCACCTACGACATCGAGCAGATGGTGCGCGAGATCCAGTCCGCTGTATCGGCCGGCGTGATGGGCATGGACAAGTTCTCCGAAGAGGTGCGCCGCGGCATCGGCGAGATGGCGCAGATGGGTGACCAGCTCAGCCAGATCATTCAGCAGGTGCAGGCCCTGGCGCCGCGTATCCAGATGGTCAACGAAGGTATGCAGGCGCAGTCCACCGGTGCCGAACAGATCAACCAGGCATTGGTGCAGCTCGGTGAAGCCAGCAGCCAGACCGTCGATTCGCTGCGTCAGGCTGGCGCCGCCATCGATGAACTCAACCAGGTGGCCAACAACCTGCGCGTTGGCGTCAGCCGCTTCAAGGTCTGAACATGCCAGCCCCCAGCAAAGCAGCAGCGGGTGAGCTGCACCTGCAGTTCACGCTCGGTGATGATCGCTACGCCCTTCCCGCCAGTCAGGTGGTCGAAGTGCTGCCGCTACGCCGCCTGAAACAGGTGCCCGAAGCGCCGCTGTGGGTAGCCGGGCTGTTCGAGCATCGCGGCCGGGTGACCCCAGTGATCGATCTCAGCCATCGCGTGCTGGGCCGCGCCGCCCAATCCCGCAGCAGCACACGCGTGGTGCTGGTGCGCTTCGACCTGCAGTTGGGTGAGCAGTCGCCAGTGCTAGGGCTGATTCTGGAGCAGGCCACCGACACCCTGCGCCTGCCCAGTGAGGCGTTCAAGGCCAGCGGCCTGGAAGCGGGCCAGGCGGACTACCTGGGGCCGCTGCAGCGCGATGCCCGTGGCATGATCCAGCGCATCGAGGTCGCCGGGTTGCTCGACGACGAGGTACGCGCCCTGCTGTTCCAACCGACGCAGCGGGCCTGACGGCATGATCGAGCATATCGAGCGCCTGCTGAAAAGCCGTATCGGCCTGGAAGCCGAATCGGTAGGCCGCACGGTGATCGAACGCGCCGTGCGCCAACGCATGCGCGCCCTCGGCCAGCAGAACCTGGAAGGCTACTGGACCACCCTTGGCGGCTCGACGCGCGAACAGCAGGCGCTGGTGGAAGCAGTGGTGGTGCCGGAAACCTGGTTCTTCCGCTACCCGGAGTCGTTCAATGCGCTGGCCAGCCTGGCTCAGGAGCGTCATGTGCAGTTGCACGGGGGCCGGCCGCTGCGCCTGATCAGCCTGCCCAGCTCCAGCGGTGAGGAGCCCTACTCCATCGCCATGACCCTGCTCGATGCCGGTTTTTCCGCCGAGCAGTTCCAGATCGACGCGCTGGATGTCAGCGACAAGGTGCTGGAGCAGGCTCGCAAGGGCCTCTACGGGCGCAACTCGTTCCGCGGTGATGCCCTGACCTTTCGCGATCGTTTCTTTCACGAGCAGGACGCCGGAAGTTTTCTCCTCGACGAACGGGTGCGCACGTGCGTCAGGCTGCGCACCGGTAACCTGCTCGATCCCAGCCTGTTCGCCGGCGAGCCCAGCTACGACTTCATCTTCTGCCGCAACCTGCTGATCTACTTCGACCGCCCGACCCAGGTACGCGTGCTGGAGCTGCTCAAGCGCCAACTGCAGGAAGGCGGCACGCTGTTCATCGGCCCGGCCGAGGCCAGCCTGGCCAGCCAGAACGGCTTGCAGGCGCTGGGCCGGCAGCAGACTTTCGCCTTTCGCCTGGCCCCGGCCCAGACGCCCATCAGCGCAGCATCACGAGCGCCTGCCCCGCGTTCGCGCCCGGCGGTGGCTACGGTGCCGCGCCCTGTCCCGCCAAGCCGACCACGACCGCTGGGTAGAACACTCAGCGCAGCGGTGCCGGCAACGGTCGTAACGGATACCTGGGCCGACGTCGCCAGCCTGGCCAACGCCGGCCGCACCGACGAGGCGCGCCAGCGCACTGAGCAGCACTTGCAGCAGAACGGCCCCAGCGCTACAGCCTATTACTGGCTGGGCCTGCTCTGCGACGCGGCAGGCCAGGGTGATCAGGCCTGCGCCTACTACCGCAAGGCGATCTATCTCGAACCACAGCACCGCGAGGCGCTCACTCATCTGGCCGCACACCTGGAAGCGCAGGGCGACCCAGCCGGAGCCCAGCGCCTGTATCGACGAGCGCAGAACCCCGAGGTAGGCGAAGGTGACTGATCAGGACCTGCTATACAGCCAACCCGCCGTCGACGACTGCTGGAATCGCATCGGCGTATTCGGCGACAAGAGTTGCCCGCAGCTGGAGCGGCATATCCATTGCCGCAACTGCGAGGTTTACGGCGCGGCGGCCATCGCCCTGCTCGACCGTTACGGCAGTACGCTGGAACGCGGCGATGACGACTACGGCCAGGGCGAAACTCAAGAGGCGCAGGGCGAACAGCGCTCGCTGCTGATTTTCCGCCTTGGCGAGCAATGGCTGGCCATCGCCACGCGCTGCCTGGCCGAAGTCATGCCGGTATCGCCGATTCACGTGCTGCCGCACCGCAACAGCCGTGGCCTGCTGGGTGTAACCAACGTGCGCGGCACCCTGGTCGCCTGCTTGTCGCTGGCCGAGCTGCTCGACCTCGACACACCACAGGATGCGCGCCGCAGCGAACGCCGGGTGATACCGCGCATGCTGATTCTGGAAAGCGGCAGTGGCCCGCTGGTGACACCGGTGGATGAAGTCAGCGGCATCCAGCGAATCCCCGTAGCGCGCATCAGTAGCACCAAACACGACGACAAGCGCGCCATCAGCCGTTTCACCGCCGGCGTCCTGCAATGGCAGGAACAGAGCATTACCCTGCTCGACGACGAACAGTTGCTGCAAACCATGATCGGGAGCCTCGCGTGACACCGGACCAGATGAGGGATGCATCGCTACTCGACCTGTTCCGGCTGGAGGCCGAGGCACAGAAGCAGGTGCTCGATACCGGCCTGCTGATTCTCGAGCGTGACCCGACCAACGCCAGCCAGCTGGAAGCCTGCATGCGCGCCGCGCACTCGCTCAAGGGCGCAGCGCGCATCGTCGGCCTGGACAATGGCGTGCAGGTCGCCCACGCCATGGAAGACTTGCTGGTCGCCGCCCAGGAAGGCCTGCTGCGCCTGCTGCCCGACCACATCGACGCCCTGCTGCAAGGTTCCGACCTGCTCCTGCGCATCGGCCAGGCGCAACAGGACGCCGAGCTGGAAGCGCGGGTGGAAACCGTCACCACGCGCCTGCAGGTGCTGCTTGGCAACGCCGTGCCGGCGCTGCGCGTGCAGCCAGGTGAAAGCGCCGCGTTTGTCGCCGAAACGGCAGCCCCCAACAAACCCGAACCACTCCCGACAACTGCGCCACAAGCAGCCGAGCCGGTCGCCGACGAACGCATCAGTCGGGTATTGCGGGTGTCGGCCGAACGCTTCGATCACCTGATCGACCTGTCCGGTAAATCGCTGGTGGAGTTCCAGCGCACCAAGCCGCTGAACGATTCGCTGCATCGCCTCAAGCGCCAGCAGGAGTCGGCACGACGTACCCTGGAGAGCCTGCGCGAGCACCTGCTCGGCACGGACCTGGACGCCTCCGCCCAGGCGCTGTTCGCCGAGAGCCGCAACCTGCTGATCGAATGCCAGCAACAGCTGCAAGCCCATCAGGAACTGTTCGACGACTTCGTCTGGTACGGCGGGCAACGCACGCAGCAACTCTACGACCTGGCCCTGGCTTCACGCATGCGTCCCTTCGCCGACGTGCTCACCGGGCAGACACGTATGCTGCGTGACCTGGGCCGCTCGCTGGGCAAGCAGGTGCGCCTGGAAATCGAGGGAGAAAACACCCAGGTCGACCGCGACGTACTGGAGCGCCTGGAAGCCCCCCTGACGCACCTGCTGCGCAACGCTGTCGATCACGGCATCGAGCCGCCGGCGCTACGCGCTCGCAAGGGCAAGCCGGAAGAAGGTGTGGTGCAACTGCGCGCGCGTCATCACGCCGGCATGCTGGTGCTGGAGGTCAGCGACGACGGCGCTGGCATCGACCTCGAGCGCGTTGCCCAGGCGGTGATCAAACGCCGTTTCGCCACCGCCGAGCAGGTCGAGCAGATGACCGAGGAAGAGCTGCTGGCCTTCCTCTTCCTGCCCGGTTTCAGCATGAGCCAGCAGGTCACCGAAGTCTCCGGGCGCGGTGTCGGCCTCGACGTGGTGCAACACGAGATTCGCCGCATGCGCGGCAACGTGCGGCTGCTGCAGAACCCCGACCAGGGCTGCCTGTTCCACCTCGAACTGCCATTGACGCTCTCGGTGGTGCGCGCGCTGGTGGTGACCATCGGCGGCGAGGCCTATGCCTTCCCGCTGGCGCAGATCGAACGCATGCTGCGCCTGCCGCGCAGCGCCATCGTCCAGCTTGAGGGGCGCCAGCACTTCTGGCTGGAGGACGAACACGTCGGCCTGATCTCCGCTGCACAGCTGCTGCGATGCAATGAGAAACAGGGCGATGATGACAGCATCCCCATCGTGCTGATTCGCGACCGCGAGCAATACCACGGTCTGGCGGTCGAAGCCTTCCTCGGCGAGTTCACCCTGGTGCTGATGCCCCTCGATGGGCGCCTGGGTAAGGTGCGCGACGTCGCGGCCGGCGCTCTGCTGCACGACGGCACGCCGGTGCTGATCCTCGACGTCGACGACCTGCTCAACTCGGTGAGTAAATTGCTTGACACCGGTCACCTGGAGCGTGTCGACCATGCCAGCCATGCGCGCCAGACTGTCAGCAAGCGCGTGCTGGTGGTGGATGACTCGCTCACCGTACGCGAACTGGAGCGCAAACTGCTGCTAAGCCGCGGTTATCAGGTATCGGTCGCCGTGGATGGCATGGACGGCTGGAACGCCCTGCGTGCCGAGACCTTCGACCTGCTGATCACCGATATCGACATGCCGCGCATGGACGGTATCGAACTGGTCACCCTGGTGCGCCAGGACCCACGCCTGCGCTCACTGCCGGTGATGGTGGTGTCGTACAAGGATCGCGAGGAAGATCGCCGCCGCGGCCTGGAGGCCGGCGCCGATTATTACCTGGCCAAGGCCAGCTTCCACGACGAAGCGCTGCTGGACGCCGTACAAACCCTGATCGGTGAGGCCCGAGAATGAGGATCGCCATTGCCAACGACACGCCCCTGGCGGTCGAAGCCCTGCGCCGTGCGCTGGCGGCAGAACCTGAGTACCAGTTGATCTGGGTCGCCAGCAACGGCGAGGAAGCGGTCAGCCGCTGCCGCGACGACCTACCCGACCTGCTGCTGATGGACATGCTCATGCCCGGCATGGACGGCGTGGAAGCGACCCGACGGATCATGCACGACACCCCCTGCGCCATTCTCATCGTCACCTCGGATGTCGAGCGCAACATGTCACGGGTGTTCGACGCCATGGGCGCCGGTGCGCTGGATGTGGTTGCCGCGCCGTCGCTTGGCCCGCAGCAGGTGCTCGACGCCGCGACCGTGCGGCGCAAGATCCACAACATCGCCTGGATGATCGGCCACAAGACCTCGCGCTCGGTCAAACCGACACCCATGCGCAGCACTGAAGGCCGCAGCAAGAGCCTGGTGGCCATCGGTGCATCGGCGGGCGGTCCAGCCTCGCTGGTGGAGCTGCTGCGGCAGATCCCGGCGGATTTTCCTGCCAGCATCGTGCTGGTGCAGCATGTCGACGAAGTCTTCGCCGCCGGCATGGCCCAGTGGCTCGGCAGTGAATCGCACATACCCGTGCGCCTGGCGCGGGAAGGCGAAGGGTTGCAACCGGCGACCGTGCTGCTGGCCGGCACCAACAACCACCTGTACCTGGCGCCGGAGGGACACCTGGTCTATCGGCGCGAACCCGCCGATCAGGTCTACCGACCCTCTATCGATGTATTCTTCGAAAGTGTGGCCACCTACTGGCAAGGTGAAGCGATTGGCGTGCTGCTGACGGGTATGGGGCGCGATGGCGCCAGGGGCCTGAAGCTGATGCGCGAACGCGGCTTTCACACCATCGCCCAGGACCAGGCCAGCAGCGCCGTCTACGGCATGCCCAAGGCCGCCGTCGCGCTGGGTGCCGCAGCAGAAGTGCTAGCTCTGGACAGAATTCCCGCGCGCCTGATCGAGCGCCTGGGCTAAAAACGCCAACCGCGGCCAAAGCAGCCGCGTAACCTACGAAAAAAGGCGGAGACGCGCTTATGCAACGGCCTCAAGATAACTCCAACCATCATAACGGCTTGCCCGACTATTCGATGATGGTGCTGCTGGTCGACGACCAGGCCATGATCGGCGAAGCCGTGCGACGTGCCCTGAGTGAAGAGAGCGACATCGACTTCCACTTCTGCTCCGACCCGCACCAGGCGCTGAGCGTGGCCCAGCAGATCAAGCCGACGGTGATCCTTCAGGACCTGATCATGCCCGGTGTCGACGGCCTCGAGCTGCTCGCCCAATACCGCGCGGCGCCCGGCCTGAGTGATGTGCCGATCATCGTGCTGTCGACCAAGGAAGACCCCAAGGTCAAGAGCGCCGCCTTCACCGCCGGAGCCAACGATTACCTGGTCAAACTGCCGGACGTGATCGAGCTGCTCGCACGCATTCGCTACCACTCGCGCTCCTACCTGACCATGCTGCAGCGCGACGAAGCCTACCGTGCACTACGCGAGAGTCAGCAGCAGTTGCTCAATACCAACCTGGTGCTGCAGCGCCTGATCAAGTCCGACGGTCTCACCGGCCTGGCCAACCGCCGCCATTTCGACGAATACCTGGAGATCGAGTGGAAGCGCGCCCTGCGTGACCAGAGCGAACTGTCGCTACTGATGATCGACGTCGACTATTTCAAGGCCTACAACGACCAGCACGGCCACGTCGCTGGCGATGAAGTGTTGCGCCGCGTTGGCGAGTCGCTGCGCGGCAGTTGCACACGCGCCACCGACCTGGCGGCCCGCTACGGTGGCGAGGAATTTGCCGTGATCATGCCTGGCACCGCAGCCGGCGGTGCGCGCCTGCAGGCAGAAAAAATCCGCCGCGCGGTCGAAGCGCTAGGTATTCCCCACAACCTGCCCAAACCCGGCTCGCCAATCAGTGTGAGCATCGGAATTGCCACCGTCAGGCCCTCCCCCGAGCGTGATCCACTGAGCCTGGTGATCAAAGCCGATGAAGGCCTGTACCTGGCCAAGCACAGCGGCCGCAATCAGGTGGCGCAGGCAGGCGAAAACCACTGAGCCCGCTCGACGGGCGGTAATCGCCCACTTTCCTGACCCTCTTCGGCTCTGCCGAGATTCGTCGTAACCCGCGCATCTACTGATGCCTGCCGCCCCACCCGGGGGCAGCAGGCATTTTTTTACACACCCGTTTGGCCGTCACTGAATTGACTGAATTAACCAGTTAGTACATTTTTCCCGCAGTCACGTCACAACAACAAGAGACACCCCATGACGCCCTGCATTCTTGTACTCAATGGCCCCAACCTGAACCTGCTTGGAACCCGCGAACCGGCCACCTATGGCCATGAAACCCTCGCCGACATTTCCCAGCTTTGCGCCGATACCGCCGCCGAACACGGTTTGAAGATCGAGTTTCGCCAGACCAACCACGAGGGCGAGCTGCTCGACTGGATTCATGCCGCACGCGGGCGCTGCGCCGGCATTCTGATCAATCCGGCAGCCTGGACCCACACCTCGGTAGCCATTCGCGATGCGCTGGTGGCCAGCGAGCTGCCGGTGATCGAGGTGCACCTGTCCAATGTGCACAAGCGCGAAGCGTTCCGTCATCACTCTTTCGTCTCGCCCATCGCCGTGGGCGTGATCTGCGGGCTCGGCAGCCAGGGCTACCGCCTGGGCCTGCAGTACTTCGCTCACTCGCTCAAGGATTAAGCAACATGTCATCCGTTACCCATGGCATTCTTGCCGGCCTGATTGGCAAAGGCATTCAGGCCTCCCGCACGCCCGCCCTGCACGAACGGGAAGGCGATGCACAGGGCCTGCGTTATCTCTATCGACTGATCGACTTGGACAAGCTCGGCCTCGACCTCGATGCGCTGCCGAGCCTGCTCGATGCGGCGCAGCACATGGGCTTTACCGGCCTAAACATCACCTTTCCGGCCAAGCAGGCGATCATCCCGCTGCTCGATGAACTGTCGAGCGAGGCGCGTGGCATTGGCGCGGTGAACACCGTGGTGCTCAAGGACGGCAAACGCGTCGGCCACAACACCGACTGCCTGGGCTTCGCCGAAGGCTTGCGCCGCGGCCTGCCCAACGTGGCCCGCCGTCGCGTGGTACAGATGGGCGCTGGGGGGGCCGGCGCAGCCGTGGCTCATGCCCTGCTCGCCGAAGGCGTTGAACGCCTGTGCATATTCGAAGTGGAGCCCGGCCGCGCCCAGGCCCTGGCTGACAACCTCAACGCACACTTCGGCAGCGAGCGTGCCGTGGTAGGCACCGACCTGGCTGCCGAAGTGGCAGCAGCCGACGGCCTGGTCAATACCACGCCAGTGGGTATGGCCAAGCTGCCGGGCACACCGCTGCCGGTGGAGCTGCTGCACGCCGAGTTGTGGGTCGCCGAGATTATCTACTTCCCGCTGGAAACCGAACTGCTGCGCCACGCCCGCGCCCTGGGTTGCCGCACGTTGGATGGCGGCACCATGGCGGTGTTCCAGGCGGTCAAGGCGTTCGAACTGTTCAGCGGCCGCTCGGCCGATGCCGAACGAATGCAGGCACACTTCGCCAGTTTCAGCTGAGCATCTCCGAGGGCGCGCGTCGCGCCCTCTCGTCACTGACGCAGGCTAGCCCAGTACTGGTTTGAGCAGCGCCTGCGCTTCATACAGCGGGGTGAGGTAGCGCTGACGCATCTCGTTGATCTCCATGCGCGATGCATGGGTCGTCAGCGCCATCGCCGCCTTCAGCTCGCCGTTGCGATCACGCAGCGGCACGCCCAGCACACGCATACCCACCTCATACTCACCGTCAACCATGCAGTAGCCCTGACGATTGATCTTCTGCAGTTCCTCACGAAATTGCGCGGCGTCGGTCAGCGTATAAGGCGTGATGCTGCGCAACTCGGTACGCTGCAGATACTGATCGAGCGCCTCTGCCGGCAAATTGGCCAGCCAGATCCGCCCACTGGCCGTGCAGTACAGCGGCATGCGCGCACCTGGTCGTATCGACAACGATGAAATATGGCTGTAGCGGCTGCGCACGATATGCACGATGTCGTCGCCATCGCGCACCCCCACCGAAATGTGCTCGCCGGTCGTGCGCGCCACCTGCTCGACGATCGGCCGCAGCATCAATGGCAATTGCGCCGAGTCCACGTACGCCTGGCCGATGCGCAAGGCCTTGGCCGTCAGCCAGTAGTGGCGCCCATCCGTCTCGGCGAACCCCTCATGCACCAGCGTCAGCAGGAAGCGCCGCGCTGCACTGCTGGTCATGCCGCAACGACGGGCGGCATCGGGCACCGTCAGGCGCGGCGTCTCAACGCTGAACAGTTGCATCAGCGTGAGGCCCTTCTGCAACCCAGCAATCAGATCGCGCGGATGGATCACTGGATTCTTCATCTTGATCTCGGATTCGAACGAATAACGCGATTATCGCACTGATAATGCGATTAACAACCTAAACCTCGATCTACCGCGTTGTGAGGGGGCAGCACTCGCCGCACCATGCTGACCAACAACAACTCCAATACGCAGGCACCTTGCATGGTCAACGGCTCCACAGAACTGGTCGCGATCGTCGGCTCGCCCATCGCCCAGGTGAAATCCCCGGAAAACTTCAATCGCTGGTTCGAAGGCAACGCCCTCAACCGGGTGATGCTGCCGATCGACATCAGCGCAGAGGCGCTGGTCACCTTCCTCAACACCCTGCGCGGCTGGCAGAACCTGCGTGGCTGCGTGGTGACCATTCCCTACAAGCAGCAGGTGGTCGAGCACCTCGACGCGCTCAGCGAGCGCGCCAGCGCCCTGCGCTCGGTCAATGTGATCCGCCGCGAGGCTGACGGTCGCCTGATCGGCGACAACGTCGACGGCGAAGGCTTCCTCAATGCCGGTCGCCAGCAAGGGTTCGATGCCAAGGGCAAACGTGCACTGGTCATCGGCGCCGGCGGTGTCGGCAGCGCCATCGCCTATTCGCTGTGCCAGGCAGGCGCCTCGGCCCTGGCCCTGTCCGATGTCAGCCATGAGCGCGTGGAAGCCCTCGCACAACTGCTGTGCAGCGCCTTCCCCGAGCTGCCGGTCAGCACCCGAGTCGACAGCCTGAGCGAGTTCGATCTGATCGCCAACGCGTCCCCGGTGGGCATGGGCGACAGCGGCGAGTTGCCGCTGCCGGAAGCACTGCTACAGACCCTGCCGGCCAGCGCACACGTTGCCGATGTGGTGACAGCCCCTGAAATCACGCCCCTGCTGGCCTTGGCCAAGGCCCGTGGTTGCAGCATCCAGACCGGCCCGCAGATGGCTCTGGCCCAGGCCGGCAACCTCGGCCACTTCATGGGCGTAACCGCGCTGGTTCTGTGAGGAGAACAGGATGAACGCAGCCATTCAAACTGCCGCAACTCAAACCACTGCAAGCAACGCGCAGGTCTACGACCTGATCGTGCTGGGCAGCGGCGCCGCCGGTTTTACCGCCGCCACCACCGCCGCCTGTCGTGGCCTCAAGGTGCTGATCGTGGAGAAGGCCTCCACCTTTGGCGGCACCTCAGCGATTTCCGGTGGCGCCGTATGGATCTATGGCACCGACCAAGCCAAGGCCGCTGGAGCCAAGGACAGCGCCGAGGCGATGCGCAGCTACTTGCAGCACGTGATCGGCGCTGGCTACGACCCTGAACTGATCGACGCCTTCATCGAGCGAGGCCATGAGGCGATGCGCTGGCTGCATGCCAACACCGAGTTGAGCTATAGCCTGCGCCCGCATTCACCGGACTATTACCCCGATGCTCCCGGCGGTACCGAGCGCGGCCGCGCGCTGGAAATCGATGAGTACGACGGCAACCGCCTGGGCGAGCACTTCGCCAAGCTGCGCATGCCGCCACCGGGCATGCTGCTGTTCGGCGGCATGATGGTGAACCGCGTCGACATCCAGCATTTTCTCAGTTTCCGTCGCTCGCCCGCCTCGCTGTGGCACTGCATCAAACTGATGAGCCGCTATGTGCTGGATCGCCTGCGCCACCCGCGCGGCACCCGCCTGACCACTGGCAACGCACTGATCGCTCGCCTGGCCACCACCGCGTTCGCCAATGGCGTGGAGCTGTGGCTGGACAGCCAGGCGCAGGAACTGATCATCGAGGACGGCGCCGTGCGCGGCGCCCGTATCACCCGCGATGGCCGCACGCAGGACGTACGCTCGCGTGGCGGCGTGGTCTGCGCCATGGGAGGTTTTGCTGCCAGCGCCATGGCTGCCGACTTCCGCCCGCCCAGCCCCGATCCGCATCTGAGCATGTCGCCGGCCAGCAACATCGGCGACGGCCTGCGCCTGAGCACAGCGGCCAATGCCGCAGCTGGAGAAGGCCTGGCAGCGAATTTCTTCTGGGCTCCGGTTTCCGAAGCAGTGCATGCCAATGGCGAACGCGAGCGCTTCCCGCATCTGGTGACCGACCGCGCCAAGCCCGGCGTGATTGCGGTCAACCAGGCCGCCCAGCGCTTCGTCAACGAATCCAACTCCTACCACCACTTCGTGCAGACCATGTTCGCCACAGGCAACACCCGTTGTTGGCTGATCTGTGATGCCACCGCGATGAGCAGCTATGGCATGGGCCTGGCTCGGCCAAGCCCGGTGGACAACAGCGCACTGGTTGCCTCCGGCTACCTCAAGCAAGGCAAAACCATCGAGCAACTGGCGCAGAGCATTGGCCTGGACCCGCTCGCCCTGCGCCAGACCCTCGAGCGCTACAACCAGGACGCTCGCCAAGGCGTCGACCGTGCGTTCGAAAAAGGCGGCAACAGCTATAACCGCTACATGGGCGACCCGGCCCGCCGCCCGAACCCATGCCTGGCGCCACTGGAACGTGGCCCGTTTTACGCCATCGAGATCCATACCGGCGATCTCGGCTCGGCACGCGGCCTGCGTACCGACCGTTTCGCCAACGTACTGGACAACAACGGCAAGCCCATCGAAGGCCTGTACGCCGGCGGCAACGACATGAACTCGATCATGGACGGTACCTACCCCGGCCCCGGCATCACCCTCGGCCCGGGCCTGACCTTCGGCTACATCGCCGCCACCCATATCGCCGAGCGCCTCGCCTCGGCCACCACGACGCCCAAGGAGTAATTCATGTTCTACGAAATGCGCACCTACACCCTCAAACCTACCCGCATGGCCGATTGGCTGGCCCTGTATCAGAGCGATGCGCTGGCCGTACAGAGCGAGCACCTGGGGCAACTCGTCGGTTTCTTCACCACCGAGTTCGGTGAAGCCAATCAGGTGGTGCACATCTGGGCTTACGACAGCCTAGATGATCGCAGCAAGCGCCGCGCCGCCATGGCTGCCGACCCGCGTTGGGCTGCCTTCGGCCGCAAGAACAAGGAACTGGATGCGGTCGTCACCCTGGAGTCGCGCATCTTGCGACCGACCGGGTTCTCGCCCCTGCAGTGACCTGACCTAGCTTCCTACCCACTACAAACGCAGGCGCCACGGTGCCTGCGCAGGACTCGCTCGCCCATGCAAAACGACAAGAACAAGCAGGCTAGGCGTACGCTCGACTGTGACGTACTGGTGATCGGCTCCGGCGCTGCCGGGCTGGCAGCGGCAGTGACCGCGGCAGAGCATGGCTTGAGCGTGGTGGTCGCGGAAAAGGCCGAACAACTCGGCGGCACCAGCGCCTGGTCCGGCGGCTGGCTATGGATACCGCGCAACCCGCTGGCCAAGGCTGAAGGTATGGTCGAAGAAGGCGATGCGCCAGAGCGCTACCTGCGCGAGCAGACCCATTGTCAGCGACTCGACGCGCTGCAGCAGGCCTACCTGCAACGCGGCCCGGAGATGGTCGAGTTCTTCCACAAGCGTACTGCCGTGCAGTTCTACTCAGGCAGCCGCATGCCGGACATGCGCGATGGCGATGGTTCGGCAGCCGGCGGGCGCTCGTTGTGCGCCCAGCCGTTCGACGGACGCCTACTCGGCGACGAACTTAAACGGATGCGCGCACCGCTGGATATCGTCAGCCTTTTCGGCATGGGCATCGCCGGCGGCGCCGACATGGCGGCCTTCTTCAACACCCGACGCTCACCACGCGCCGCCCTGCATGTGGCCAGCCGTCTGCTGCGTCATATGCGCGACTGCCTGCTACAAGGTCGCGGCATGCAACTGGTCAACGGCAACGCATTGGTGGCGCGCCTGCTACGTAGCGCCCTGGATCGCCAAGTTGAGCTGTTATGTGCCAGTCCCGCTCGCCAACTGTTGCACGAAAACGGTCGGGTCTACGGCGCCGTGCTGCAACAGGCGCAGGGCGAACTGCTGGTCAATGCGCGCCGCGGCGTGGTGCTGGCCTGCGGCGGCTTTCCCCATGATCGCCAGCGCATCGCCCAACTGATCGCGCACGCCCCCACCGGTACCGGACATCACAGCGCCGCCCCGCTGGAAAACAGTGGCGATGGCCTGCGCCTGGGCGAAGCGGTAGGGGCCGTGGTCGCTGCAGACCTGGCGCATGCCGGCGCCTGGGCACCGGTCTCGCGCGTGCCGCGTCGTGATGGCAGCATCGGCAACTTCCCGCATCTGGTCGACCGGGCCAAACCGGGCTTCATCGCCGTGCGTCGTGATGGCAAGCGCTTCACCAACGAAGCCGATTGTTATCACGACTTCATGAACGCGCTGATCGAGGCCACGCCCGCTGGCGAGCCCATCGAAGCCTGGCTGATCTGCGACGCCAGGGCGCGCTGGCGCTACGGCATTGGCTGGGCCAAGCCCCTGCCATTCAGCGATGGCTACTACCAGCGTTGTGGCTATCTGCACAGCGGCACCAACAGCGCCGAACTCGCGGCCCGCTGCGCCATCGATGCGCCGGCACTACAAGCCACGCTGGAGCGCTTCAATCGCTTCGCCAGCCAAGGTGAAGACCCCGATTTCCAGCGCGGTCGCTCGGCCTACAACCGAGCCCAGGGCGAGGTGCTACAGCAGCCCAATGCCTCATTGCGCGCCCTGCGCGGACGCCTCTACGCGGTGAAGTTGCACCCCGGCAGCCTGGGCACCTTTGCCGGCCTGCGCACCGATGCCGACGCGCGCGTATTGGACGGTGACAGCCACGTAATCAGCGGACTGTTCGCCGTGGGCAACGATATGAACAGCGTGATGGCCGGCCATTACCCCAGCGGCGGCATCACCCTTGGCCCCGCGCTGACCTTCGGTTACCTGGCCGGCCTGGCGCTGGCCAACGCCAGCACATCCTGCCACCTCACTCTCACCCGGCAGGAGGCACAGGCGCTGTAGCTGGGCGCCTCGTCTGCTCTCGACTCACCAGCAAGACAAGGTATACCCCGGCCTGAACAGGGGTTCACAACAACAACCGATGGAGAACATCCACATGCTCAAATCCCTACTGACCGGCGCAGCTCTCGGACTCAGCGCCCTCAGCATCACATTACCGGCTCACGCCACCTACCCCGAACGCAGTATCCAGGCCATAGTCCCATGGGGTGCCGGTGGCGCCACCGATAACGTGATGCGCAGCCTGAGCGCTCATGTCGAGAAAGAACTTGGCACCAAGCTGGTCATCACCAACCGTCCTGGCGGCACCGCGCTCATCGGTGGCACCTACGTCAGGCAGCAACGCCCCAACGGTTATACCCTGCTGCTGGGCGCAGAAAACCCGCAGCTATATCAAGTGATGGGCCTGGCGGACTTCGACTACAGCGCCTTCTACCCGATCAACATCATTGCCCAGAACAACGTTCTGATCGCAGTCAAAGCCGACAGCCCATGGAAAACCATGGACGACCTGCTCGATGCCATCCGCCAGGGCGAGGGCAGTATCCGTATGGGCAGTACCGGCGTTGGAGCGTTACAGAACACCGTTTTCTCGATGTTCCGTGCAGTTGAAGATCTCAAGGTTCGAGAAGTCAACTTCCAAGGCGAAGGCCCGATCGTCAGTGCTCTGCTTGGTGGGCATATCGACTTCACGCCACTGTCCTTCGCCGCCAGCAAAGAGATGGTTGCGTCAGGGAAATTCCGCGCATTGGCAGTATTTTCCACGGATGAGCTGCCAGAACTGCCAGGCGTTGAGCCAATCACCAAAACCCTGCCGGACTTGGCGCAGTACCTGCCATGGGGCCCGTTCTACGGCGTGTTCGTCCACAAGGACACCCCGGACGAGATCAAGCAAGTGCTGGTCAAGGCTTACGCCAATGCGGTGGCGAGCGATGACTACCAGGCTTTCCTGAAGAACTTCGGCGCCCAAACCCTGAACATCCACGGAGACGATGCCGCAACCTTCCTCAACCGCTGGCAGTCAGTCACCACCTGGTCGATGTACAAGGCCAAGGCGGTATCAATCTCGCCGGAGTCGGTCGGCATCGCCAAACCATAGAGGACAAAAAAGCCCCTGTCAGTGAGATGACAGGGGCTCCTGGGATGCGCGAACTAACGCTGCACGAAGCGCAGCACAGCCTCGCAGATCATGTCTTTGTGACGCTGTTTTATCTCATCACCCTGAAAGTCGATGGCAAAAATATGCCCAAAGGTATGCCGGTTCGATACGCGGTAAAAACAGAACGAGCTCATCAGCAAGTGTACGTCCAGCACATTGATGCCTGGGCGGAACACGCCCTCTTCCTCGCCGCGGCGCAGGGTCTTGCCGAGGGTATCGAGCACCACGTTGCTCATCTGGCGGATGACCGGCGACTGCTTGACGTATTCGCCGTAGTGGATGTTCTCGATGCTGACGATGCGCACGAAGTCGACGTTGCGGTCATGGTGATCGAAGGTGAACTCCACCAGCCGACGAATCGCCAGGACCGGCGGCAAGGACGCCAGGTCGAGGCGACTCTCGGTACCGCGGATGTCGCCGTAGAGTTTGACCAGCACCTCGAGGTAGAGCTGCTCCTTGCTGCCGAAGTAGTAGTAGATCATCCGCTTGGAAGTGGCGGTGCGCTCGGCGATGGCATCCACCCGCGCCCCGGATAGCCCCTGCTGGACGAACTCCGTGATGGCAGCCTGGAGGATGCTCTCACGGGTTTTCTCAGGGTTGTTCTTACGTACCTTGCGCACCACCTCGGTCGGTGGTGGGTTCAGGTTGGCAACGGCTTCTGTCATACGGCAATGGTCTTTTTTATAAGTATTGGTGTACGGATTATGGCAGGCCGCACAGTTAATGGGCAGCATCGCCCATCAGGGTCACCGTCAGACCAGAATCAAAGCCTCGGTTTCTTCACCGCACCGCTGCGCGCCTTGGCCATGGCCGCCAGGCGTACCGCGACGTTGGCCGCGCCATAGCCGACATAACCGCCCTTGCGCTGAATGATCTCGAAGAAGAAGCGCTCCTCGAACGGCTCGGTGTAGACATGAAACAGCTCGCCGCCCTGAGCATCACGATCATAGAGCACGTTGTAGTAAGCCAGCTCGCTCAGGAACTCATCGTCGAAATCGAAGCGCGCGGCCAGGTCGTCATAGTAGTTCAGCGGGATTTCCAGCAGCGGCACACCCGATTCCTTGGCCCGCGCCACCTCGGCGAAGATGTCCTCGCAGGAGAACGCGATGTGGTGCACACCGGAGCCCTGGTAGCTGGACAGCGCATGGGCGATCGCCGTGTTGCGGTTCTCCGAGATATTCAGCGGCAGGCGAATCGAGCTGCAGCGACTGCGAATCGCGCGGCTTTTCACCAGGCCGTAGGGGTCGGGCAGGACCACTTCGTCGTCAGCCTCGAAGTCCAGCAGGCTCTTGTAGAACAGCACCCAGCTGTCCAGCGAATCGGCCGGCAATGCCAGGGCCATGTGGTCGATACGTTGCAGGCTGCCCGTAGCCGTGGCGGCCGGGTTCAGGCTGAAGTCGGTGTCGTAGATGGTCTGGCCTTCACCAGCCTGCTCCACCAAATAAATCAGGCTGCCATCCGGAGCGCGTACAGCCGGCACCTCGCGCTCGTTCGGGCCGACCAGGCCTCGGTAGGGCTGGCCGTGATAATCGCAGGCACGCTGCAGTGCATCGGCACCATCTTTGACCCGCAATGCCGTGGCGCACAATGAAGGGCCGTGGGATGCGAAGAAGTTGTGCGCGAAAGAGTAAGGCTCGGCGTTGAGCACGATATTGATATCGCCCTGACGCAGCAGGCTGACATCCTTGGAACGGTGCTGACCGGCGTGAGCGAAACCCAGACGTTCCAGCCAACCGGCCAGGCGTGCCCCCACCGCCTCATCGACGGCGAACTCGAGGAACTCGATGCCAGCGTAGGGATGGGCCGCCGGCGGAGTGAACAGCACGCCCGGCTCGATCTGATGCCCCTCTTTCTCGAGACGCTTGTGGGTCTTTTCCTCGAGGTAGAGCAATGAGCGCAAGCCATCGGCCGCGTTCTGCCGCGGTGGTGCGGCGCGGAAGCCATCGTTGAAGATCTCCAGCGACAGCGGGCCGCGATAGCCAGCACGCAGGATCGGCGCGAGGAAACCGGCCAGGTCGAACTCGCCCTGCCCCGGGAAGCAGCGAAAATGGCGGCTCCACTCCAACACGTCCATCGCCAGGATCGGCGCGTCAGCCATTTGCACGAAGAAAATCTTGTCCCCGGGAATCTCGGCGATGGCGCTCGGGTCGCCCTTGAGCGACAGGGTATGGAAGCTGTCGAGGATCATCCCGACGGCCGAGTGATCGGCCTGGCGCACCAGGTTCCACACTTGCTGATAGGTGTTTACGTGACGCCCCCAGGCCAGCGCTTCATAGCCGATACGCAGGCCGCGTGCACCGGCGCGCTCACCCAGCAAACGCAGGTCGTCGACAAGGATTTCTTCGTCGCCCAGCGAATCGGCGGCGACGTTACTGCACACCAGCACCAGGTCGGTGCCCAGTTCCTGCATCAGGTCGAACTTGCGCTCGGCGCGGTCGATGTTGCGCTGCAGACGATCACGGCGGCAGCCTTCGAAGTCGCGAAATGGCTGGAACAGGGTAATGGCGATGCCAAGGTCGGCGCAGCGCTTGCGAATCTCGGTAGGGCTGCCGTCGTAATAGAGGAGGTCGTTCTCGAAGATTTCCACACCGTCGAAACCGGCCGCGGCGATGGCTTCGAGTTTCTCTGGCAGGGTACCGCTGAGGGAAACGGTGGCAATTGAACGCTGCATAGACGGCTCCGGGCTAAGGCGGCGCCGTGGCGGGCAAAGTGAGGGAGGCAAGACGCGCTCATGAGCCCTCACTCGGCCGGTTGGTCGGCGCTCATGGATTGTTCGTAGCCTGGATTATTGGCAGGGGCGGGAATATCGGCAATTCAAAATGAACGAACTGGTTAGTTTTCTGTTCGATTATCGAACAACTATGATTTCTGACGCCCTCGCCCATTCTGCCAGGCCGCCGCCAGACCACTGAGGCAGATGATGAGAATACCGACCAGCGCGGTGCTGTCCGGTTGATGCTGGAACACCAACAAACCCAGCAGCCCGGCGAAGATGATCTGCCCGTAGCCGAACGGCGCCAGCATCGCCGGCGCCGCGTAACGGAAGGAATGCGTCAGCAGCAAGTGTGCGGCCATGCCACAGCCCCCCAACGCCAGCATCATCAGCCCATGCGTGACGCTGGGGATCTGCCAGAAGAACGGCACCAGCAGGCTCATCACCAGGGTGTTGACCAGCCCGGCGAAGAAGTTGCTGGTGGTGGCGCTGTCCACGGTACTAAGGCGCCGAGTCAGTATCTGATAGAGACTGAAGCACAGTGCAGCGCTCAGCGGTAACAACACCGCCGGGGTGAACAGATCGCCACCGGGATGGACGATGATCATCACGCCGACAAAGCCAACGATCACCGCGACCCACTGCCCGCGGCTGACCTTCTCGCCCAGCAGCGGCACCGACAGGGCAGTCACCAGCAAGGGGGCGAGGAAGATCACCGACGTTGCTTCAGCCAACGGCATGAACATCAGGCCCGTGGTGAACAGCAGGCTGACGCCAAGCAGGCTGAGCGCCCGCAACACCTGCAAACCTGGACGCTTGGTGCGAAGCACGCGCAAGCCCGACTGTGGCAGGAAGATGCCGGCCATCAACAGGGTATGCACGACGTAGCGTGCCCAGACGATCAGGATGATCGGATAGAAGCCGGACAGGTACTTGGAAATCGCATCGTGACTGGCGAACAGAAAGGTCGCCAGCACCATCAGCGCAATGCCCTTGAGTGGATGATTGACGCCGGATAGCGGTTTGGAGCTCATGGGGTACTCGGGATGCGGCAAGCCGCGCAACCATAGATAGGTAGCTAACTATACAGACCGCCATATCGTGCCGCCTATGACCCGCGTGACAGTATTCGACCCGCGGGTGACAGGCGGCATCGAGGCGCTACAAGCGCTCCAGCAGTCGCAGGGTCTTGTCCATGGCCATCTGCGCCCGCTGCAGCGCGCTGACGCCCTGCTCGAGCAGTTGCCGTGTAGGTATTTCCAGGCTCAGGGCAATACTCGGCGGCAGCGCACGCAGCAGACCTAGCAAGTCGCTGTCGCCATCACCGGGGAAACGCCGTTCGTTGCGCGCCTGGCGCAAGATCTCGTCCATGTCATCCGGACGCGGGCCGTTGACATCACACAGTTGCGCGTAACGCATGCGTTCGGCCGGCACCTGCGCCAGGTCCGCCAGGCTCGAACCCGAGCGATCGAAGTGGAAGGCATCGACCAGGATGCAGCCGTTGGGCCGGTTGGCCGCATCGACGATGCGCTTGGCCTGGGTCAGGTCGCGCGCGTTGGTCCAGGGCATGAACTCCAGGTGCGGGAACAAACCAAATGGCGCGGCCAGGTCACACACGGCGGCGAAATTGTCGGTCAGACGCGCTTCATCCGGGTCGTTACCAGCGATCAATACGTCTGTAGCGCCAAACTCGGCGCCCACGTCGAAAATGGCCTCGAAGTCGCTGACCCGGGTATCGGGCTTCAGACGCAGAATCTCGATATCCGCCACCTTGATCCCGGTATCACGCAGGCGCTTGAGCGTCTGCGCGCGTAATCCGGCGTCAGCCATCAATGGAAAGTGGTACTCCTCGGCCGTGGCCGGCACCAGGCGCAGGCCTACATGGCTGTAGCCAGTGCGCGCGGCGATATCGACCATTTCCGGCGGTGAAACTTCGAGGACGGTGAGGGCAGCCAGGGACAGAATACGTTCGCTCATGATGACTCGCTTATCAGATGATTTCGGGGGTGCTGGTCTGTCCACTCTCCGCCGCCTGGCGGATGGCCTCGACCAGTGCCAGGGTACGACCGGCATCGGCGGCGCTGATCAGCGGCTGAGCCTGGCCTTGGGCAACTGCGATGAAATGCAGCAACTGACGGCGCAAGGCTTCGCCGGCATCGAAACCTTCCTGCACCTGCAACAACGGCTGGTGCCAGCCGGCGCCGTCCTCGGCGTAGTGCCAGCGCTTGAGCTGCGGAATGCTCAGGGCGCCGCGCGTACCGGCGAGCAGGTAGCAGGGCTGGTCGGCCTGGCGCGGGTAGACAGGGTTCTCGCCGGAATCCAGCTCCCAGCTCCAGGGCGCGGCAACGGCGTCGGAGCCAGTCAGGCTGCCCAGCGCACCACTCTCGAACTGCAACAGCACCACCGCGCTGTCCTCGTTGGCGAAGCCGCGCACGCCATTGCTGGTGATGGCTTGCACCTGGCGCACTTCACCGCACAGATGGCGCAGCAGGTCGAGGTCATGAATCAGATTGGTCAGCAGCATCCCGGCCCCGGCTTCACGGCGCCAGGCTATGTCGTAGTAGCTGTCGGGCTTTTGCACCTGCCACAACGCGGTCACCGTGGTCAGTCGACCGAGACTGCCCTGCTCGATCAGCTCGCGGGCGCGGGCGATCAATGGATTGTGTCGACGATGGTGGCCAACCAGTACCGGCACACCTGAACGCTCGCTGGTAGCGACCAACTCACGCACCTCGTCCAGATGCACGCCCACCGGTTTCTCCAGGAGGACCGGTACGCCAGCGGCGATGCAATCGAGCGCCGTGCTGACGTGCAGTGCGTTGGGGTTGGCGACGATCACCGCCTCGGGTCGCGCCTGCTCCAGCATCTGCAAGTGATCGGCGAAATACGGCACGCCGCATTCAGCCGCGAAGTCAGCCGCTTGCGGGCCTGGATCGGCGATGGCACAAAGTTGCGCCTCGGTCAGAGCCTGCAGGTGTTGGTAGTGCTGACGGCCCATGACACCGGCGCCGATCAGGGCAATACGCAAAGGGGAAGTCACGCGGCGATCCTCTTGTTGTCGTTCTCACGCAGGCGCACCCCATGCATCAGGCGCAGACCCCTTAATATTTAGAACTCAGTTCCAAAATTTACGCAAGACGAAAATACAGAGGAGCTTTGCGCGGTACGGAAACGTCGTAGGGTGTGCCGTGCGCACCGAAACCGGCAAAGGAATCGGACTCGACAGGCCGTAGCAGCGGCCTCTGCAGCGAATCACCGTGCTTCGCGGCTGAAGCCGCTCCTACAATGACGTGGGTGCGGGCGTGCCGTTTCTAGCCGATCAGGCGAACAACTCGGAGGCAGGGCTGGCAGCGGACAACTCGTCGGCAGCAGCCAGCAGATCTGCGGCCAGCTCGTGCATGCGCGCAAGCGGCAAACGTGCGCTCGGGCCGGCGATGCTGAGCACACCGATCACCCGACCATCACGCGGGTCACGCACCACGGCAGCCAGCGCTGCGGTGCCGATCGACGAACTTTCCATGACCCAGGCATAACCCTGCTGACGCGCCAGAGCCAGGCGCTGCAGCAACTCCTGCTCGTTGCGTGGCGCATTTGGGCCGACGTCGGCAGGGTCGGCGATACCCTGCCGCGCCACCAACGCCAACGCTTCTGCATCGCTCATACTGGCCAGCCAGGCGTGCCCGGATGCGGTGTAGAACAGCGGCGCGTCACGCCCCATGTCAGGGTCGTAGCGCAGGCCGGAACGGGCGCCCTGGCTCTTGGCAATCCAAGTCTGGCGCTCGCCCTCTATCACGCCAAGGCGTACCAGCTCGCCGCTGGTTTCGGCCAGGCCATCGAGAATCGGCTGCACCACATCAGCGCCGCTGTTGGTCAGATAGCGAAAGCCCAGCGCCACCAGTTTGGTGGAAAGCCGATAGCGACTGGTGAGCGCATCCTGGCGTACGTAACCCAGGCGAATCAGCTCGGCGAGCATGCGATGCGTGGCGCTCTTGGGAATATCCAGCTCATCGGCCAGCGCCTGCATCTGCACGCCACGGGCGTCGCGAGTGAGGCTTTCGAGAAGGCTGAGCGCGCGTTCGATCTGACTGCCGGCCATGAGAGAGTCCTGGAAAATTTGCGCCGATTCTAAGAGACAAGCGCCCGCCGATGCGAGCCAGACGCACGCCTGCCTCTGGATGCAGGGACGCGGACGCGCGATACTGCCGACGCAACGCGTAATGTACTAACTGGTTCGTTCTTGTTCGGTTATCGAACAGAACCCCATTTAGCGAATTGAAATGGCCAGCCTGGTCGGCTCACTATTCCGACCACGCCTGAAAACGAAGCGATCTTCTGCCTGGTGCATCACGCTTCGAATCTTTCAGCAGCCAATAAATATAAAAAGGTCAATTGTCATGTCACAGCCTATGCACCTGCGTGCCCCGGCCTCCCATGCCACAGCCAGGGCCACTCCTTGCCCGGCCACCAGCTCGTTGCTCGACGACTGGTCATCCCTATCGACGCTAGCCATGCCCGTCCTCGCCCCTGCCTGTCATGACATGCACAGGAGCTTCCGGCCGCGCCTGATCAGCTCGCTGCTTGCCAGACTGCTACCTGCGCGCAAAGCCTGACTCAGCCCCTTACCCTCCCCCATTCTGTCGGAGCGATAGCATGAACAAGACAGACAAGATGCTGGTCGGCGAGCGCACGTTCTGCGCCCTGCTGCTGGTGTTCAGCCTGGTGATCTTCTACCTGGCCTACCAGATTTCCGGCTTCTCCTCGGCCAACTCTCCAGGCGCCTTTCCTATCGGCGTGGCGCTGGTAATGATCCTGTCGGCGGTGAAGATTGCCTTCGAACTGGTTGGCAAGGCACGCCCCGACTGCAGTGGCTGGCTCGATGCCTTCCAGCAGTTCCGTAGCCAGCATTTCCCCAGAGCTGTGCTGATCTTTGGCCTGCTGGCCGTGACGTACCTGGCGGCTATTCAGTGGGTCAGTTTCTACGTCAGTACCTTCCTTTTCCTGGTGCTGTCGATCGTCTACCTGCGCAATGGCCGCGTTCTCAACGCCATCCTGATCGCAGCTGTGTTGCTGGTGCTGATCTATTTGCTGTTCAGCCTGGCCTTCAGCGTTTACCTGCCATAACGAGGCACCCGAGATGAGCGATACCTTTTCCTACCTGCTGATGGCCTGGAGTGATCCGCAGCTGCTGATGCTGACTGCGCTGGGCACCTTTGCCGGCATCTATATCGGCGCCATCCCAGGCCTGTCGGTGACCATGGCAGTGTCCATCCTCGTGTCCTTCACCTTCTCCTGGGACGTCAACGACGCCCTGGCGCTGATCGTCGGCATCTTCATTGGCGGCGTTTACGGTGGCTCGCGCAGCGCCATCCTGCTGAACATCCCCGGCGCGCCCTCCTCAGTGGCCACGGCCTTCGATGGCTACCCACTGGCACAACAGGGCGAAGCCGGACGCGCCATCGGCCTGAGCACCGTAATGTCGGTGGTCGGCGGCATCGTCGGTACCATCATGCTCGCCAGCGCCGCACCGCTGATCGGCGATCTGGCTCTGCGGTTTGCCCCGCGCGACTACTTTCTGGTGGCGACCATCGGCCTGCTGCTGGTCGGCAGCCTATCCGAAGGCTCACTGGCCAAGGGCATCTTCGCTGCAGCACTGGGTGCGATCATCGGTCTGGTAGGCATGGACCCGGTCACCGCCGAAGGGCGCTTCACGCTCGGCCAGGTCGAACTGATGGGCGGCATCCACTACGTGGTGCTGATGATCGGCCTGTTCGGCGTCGCCGAGGCCTTCTATCAATTGCATAACCTGGACAGCCCGGTGATTCGGCAGAAGGTCGACAAGATCCTGCCGTCCTTCGCCATGGTTCTGAAATTCCTGCCGCTGTCGATCCGCACCTCGATCATCGGCGTGGTGGTCGGCGTGTTGCCGGGCGTCGGCGGTGACATCGCTGCACTGATGGCCTACGACCATGCCAAGCGCACCGTGAAAAATCCGTCCAAACCATTCGGCAAGGGAGCCTACGAAGGCCTGGTCGCCCCGGAAACCGCCAACAGCGCAGCGGTCGGTGGCGCCTACGTGCCGATGCTGACTCTGGGCATGCCTGGCGACGCGGTTACGGCGGTGATCATCGGCGCACTGGTCGTGCATGGTCTGAACCCCGGCCCGATGCTCATGGTAGAGAACCCGCACATTTTCTACTTCACCGTCGGCAACCTGCTGCTGGCCAACGTGTTTCTGATGATCTTCGGCCTGATGGGCATCAAGCTGTTCGCCAAGTTCGTCGAAATGCCCAAGGCCGTGCTGATTCCGCTGATCCTGGTGCTCTGCGTGGTCGGTACCTACTCGATCAACAGCAGCATGACCGAGGTGTACTGGATGCTCGGCTTCGGTGTGCTCGGCTACCTGCTGAAGATCTTCGGCTTCCAGATGGGCCCGATCATCCTCGGCGCCATCCTCGGCCCGCTGATGGACACCTCGTACCGCCAGGCGATGTCCTCGGCCGGCGATCACCCGGGGGAGCTACTGCAGGGTCTGGTCACCAGCCCGCTGTCGCTGATCCTGACCAGTGCGGTAGTGCTGATTCTGCTGGGCAACACCCCGCTACTGAAGAAACTCAAGAGCAAGTTCAGCCCCGCCTCCGCGCGCGGCTGACACACGAGCACCAACAGGTGTGCCCCGACCTTGACTGGGGCTCACAACAACAAGCGATGGAGAGTCCCGATGTTCAAATCCCTTCTGACCGGCGCCGCCCTCGGCCTCAGCGCCCTGACTATGGCTCTGCCGGCCCATGCCGAATACCCCGAGCGCAGCATCCAGGCGGTCATTCCCTGGGGCGCCGGCGGTGCTACCGACAACGTCATGCGCAGCCTGACGCCCTACGTGGAAAAAGAACTGGGCGGCAAGTTCATCCTCAACAACCGTCCGGGCGGCACCGCCGTGATCGGCAGCACCTTCGTCAAGACCCAGCGCCCTGACGGTTACACCGTCCTGCTCGGTGCAGAGAACCCGCAGCTGTACAAAGTGCTGAAACTGGCCGACTTCGACTACGCCGACTTCTACCCGGTGAGCATCATTGGCCAGAACGTGGTGGTGATCGCCGCCAACGCCGACGCGCCGTTCAACAACATGGCTGAGCTGATGGCTGCCGCCAAGGCCAACCCGGACACCCTGCGCATGGGCTCCACTGGTGCCGGCGGCTTGCCGAGCACCGTCAGCGCGATGATCAACGCTGTGGACGAGCTGAAAGTGCGTGAAGTGACCTTCGGCGGCGACGGCCCCGGCATCACCGCACTGATGGGCAATCATATCGACTTCATGCCGCTGAGCCTGGCCGCCGCGCGCGAGCTGGTACGCAGCGGCAAGCTCAAGGCCCTGGCCGTGTTCGCCACCGAGGAAACCCCGGAACTGCCGGGCGTGGAGCCGATCACCAAGTCGCTGCCGGCCATCGCAGAGTACCTGCCGTGGGGTCCGTTCTGGGGCGCCTTCGTACGCAAGGACACCCCGGATGACGTCAAGCAGAAGCTGGTCGATGCCTACGCCAAGGCCGTGGCCAATCCCGAGTTCCAGGGTTTCCTGAAGAACTTCGGTGCACAGAGCCTGAACCTCAACGGCGCCGAAGCCGAAGAGTTCCTCAAGCGCTGGCAGTCGGTCACCACCTGGTCGATGTACAAGGCCAAGGCCATCGAGATCTCCCCGGACTCGGTCGGCATCGCCAAGCCCTGATTCCCGCCTACGGGTGCCTTCGGCGCCCGCCTTCCTTTCGCCTGCATCGCTACTCAGCGATGCAGGCGAAATGCCTTCGGCGCCAGCCCGGTGCCTCGTTTGAAAAAGCGCGAAAAATAGCCCGGCTCGGAAAAGCCCAGACTGTCCGAGACCTGGCTTACGGTCATGGTGGTGTACACCAGACAACGCTTGGCTTCGAGCAGCAGACGCTGATTGATCAGCTGCAGCGCGGACTGTCCGGCCAATCGCCGGCATAAGGCATTTAGATGCGCAGTGCTGATGCCAAGACGCGACGCGTAATGCTCGATGGGCAGATGCTCGCGAAAGTGCGTTTCGAGCAATTGCACGAATGCCTGCACATGCTCACGCCCTCGCCCATCCGCCGGTTCCTGCGCCTCGCTTCGTGCCAGCTGGCGTCGCGCGACAGCAACCAGCAAGACGCTGATCAGCGACTGCAGCATCAGTTCTCGCGCAGGTTGCAGACGGCCGTACTCCTGACTGATCGACTCGAACAGCGCATCCAGATAACGCCGTTGCTCGTCCACCTCAAAGCACACCGGCGCCTGCAACCACTGCAGGCCCAATGGCTGAGCCAGTTGCTCGACCAGCGGCTGCGCCAGGCTCAGTACGTAGCCTTGAACATCGCAGGAAAAGCGAAAACCGTGGACGCACAGCGCCGGCACGACCTGCAACGAAGCGCGGTCTACCTGGCGTACTTGCCCTTCGATTTCCAGCTCCGCTTCACCCGCCTGCACATAGAGCAACTGCAGCAGATCGCCATGGCGATGCGGTTTGATCTCCCAGCCGTGCAGCTGGCTGCGCTCGGGAATCGATTCGCAGTGAATGAGGTCAGGTGTCGGCCATGCAGCCGTCTCACCGTACAGTTTGAATACCGGTACCGGGGAAGCTTTCGAAGCGATCATGGCGGCGCTTAAATCATCGAAAAGTCCAAGAATATTTTCCGATATTGCCTTCTAACCCAAGGTGCATCCACAAAAAATACAGACCTGAGCCTGTCATCGGCGTAAAGCCGATGACCTACTGGAGAACAATAATGAACACTCAGGTCGCCATCATCGGCGCAGGCCCTTCCGGCCTGCTTCTCGGCCAACTGCTGCACAACGCCGGCATCGACAACATCATTCTCGAACGCCAGAGCCCGGACTATGTACTCGGTCGTATCCGCGCTGGCGTACTCGAGCAGGGCATGGTCGATCTATTGCGCGAAGCCGACGTTGCCGCACGCATGGATCGTGAAGGCCTGCCGCACGACGGCTTCCAGCTGGCCTTCGATGGTCGCTGCGAACGCATCGATCTCAAAGCCCTGACCGGTGGCAAAGGCGTGATGGTCTACGGCCAGACCGAAGTCACCCGCGACCTGATGGAGGCTCGCCAGGCCAGTGGCGCAATCACCCTGTACAACACCAGCCAGGTACAACTGCACGAACTCAAGGGCGAACGCCCTTATCTGACCTTTGAGCACGAAGGCCGCTCCCAGCGTCTGGAGTGCGATTACATCGCAGGCTGCGACGGCTTCCATGGCGTATCGCGGCAATCAATACCGGCTGGTGTGCTCAAGGAATTCGAGCGGGTGTACCCGTTCGGCTGGCTGGGCATTCTGGCCGACACACCCCCGGCGCATGAAGAACTGATCTACGCCAACCATGAGCGCGGCTTCGCCCTGTGCAGCATGCGTTCACCGACACGCACTCGCTATTACGTGCAGGTCGCCGCCGAAGAGAAGGTCGAGGACTGGTCCGACGAGCGCTTCTGGAGCGAACTCAAGCGTCGCCTGCCAGACCAGATTGCCAGTCAGCTGATCACCGGTCCCTCGATCGAGAAGAGCATCGCGCCACTGCGCAGCTTCGTCGTCGAACCGATGCAGTACGGTCGCCTGTTTCTGCTCGGCGATGCCGCGCACATCGTGCCGCCAACCGGTGCCAAGGGGCTCAATCTAGCGGCGAGTGACGTCAGCACCCTCTATCGCATTTTGCTCAAGGTCTATCGGGAAGGCCGCACTGATCTGCTCGAACGCTACTCGGCGATCTGCCTGAGGCGTATCTGGAAAGCCGAGCGTTTCTCCTGGTGGATGACCTCGATGCTGCATCGTTTCCCCGATACCGATGCCTTCAGCCGCCGCATGCAGGAGACCGAACTGGACTACTTCGTCAGTTCCGAAGCCGGCCGCAGAACCATCGCCGAGAACTACGTCGGCCTGCCCTACGAGCCAATCGAACAGGAGTAATGAGCGATATTCGCCCAAGGCCTGCCAAGCAGGCTTCGGGCACACGCAATTCGTTCGTTTATCGCACACTAAGTCGTTAATCGAATTGAATAGCCCCTCGCTAACTCGCACCATGCGAACAGCGAATCCTAGCGGCAGCAGTATTGCAGCCGAGTTTGGCTGTACCTGAGTCGCCTACTAACAATGAATAAGAAAGGACATTTGCGATGCACAAGCTTTCCAAGGCTTTGCTGACGCTGCTTGCCACCAGCGTCATGACCTGGGCCAACGCCGACGAGGCCGAGGTCACCCTCAAGGTTCACCACTTTCTGCCGGCTCACTCGGTGACCCAAGCCGATTTTCTCAAGCCCTGGGCAGAGAAGATCACGGCCGAGTCCAATGGTCGGATCCAGTTTCAGTTCTACCCTTCCATGCAGTTGGGTGGCACCCCGCCGCAATTGATCGACCAGGCGCGTGATGGCGTCGCCGATATCGTCTGGACACTACCTGGTTACACCAGCGGCCGCTTCCCTCTGGCATCGGCATTCGAAATGCCGTTCATGAGCCGCTCTTCCGAAGCCAGCAGCCAGGCCATGTGGGATTTCCTCGAAGCTCACGGGCAGAAGGAGTTCGCCGATGTGCATCTGCTCGCGACTCACCTGACCGATGGGGCACTGCTGCACACGGCGAAAAAGCCGGTGCGCAGCCTGGCCGACTTCCGTGGCCTGAAACTGCGCTCGGCCAACCGCATTTCCACCAAGCTGATCTCCATGCTCGGCGCCACCCCGGTGGCTATGCCGGTGCCGCAGGTGCCGGAAGCACTGTCCAAGGGTGTGGTCGATGGCGCCGTGCTGCCTTGGGACGTGGTCCCGGCGCTTAAACTGCAGGAGCTGGTCAAGTACCACACCGAAATGGCCCCGGGTCAGCCGGCATTGATGCACACCGCCCTGGTGCTGGCGATGAACCCGGCCAAGTACGCCAGCCTGCCCGATGATTTGCGCAAGATCATCGACGATAACAGCGGCCGCGAGATTTCACGTCAGGCCGGCCATATCTGGGACACCAACGTGATCGAGACCGGGCACAAGCTGGCCGAGGCGCGTGGCAACGAGATCTACGTGCTGCCTGCAGAAGAGCAGGCCAAGTGGATGGCCATCGGCCGCAAGCTGGACAACGACTGGATCAAGGAAGTCGAGAGCAAAGGCAACGAGAACGGCGCCGCACTGTTGCAAGAAGTGCGTGACCTGATCGAGAGCTACAACGCCAAGCTGCCGAACTGATCGCTAACCCTCGTTGTCCTGGCCGGCATCTCACATGCCGGCCTTGCGGAGTCGTCTCATGATCGAAAACCCTGCCTTGCCTGGGCAGCCCCAGCGCACGCGCCCACTCGGCCAGCTGCTCGATGTCCTAGCACGCTGGCTGGCCCTGGCTGGTGGTCTGGTGCTGGTCGCTATCACTCTGCTGTCGGCCTACAGCATCACCATGCGCAGCCTGTTCGACGCACCACTGCTCGGCGATGTCGAACTGGTGCAGATGGGCTGTGGCATAGCCGTGGTGAGCTTCCTGCCGCTGTGTCAGCTGCGTCGTAACAATGTCATCGTCGATGCCTTCACCTTGCGCGCCTCGGCTACCACCCGGCGCTATCTCGACACGCTCGGCTGTCTGCTGATGGCCGCCTGCGCGGCACTGCTGGCCTGGCGCTCGGTAATCGGCACGCTGGACACTTATCGCAACGGTGAAGAGTCGATCATCATGGGCATTCCGATGTGGTGGTCGATGACCCCCTTCGCCCCGTCCTTCGCCCTGCTCGCCGTCGTTTCCCTGTACACCGCCTGGCTCGACCAGCGTGGTGAGGGAGGCCAGCAATGAGCAGCGTCGCATTGGGCGGACTCTTCCTCGCCTTCCTCCTGGTTCTGCTGGCCATCCGCATTCCGATCGCCATCGCCATGCTGCTGACCGGTATCGCCGGTTACGTCTCGATCAGTGGCTGGGACCCGCTGCTCAATTACCTGAAGACGGTGGCCTACGCGCGTTACACCGTGTACGACCTGTCGGTGATCCCACTGTTTCTGCTGATGGGTCAGTTCGCCTCGCGTGGCGGCCTGGCTACCGGCCTGTTCCGTGCCGCTGCCGCCATGGTCGGGCACTGGCGCGGTGGCCTGGCGATCTCCGCCATCGGCTCCTGCGCAGCCTTCGGCGCGGTCTGTGGCTCATCGGTGGCGACTGCGGCGACCATGGGGCAGGTGGCCCTACCGGAGCTACGCCGCTACAAGTACTCCAACTCGCTGGCAGTCGGCTGCCTGGCGGCCGGCGGCACCCTGGGCATTCTCATCCCGCCCTCGGTGGTGCTGGTGATCTACGCCATCCTCGCCCAGCAGAACATCTCCACGCTGTTCATGGCCGCCTTCGTACCAGGCATTCTCGCCGTCATCGGCTACATGATCGCCATCGCCATCTATGTGCGCCTGTTCCCGGACTCCGGGCCAGCGCAGGAGCGTTCGAGCTGGAAACAGCGGCTGCAGGCGCAGCGGGGTGTCTGGCCGGTACTGCTGATTTTCCTGATCGTACTCGGTGGCATCTACGGCGGCTGGTTCACCCCTACCGAGGCAGCAGCCATCGGCACCGTGGGCACCGGTTTCTTCGCATTCACGCTGGGCAAGATGCGCCTGGCCGAACTCAAGGAAGTGCTACTGGGTACCGGCATCACCACCGCGATGATCTTCATGATCCTGCTCGGCGCCGATGTGATGAACGCTTTCCTGGCCATCTCGCAGTTGCCCAACTTCATCGCCGAAGCGATCAGCGGTGCAGGTCTGCCGCCCTTCCTGGTGCTGGCCGGGATACTCATCCTGTACCTGATCCTCGGCTGCGTGATGGACACCATGTCGATGATCCTGCTGACCATCCCGATTTTCTTCCCGGTGATCATGGGGCTGGACTTCTATGGTCTGGACCAGACCGAGAAGGCCATCTGGTTCGGCATCCTGGCCCTGATGGTGGTGGAGATCGGCATGGTTACCCCGCCTCTGGGCATGAACGTGTACGTGATTGCTGGCATGGCGCGTGACATTCCCATGCGTGACGCCTTCAGGGGCATCGTGCCGTTCCTGATTTCAGACATCGTGCGCGTGGTCATCCTCGTGCTCTTCCCATCGATCACCCTGTGCCTCGTGCGCTGGCTGACCTGACAGAGGACCCGTAATGCATTCAGGCGAACCTCGCTGAACCCCGAATAACTGCCACCACTCTCCCCGATGTAGAAGCGTATCCGCCGCTACGGAGGGGAGCTTTCAACCTTGAAAAAGGAAACGATAACAATGAAAAAAGCTCTGTACCTCGCTCCAAGTGCAATTGCCGTTGCCATCATGGCCTCCAGCCTCTCGGTCGGAGTCCAGGCCGCCGGCTTTGTCGAAGACGCCAAGGTCACCCTCGGCCTGCGCAATTACTACTTCAACCGCAACTACCTGAACGGCACCGATCCGATGATCGGCCCGGCAACTAATCGCGAGCGTCAGGGCCAGGCCGAGGGCTGGACTCAGAGCTTCATTCTCGATGCCCGTTCCGGCTTCACCGAAGGCACCGTCGGTTTCGGCCTGGATGTGCTCGGCCTTTACAGCATCAAGCTGGACGGCAACCGCGGCGCTGCCAACACCCAACTGATGCCTATTCACGACGACGGCCAGGCTGCTGACCAGTTCGGCCGTACCGCCGTGGCGGCGAAAGCCAAGATTTCCAAGACCGAACTGAAGGTCGGTGAGTGGTTCGCCGTACTGCCGATCCTGCGCGCTGACGATGGCCGCTCGCTGCCACAAACCTTCCAGGGCGCACAGCTGACGTCCAACGAGATCGACGGTCTGACTGTGTACGGTGGCCAGTTCTGGAAGAACAGCCAGCGTAACGATGCCAGTCGCGAAGACATGTCGTTCAACGGCGTAGCAGGCGATGACTTCAACTTCGGTGGTGGTGAGTACCGCTTCAACGGCAACAACACCATGGTCGGCGTCTGGCACGCGCGCCTGGAAGACGTCTACCAGCAGAGCTACGTGCAGCTGACCCACAGCCAACCGGTCGGTGACTGGGTACTGGGTGCCAACCTTGGCTATGTCACCGGCAAGGAAGAAGGCGCGGCCAAGGCCGGCAATCTGGACAACAAGGTCTATCAGGGCGCACTCACTGCCAAGACCGGCAACAACAGTTTCATGGTTGCCTACCAAAAGCTCAGCGGCGACACCAAGTTCATGCGTATCGACGGCGCCAGCGGCGGCACTCTGGTCAACGACGGCTTCACCAACAGCTACGACAACCCGGAAGAACGCTCCTGGCAGATTCGCCATGACTACAACTTCGCCGGCCTCGGCATTCCGGGTCTGACCTTGATGAACCGCTACGTCAGCGGTAGCAACATCGACGTCTACACCAATGGCGTGAAAACCCGCGAGAACGCCGAGGAATGGGGCCGCGAATCCGAGCTGGCCTACACCATCCAGGAAGGCACGCTGAAGAACCTGAGCATCCGCTGGCGTAACTCCGATGTGCGTCGCGACGCGGGCCAGGATCTGCACGAGAACCGTCTGATCATCAACTACCCGCTTTCGCTCCTGTAAGCATCACGCGGCATCGCTGCACAAGTGACTCCTAGTGTTACGGCACGTTCAGCCCGTCCTCGTGACGGGCTTTTTTTTGATGTGCACCTGTTCGAGGAAGTACCACCATGCGCTGGATTATCGAACGCAGTGCCGACCTCAAGGTCGGCCACAAACTCCTGCTGGGTTTCTCGCTGGTCATGCTGCTGACCCTGGCAGTGGCTCTGGGGGGCTGGCGCACCGCCAGCGAGATTCTCGGGCATGCCGGGCAATCGCTGCAGGTCGCGGACCTCAAGCAGCAGATTCTGCAACTGCGCCTGCTGGAAAAGGACTACCTGCTGGCGCCGCTGGCTGGCCATGAGGTGGCAATCACCGAGCAGCACGCACGTATCGCCGCGGACCTGACGGACATCGCCAGCGATACCGAGCAGTTCCAACAACTGCAACGAGGCAACGACGCCTACCTGCAGCAATTCACCCAATTGCGTGCCACCCAGTCTCAAGCCGGCACGGCGCAGACCGGGATGGCGATACGCGCCGATGAGGCGCTGATCCAGTTCGAGATGGTCACTCAGGACCAGTTCAACCTGATCCGCGACCAACTGCTCGACGGCGAAACTGGCGCACAGAACAGTCTCGACCAGGCCGAGGCGGCAGCCCGCCTGAGCCATATGCTGTTGCTACTGCGCCTGGCGGAGGGGCAGTTCATCCGCAGTGCTGACAACGCCGATGCCGACCTCTGGCAAGCGCGGTTCGTGACCATGACCGAGGCGGCGCAGCAACTGCGCACGCAACTGGCAGCCCTGCAGCAGGCCTCCCTGGACGAAGCGCTGCGGGCGCTCGACAGCTACCGCGAATCCTTCGAGCACTACCGCCAGAGTCGTGAGGCAGAGCAGCAACGCCGCAGCCAACTGACCGACCTGGCGCAGGGCATGTTGCAGCAAGGCGGTGATCTGCAGCAGCACCAGCAACGCGTCATGCATGAAGGCAATCGCACGTCGCTGCAGGCTCTTGCCCTGCTTACCGCCGCCGCCTTGCTGCTGGCGCTGCTCGCAAGCTGGCTGATTCGCCGCCTGATCGTCGGGCCGTTGCAGCATTGCCTGCTGCTGGCGCAACAGGTTGCAGCCGGCGACCTCAGTGGTGTTCGCAGCGCCATCCGGCGTGACGAGGTCGGCCAGCTTCTCGGGGCGCTGCACAGCATGCGCGACCACCTGCGCGAACTGATCGAGCAGATAGGCGGCAGCGCCAAGCAGATTGCCGCGGCGGCAGAACAGCTGTCGGCCGTCAGCGAACAGACCCGTGCGGGGGTGCGCGAACAGAGTGAGGAGTCCGGCCAGACCGCCAGCGCCATGCAGCAAATGGTCGCCAGTGTGCAGCAGGTGGCGGGTGACGCCGAGCACGCCTCGCAAGCCGCGCAACAGGCCGAAGCGCAAACCCGCGACGGTGATCGCCAGGTGCGCCAGGTCGTCGAGCAGATCGAGCGCCTGGCCAACGAAGTGGCGCACACCGGGCAGACCGTCGGCCAGGTGCAAGGTGAGAGCCAACGCATCGGCAGCGTGCTGGATGTGATCAAGTCCATCGCCGAGCAGACCAACCTGCTCGCGCTCAACGCCGCCATCGAAGCGGCGCGCGCCGGTGAGCAAGGCCGCGGCTTCGCCGTGGTCGCCGATGAAGTACGCGCCCTGGCGCGTCGCACCCAGGACTCGACTAGCGAGATCGAAGCGCTGATTGCCAGCCTGCAGCATCGCGTGCAACAGGCCGTCGCTCAGACGCAGGCCAGCCAGAGCCTCAGCCAGGATGCAGTGAGCAGCGTCGAGCGGGCCGGCCAGAGTCTCACGCAGATCAATCAGGCCGTTGCGCTGATCGAGCAGATGAACCAGCAGATCGCCAGTGCCGCCGAGCAGCAGAGTGCGGTGGCGATGGAAATCAACCGTAGCCTGGACAACGTGCGCAGCATCGGCGAACAAAGCGCCAACGCGACCGAACAAACTGCACTGTCCAGCGCCGAGCTGGCCAGGCTGGGTGGCGAGTTGCAGCTGCGCATCGGTCGCTTTCGTACCTGAGGGCTGGAGCTGAGCAGCAAGGGTGGACGACGCGCAGCTTGTCCACCATCTCGGCCCATGAGCAAGACGCAATTACTGGCCTTTCGCGGATTGCATCCGCGCTACACCGTCAATAATTGACCGCTAACCGCACGACTTCCCGGGTGAATCATCCGACAGTGCTTGGCGCCTAGACAGTCGACACATAAAATCCAGAACCAAGTTCCAATAAATAACAAATGCGGAGATCTGCCATGTCCAATGCCCTACTCGACTGCGACCTGCTGGTGGTCGGCTCCGGCGCGGCCGGGCTGGCCGCTGCGGTCAGCGCCGCGCACCTGGGCAAACGGGCGATCCTGGTGGAGAAGGACGCGATGCTGGGCGGCGCGACCGCCTGGTCCGGCGGCTGGTTGTGGGCGCCGCGCAACCCGCTGGCCCAGCGTGCCGGCATCATCGAAGACATCGAGCAGCCGCGCACCTACCTGCGCAGCGAGCTGGGCGAGCATTATCGCCCCGAGCTGGTGGACGCCTTTCTGCAGAACTGCCCGGACATGGTGGCCTTCTTCGAGCAGCACACCGCGCTGCAGTTCGTCGATGGCAACGGCATCCCCGACATGCACGGCGACACGCCCGGCGCTGCTACCGGCGGTCATCAGGTGATCGCCGCGCCCTACGATGGCCGCGAGGTGCTCGACCTGTTGCCACGCCTGCGCAAGACCATGCGCGAGACATCCTTCATGGGCATGCCGATCATGGCCGGCGCTGACCTGGCCGCCTTCCTCAACATGACCCGCTCGCCCAAGGCGCTGCTGCACGTGATCCGGCGCTTCACCAGCCACCTCTACCATCTGGCTCGCTATGGCCGGGCCATGCACCTGGTCAATGGCGTGGCGCTGGTCGCCCGCCTGGCCCGCTCGGCGCAGGACCTGGGCGTGCAGATGCTGGAGTCCACGCCCGCGCAGCGCCTAATCATCGAAGACGGCAGCGTATGCGGCGCCGTGGTGCTGCATGCTGGCGAGGAAAAGACTATCCGCGCCAAAGCAGTGGTGCTGGCTGCTGGCGGTTTTCCCAACGATCCGGAGCGGCGCCAGGCGATGTTCCCGCGCGATGCCAGCGGTCACGACAACCTCGCCCTGCCGCCGCTCAGTTGCTCCGGCGACGGTCTGCGCCTGGGCGAATCCGCTGGCGGACGCGTGGCCGACGACCTGCGCTCGCCGGTGGCTTGGGCTCCGGTGTCCAAGGTGCCCTACCCCGACGGCAGCGTCGGTCACTTCCCGCACATCATCGACCGCGGCAAGCCCGGCATCATTGGCGTGCTGCAAAACGGCCAACGTTTCGTCAACGAGGCTGGCGGTTACTACGACTACGTCGATGCCATGCTCAAGGCCATTCCCGAGGATCAGGAAGCCTGCTCCTGGCTGATCTGCGACCACCGCTTCCAGCGCCGTTATGGCCTGGGCTTTGCCCGCCCGGCTCCGGTGCCGCTGTGGCCACATATACGCAATGGCTATCTCAAACGCGGTGACAGCCTCGAAGAACTGGCTGTTGCCTGTGGCATCGACCCGCTTGGGCTGACCACCACCGTCAGCGATTTCAATCGTCATGCGCGCCTGGGCGAAGACCCGCAATTCGGTCGCGGCAGCACGCCCTTCAACCGCCGCAGCGGCGACGCCCAGCACGACGGCCCCAACCCCTGCGTGGCCCCCATCGAGCAGGGGCCGTTCTATGCGGTAAAGGTACAGCCGGGCTGCTTCGGCACCTTCGCCGGTCTACGTACCGATGGGCAGGCGCGGGTGCTGGACGCTGGTGGCCAACCGATACCGGGGCTTTACGCGGCAGGCACCGATATGGCCAGCCCCCTGGGCGGACACTACCCCTCCGGCGGCATCAACCTCGGGCCGGCGCTGACCTTCGGCTATATCGCCGGACGCCACGCCGCTACGCTCTGACGTCCGGCACGCAGGACGAACAGGCATAAAAAAGCGCCGCCCGGATGCGTGGTCCGGGCAGCGCTCCATTGCTCGCGGGATCAGTCCTGCAACGACTCCACACCCAACTCGTCCCACACCGCCTCGGCGAGGTGGAAAGTGGCGTTGGCCGCTGGAATGCCGCAGTAGATGGCGCTCTGCATGATCACTTCCTTGATCTCCTCGCGGCTCACCCCGTTGTTCTTCGCCGCACGCAGATGCAGCGTCAGCTCGCCCTCGCGGTTCATGCCGATCAGCATGGCGATGGTGATCAGGCTGCGGGTATGGCGCGGCAGACCCGGGCGCGTCCAGATATCGCCCCAGGCGTGACGGGTGATCATCTCCTGGAACTCACTGTTGAACGGCGTGAGCTTCTCCAGGCTGCGGTCGACGTGGGCGTCACCGAGCACCGCGCGGCGTACCTGCATTCCGGCTTCGTAGCGTTGTTTTTCGTCCATAGATACATCCTCGAATAGGGGCGTAGGAGCGAGCTCTGCTCGCGAAGCTCTTGCGCTGTTCGTGAGCAGAGCTCGCTCCTACAGAAAAGATGTAGTGTTCAGGCGCGCAGGAAATCCAGTACGCGTTGGCTGAACTCATTACCAGCCTGCACGTTGGACAGGTGCGCGGCATAGAACTCCACCAGTTCAGCGCCAGCGATGCGCGCCTGCATGAAACGGCCGTCCTCGGTGGTGGTGACCGGGTCGCCACTACCGCAGACGATCAGCGTCGGCGTGCGGATGGCGCCCAGTTGCTCGCGGTGGTCGGCATCGCGCACCGCCGCACAGTTGGCCGCGTAGCCTTCGGGCGAAGTCTGCGCCAGCATGCCGACGATGGGCTCGACCTTGCCCGGATTGGCCTCGGCGAAATCGGCGGTGAACCAGCGCGAGATCGACGCATCACGCAAACCGCGCATGGCCTGTTCGCCCTCGGCCAGCACCATCTCGATGCGCGGGTTCCACACCTCTGGCGTACCGATCTTGGCGGCGGTGTTGCACAGCACCAGGCGCTCGATGCGCTCGGGCGCGTTGATGCCCAGCCACTGACCGATGAGCCCCCCCATGGACAGCCCGCAGAAATGCGCCTTGGCGATACCCAACGCATCGAGCAGGGCCAGCACGTCACGACCGTTCTGTTCGATGCTGTACGGGCCTTGGCTCACCAGCGAGGCGCCATGACCACGGGTGTCGTAACGCAGCACCTGGAAGTGCTGGGTGAAGGCCGGGATCTGCGCGTCCCACATGCGCAGGTCGGTGCCCAGCGAGTTGGACAACACCAGCACCGGCGCACCGGCCGGGCCTTCGAGCAGGTAGTTCAAATCGCCATCGGCGAGACGTACGGCAGACATGGATAACTCCTAACGCGAAAATTGCGTGTGTTCGGCAACGGCCCGCTCGACCCAGCGACGAGCCTGACCCAGGTAATGCGCTGCATCGAGCAGGCGATCCAGCTCGGCAGCGGAAAGTTGTGCGCTGACCTCGGCGTTGGCGCCGAGCACGGCGCGCAGGTGGACGCCCTCGCGCACCGCCTGTTTACAGCACTGTTCGATCAGATGATGGGCAGCGTCGCGGCCGATCTTCTGCGCCAGGGCGATGCTTACCGCCTCGGCCAGCACCAGCCCCTGGGTCAGCTCAAGATTGGCGCGCATGCGTGCGGCATCCACTTCCAGCCCCGGCACCACCAGCAGCGCCTGCTGCAGAGCGCCGGAGACCAGGCAGCACAGCTCCGGCAGAGTGTCCCACTCGGCATGCCACAGACCGAGGCTGCGCTCGTGCTCCTGCGGCATGGCGCTGAACATGGTCGCCACCAGGCCCGGCGCGCGGGTGGCGGCGCCGATCAGCACCGCTGCGCTGACCGGATTACGTTTGTGCGGCATGGTCGACGAGCCACCTTTGCCCGGCGCCGACGGCTCGAAGACTTCGCCGGCTTCGGTCTGCATCAGCAGGCTGAGGTCGCGGCCCAGCTTGCCCAGGCTGCCGGCGATCATCCCCAGCAGACTGGCGAATTCCACCAGACGATCACGCTGGGTGTGCCAGGGCTGCTCGGGCAGGGTCAGTTCCAGCTCCTGCGCCAGCGCACCGCTGACCGACCAGCCGGCCTGGCCGAGCGCCGCCAGGCTGCCGGAAGCGCCGCCGAACTGCAGGCTCAGCAGACGCGGTTTGAGTTCGCTCAGGCGCTGGCGATGGCGGGTAACGGCGCCGAGCACACCGGCCAGTTTCATGCCGAGGGTGACCGGCGTGGCCTGCTGCAACCAAGTACGCCCAGCCAGCGGAGTGTCGATATGGCGTTCGGCCTGCGCCGCCAGGGCAGCGGCCAGCTTCGCCAGATCGCTTTCCAGCAGGCCGATGGCAGCGCGCAGTTGCAGCACCAGGCCGCTGTCCATGGCGTCCTGGCTGGTGGCACCGAGGTGCACGTAGCGCTCGGCTTCGGGATTGCTCGCGGCGATGCGCTTGCCCAACGCCTTGACCAGCGGAATGGCGGAATTGCCCGCCGTGGCGATGGCCTGGGCCAGCGCCGGGTAATCGTAGAGTTCGGCCTTGCAAGACGCCTCGATGGGCGCCACGGCCTCGGTAGGGATCAGCCCCACGCGCGCTTCGGCTCGCGCCAGGCCGGCCTCGAAATCGAGCATGCCCTGCACCCGACCGGCGTCGCAGAAGATCGCGCGCATGGCCGGCGCGGTGAAATAGGCATCGAAAAGTTGGTTGCTCACGCGCGCAACGCTCCTGGGAAAAATGTACGGCTAGTGTGGCATCAACCGGCGGCGCCGCGCACGGCACCGTGGGAGGGGTGTAGGGTGGGCCGGGCGGCGATCCGTTTCAGCCCACCAATAGCCGTAGTGGACATGGTGGGCTAAGCGGATCGCCGCCCGGCCCACCCTACGCGCCCGAATTTGCTTCGGTTCACACCCGCTCGATGGCCAGCGCCAGCCCCTGGCCGACGCCCACGCACATGGTTGCCAAACCGAGTTTGCCGCCGGTCTTTTCCAGGTGGTGAACGGCGGTCAGCACCAGGCGGTTGCCGCTCATGCCCAGCGGGTGGCCGAGGGCGATGGCGCCGCCGTTCGGGTTGACCTTGGTGCTGTCGTCCGGCAAACCGAGGTCGCGGGTGACAGCCAGTCCCTGAGCGGCGAAGGCTTCGTTCAGCTCGATCACGTCGAAGGCATTGATGTCCAGGTTCAGGCGGGTCAGCAGCTTGCGCACCGCCGGCACCGGGCCGACGCCCATGATGCGTGGCGCAACGCCGCCGCTGGCCATGCCCAACACCTTGGCGCGCGGTTTGAGGCCGTACTGCTTAACAGCTTCAGCCGAGGCCAGGATCATCGCCGAGGCGCCGTCGTTGAGGCCCGAGGCATTGCCGGCGGTGACGGTCTTGCCTTCGCCATTGACCGGCTTGAGCTTGGCCAGACCTTCGGCGGTGGTATCGGCACGCGGGTGCTCGTCACGGTCGACAACGATCTCGCCCTTCTTGGTCTTGATCACCACCGGGACGATTTCCTCGGCGTAGTAGCCGCTCTCCTGCGCGGCCGCCGCACGCTGCTGGCTGCGCAGGCCGAAGGCATCCTGGTCGGCGCGGCTGACGCCGTAGTCCTCGGCGACGTTGTCACCGGTGACCGGCATCGGGTCGACGCCGTACTGCGTTTTCATCAGCGGGTTGACGAAGCGCCAGCCAAGGGTGGTGTCTTCCAGCTTCTGGCCGCGACCGAAGGCGCTGTCGGCCTTGCCCATCACGTAAGGCGCGCGAGTCATGGACTCGACGCCAGCCGCGATGGTCAGCTCCATCTCGCCCGAGGCGATGGCGCGGAAGGCGGCACCGACCGCTTCCATACCCGAGGCGCACAGGCGGTTGAGGGTCACGCCCGGCACCGTTTCCGGCAGGCCGGCGAGCAGCAGCGCCATGCGGGCGACGTTGCGGTTGTCTTCTCCAGACTGGTTGGCGCAGCCCATGAACACTTCATCGACGGCAGACCAGTCGACCTGCGGATTACGCTCGACCAACGCCTTGAGCGGAATCGCCGCCAGGTCGTCGGCACGCACCGCCGACAGCGCGCCATTGAGGCGGCCGATGGGCGTGCGAATGGCGTCGCAGATGAATACGTCGCGGCTCATTCCTCACCTCCGGCCTGGCCATGGGCGGCAGCGGTGCGCGCTTCCAGGTCACGCAGGGCGGCCAGCTCCTCAGCTTTTGGCGCCTCGGTAGTGGTCAGGTTGTCGGCGAAGCGAATCTGCCAGCCGGTGTTCTCAATCACCTGCTCGCGGGTCACGCCCGGGTGCAGCGAGGTGACGATGAATTCGTTGGTGCCGGCTTCCGGTTCCATGATGCACAGGTCGGTGATGATCGCCACCGGGCCGTCGCCCGGCAGCCCCAGGCGCTTGCGATGATCGCCGCCTTCGCCGTGGCCGACCGAGGTAATGAAGGCCAGCTTGTCGACGAAGGTGCGATGGCCCTGCTTGAGGATGATCAGCACCTTCTTCGCGCTGCCGGCAATTTCCGGCGCGCCACCGGCACCCGGCAGGCGCACTTTCGGGTTGTGATAGTCACCGATCACGGTGGTGTTGATGTTGCCGTACTTGTCGACCTGAGCCGCGCCGAGGAAGCCGACGTCGATGCGCCCGCCCTGCAGCCAGTAGCGGAAGATTTCGCCGGTCGGCACCACGGTGTCAGCGGTTTCGGCCAGCTCGCCGTCACCGATGGACAGCGGCAGAACGCTCGGCTTGGCGCCAATCGGGCCGGACTCATAGATCAGTACCACTTCCGGGGCGTGGGTCAGGCGCGCCAGGTTGGCGGCCTTGGACGGCAGGCCGATGCCGACGAAGCAGACGCTGCCATTGCCGAGGCGGCGTGCGGCGGCCACGGTCATCATTTCATTGGTGTTGAACGCGCTCATCACTTGGCCTCCCCATTCACTTTCGCCTGGTACTGCGCAAAATCCTCGGTGCCACGGATGTACTCATCGATCCAGGCGGTGAAGGTGTCGCGGTCACGGGCAATCGGATCCCAGGCCTGATAGAAGCGGTTGTCGCGCTCGTAGTAGCCATGGGCGTAGGACGGATGGGCACCACCGGGCACCACGCAGACCGCGCTGATGGCCCAGGTCGGCAGCACACAGGCGTTCATCGGCGCCTGCAGGTCGTCGACGATTTCCTCGACGGTGACGATGCAGCGCTTGGCCGCCAGGGCGGCTTCCTTCTGCACACCCAGGATGCCCTGGATCAGCACATTGCCCTTGCGGTCGGCCTTCTGCGCATGGATCACGGTGACGTCCGGGCGCACGCTGGGGATCGCGGCCAGCTTCTCGCCGCTGAACGGGCAATCGATGAACTTGATCTCCGGGTTGACCTTGACCAGATCGGAACCCTGGTAGCCGCGCAGCACGGCGAACGGCAGGTTGGAGGCACCGGCCACGTAGGCGTTGGCCATGGCGGCGTGGCTGTGCTCGCTGATTTCCAGCTTGTGCGGCCAGTGCTTCTCGACCGCGTCGCGCAGGCGGTGCAGCGAACCGACACCGGGGTTACCGCCCCAGGAGAAGGTCAGCTTGCGCGCGCAACCGGCGCCGATCAGCAGGTCATAGACCAGGTCCGGGGTCATGCGCACCAGGTGCAGGTCTTTCTTGCCCTGGCGGATGATCTCGTGGGCAGCGGCAGTGGGAATCAGGTGGGTGAAGCCTTCGAGGGCGACGCAATCGCCGTCCTGGACATGGCGCGAAATGGCGTCGCGCAGGGTGATGATGTCGGCCATCGTATTGTTCTCGTCAGGTTGCAGGCGCCACCGAAGCGAGCGCGGTGGATACCTGCCACATTAAAAACTGACCCTGACGAGAACAATCCGATAATCGCCATAGCGGGCGATTATCGAACACCTTCGAACGTTTACACCGCGCGGAACAACTGCCCGCTCAACTCTCGACTAGCCGACAGCATCAACGGCAGATAACGCTTTTCCAACTCAGCGGCCGGAACGCGAGCAGCGTGGGTGCTGATGTTCATCGCTGCCAGCACGTGGCCGGCGGAGTCATACACCGGCACCGCCAGCGAACGCAGCCCCTGCTCCAACTCCTGGTCGACGATGCACCAGCCCTGGTGACGTACGCGCTGCAGGCACTCCCATAGCGCGTCGGGGGTGTGCAGGGTACGGCTGGTCTTGGGCTGCATCTCGGCGTGGGCCAGATAGTCCTGCAACTGATCGTCATCCAGCGCGGCGAGCAGGATGCGGCCCATGGAGGTGCAGTAGGCCGGCAGGCGGCTGCCGACGCTCAGGTCCACCGAGATCAGCCGTTGCGGAATGGCCGAACGGGCGATGTAGAGCACCTGCTCGCCTTCCAGCGTGGCCAGGTTGCAGGCTTCGTGCAGTTGCTCACTGAGGCGGTCGAGGAAGGGCTGCGCGGATACCGCCAGCGGCGTCGACGACAGGTAGGCGTGGCCCAGGGTGAGGACCTTGGGCAGCAGCGAATAGGTACGCCCGTCGGTGGTCACGTAGCCCAACTTCATCAGGCTGTAGAGACAGCGGCGCACGGCAGCACGAGGAATCTCGGTGCGGTGGCTGATCTGCGCGATGGTCAGGTGGCGCTTGCGCTCCTGGAACGCGTTGATCACCGCCAGGCCACGCGCCAGGGAAGTCATGAAGTTGGGGTCGCCAGCGAACTCTTCGATACGCTTGGCCGGCGATACGTAGGGCGGCGGTGCAAGACTGGTAAGCGGCGGACGGGTTTCGCTCATGATGACTCCGAAACGGCGATGAACAGCACTTGGCGATTATCGAACCCTCGTGCGGTAATCGCAAACATGCTGAGCAACATAGCGAACGACACTTGTGTAGCACGGATGCAATCTGCAGCCATCGTGTCGGTCATTCCCGGATTTCATCCGGGCTACGAGGCTCAATGCCCTTGCCGCTGCCCAGCCCCAGCCGTTACGGTCAGGTACCCCTCAGGGCGCGGGCGGGGTTCGCCACTGCTTACGCGAGCAGCCCGCGGAATTCGATGAAGCCGATCAGCGCACTGATAGTGAAGAACGCCAGCACGGTCGCCCCGACCAGCGCCGCCGCGCAACGCTCCTCCAGGCCGAAACGCTGGCCCATGATCGGGTAGATGCTCAGCATCGGCGCGCTGGCGAACAGCACCCCGGCCACCAGCATGTGCGGCTCGATACCCGGCATCAGCATCAGCGCGGTGAACACCGCCAGCGGGTGCAACAGCAGCTTGGCCAGGCTGATTTGCGCTACCTCGCGCCACACACCATTGGCCTTCATGCCGTAGAGGGTACCGCCGATGACGAACAGCGCCACCGGCGCCGAGGCACTGGCCAGCATGTCGATGGGCCGGCTCAGCAGGGTCGGCAGATCGATCCCCAGCAACGAGACAACCAGGCCAAAACTGATGCCGATGATGATCGGATGCTTCAGCAGGCGCTTGAGGGTTTCACCCAGCACCGCCCACTTGGACTGAGCCTGCTGCTGTCCGCTCTCGGCAAGCATCAGCGCCAGGGGGATCATCAGCAGGTTCTCCACCAGCATGCCCAGGGCCAGCGCCACGGCGGCCTGCTCGCCCAGCACCGTGAGCGCGATCGGGTAGCCGATGAAACCGCTGTTGGACACCGACACGCCCAGGGCCATGATCGCGCTGCGCGACACGCCCTGCCGGCGCAACCAGAAGGCCACGGCAAAACCGATGGCGAAGATCGCCAGCGAGCCCAGGGCATAGGCGCCCATGTACGGCACGTTGAGCACCTCACTCAGCGGCCGCTTGGCCAGGGCGTTGAACACCAGGGCGGGCAAGGCGAAGGTGATGACGAAGGTGCCCATGCCGCGCAGTTGTTCGCGGTTGACCAGACCACCACGTACCGACACGAAACCCAGACCGATCAGGATGAAAATCGGTGCGGTAATGCTGAGTACGGCTAACACGCGACGCAGTTCTCCACAGAGCTGGACAGTTGCTGTAAACGGCTGCGGGCGCGGCTGAAATCGCTGGCGCCGATATCGGCGCACACCTGCTCCAGGCTCGACTCGCTGGCGAGCAGCAGGACCACCCCACTGTCGTAGGCAACATCGATGAAGTTGATCACCCGCTGCTGCACATCCAGTGACAGCCGATGCAGCGGCGGAACGTTACTGACGGCGACGCAAGCGAGATGTTCGCACAACCACAGGTAATCCGCGGTCGATGACGGCACCTCGAACAGCGCCGAAAAATCCAGCCAGATCCCATGCCCGCTTCGCCCCCGCAGGGCGAACGAGCGGCGGTTCAGTTGCAGCTCGCCGCCCTCGCCCGCCACGATCTGCAAGGCGCGGCACAACAGGCTGTCGGCCCGCTCGGCAGGCGCCTGGATGAAGCGCCCCCAATCGTGGCGGGTGCGCTGGCGATAGTCTTCGCCGGCGTCCAGTTCAAGCACCTGACAATGGCGCTGCAGCAACGCGATGAACGGCCTGAAGCGTGCATGATAGAGCGGGTTCGGGCACAGCCCGGCCGGCGCGAAATTGGACGTGAACACCAACGCCACGCCTTCACGCAGCAGGCATTCGAGCAGACGCCCGAGGAGAATGGCGTCGCCGATGTCGTGCACATGGAATTCATCGAAGCATAGCAGACGCGCCTCCCCGGCCAGGTCAGTGGCGACCCGGGCCAGCGGCTCGGGCTGGCCGCTGTAAGCGTTCAGGCGCTGTTGCAGCTCCTGGAGAAAACCGTGCACATGTACCCGGCGCTTGTTCGCCAGGGGCGCGGCGGCGAACAGGCAATCCATGACGAAGCTCTTGCCGCGCCCGACACCGCCCCACAGGTAAATACCCGCAGCCGGACGCCGCCAGCGCCGCTTGGGCGCCAGCTGCGCGCCCAGCCAGTCGGCGAGTTGGGCGATGGCCCGCTGCTGGGCGGGGTCGGCGCGAAAGCCCCGGGCCGCCAGCTCGCGGTCGAAGTGACGGCGCACCGCCTCGGCGGGCGTCACCGGGTCAGAAGTCAAAGAACACTGTCTCGCCGTCCCCCTGGATACGGATATCGAAACGGTAGGCCGGCTTGCCCTCGACTTCGCAGCGTTTGGCGATCAGCGTCTCGCGGCGCTGCGGCTGCTCGATCAGGTTCAGCACCGGGTCCTTGGCGTTGGCCTCGGCCTCATCCTCGAAATACAGGCGAGTATTGAGGTGGATGTTGATGCCCCGAGCGAACAGCGCGACGTTGACGTGCGGCGCCATCGGCACGCCGGCGGCGTTTTTCACTACACCCGGTTTGACCGTGTAGGCGAACCATTCGCTGCCGGCATCGAAGGTGGTGGCGGTACGGCCGAAGCCGTTGAACGGCTTGGACTGGTCATAATCCTCGTCGTAGTGGCCTTGATGATCGGCCTGCCACAGCTCGAGGAAGGCATCGCGCACCAGGTGGCCGTTACCGTCATAGACATGACCGGCCAGCACGATGTGCTCGCCCGGGGCTTCAGGGCGCGCCATCTGGTTCCAGATTTCCTGTTCGCGGGTCGGGTTACCCGCGGCAGCCAGGGCCAGGCCGATATGGACGTAGGGGCCGGCGGTTTGCGAAGGGGTTTCCGGTAGCAGTTCAACAGGCATGGTCATCCCTCCTTACTTATTCTCGAAATGGGTTTTGCGCTGGCCGCGCAGCACGATGTCGAAGCGGTAGGCCAGACAATCCATCGGATTGGCCGTGCTCATGTCGAGCTTGGCGATCAGCGTCTGCACCGCGTCCGGGTTGGCGATCGCCTTGACGATCGGGCACAGCGGGATCAGCGGATCGCCCTCGAAATACAGCTGGGTGATCAGGCGCGTGGAGATCGACGGGCCATTGAGCGAAAAGTGGATGTGCGCCGGACGCCAGTCGTTGGGGTTGTTGCGCCACGGATAGGGGCCGGGCTTGATGGTGCGGAAGATGTAGCGGCCTTCGCTGTCGGTCAGCGCGCGGCCGACACCACCGAAGTTGGGATCGAGCGGCGCCAGGTAGCGGTCGTTCTTGTGGCGGTAGCGGCCGCCGGCGTTGGCCTGCCACATCTCCACCAGGGTATGCGGGATCGGCTTGCCGTACTGGTCCATGACCCGGCCGGAGACGATGATGCGCTCGCCGATGGGCAGCCCACCGTTGTTGAAGTTGAGCAGCAGATCGTTGTCGTGCTCGGCGAACTTCAGGTGCGAGAAATCCGGACCAGTGGTTTCGGAAATAGACTGCGGAATGCTTACCAGCGCCTGGCGCGGTGAACGGGCGATGGAAGTCTTGTAATCGGGGGTGAAGGCTTTCGGATGCCAGTTGCGGTCGCGAATGGCAAAGCGGCGGTTGTCCTCGGCAGGCATGGTGCACTCCTGTTATGGCTATTGTGGAGTTTTCCCAGGGTGCTGGTTCCCCGGGGAGTTGGCGCAGTCTCGGCCAAACCTGCCTAGATGAACATTGAAAAGACGCCGTCAAAACATAACCAGATGGTTATGGAAAATCGCCCTCGCGGTAGGCCTGCGCCACCTCGCGCAGCACATCGCAGAAGCGCTCCCCCGCCAGTGACAGACCCAGCGCACTGTTACGGCATATGCCTACCGAGCCACCAGGCTCACGCACCGGCAGTTGCAACTCGACCAGCTCGCCGCGTCGCACGTCCAGGCATACGGCGTCCTGCGGCGCCACCCATAGCGCATCGCTGCACAGGACGTAGCGCCGACTCAAGGCCGGCGAGAGGGTTTCCAGACGCTGCCGCGAAGGCGTCACCCCGCATTGCACGAACAGGCTGTCGGCATGCTTGCGGATGGTGGTGCCGGTGGTCGGCAATACCAATGGGTAATCACCCAACCGCCCCAGCGCCTCCTCATCGGCAGCCAGCAACGGATGATCTGGGCGCACCACAAGGGTCATCGACTCGCTGTACAGGTGCTCGAACGTCAGGCCCTGGATGTCCGGACTGTCGGTCATGCGGCCGATCACCAGATCCAGCTCGCCGACGCGTAACTGACTCAAGAGATAGGCCCCAGGCCCGGTGGCGACGCTGACCACCAGCGCCGCATGACGTTGGTGCAGGCGCCCGACCACCTCGGGAATCAGCAGGCTCTCGACGGTAGACAGCACGCCCACGCGCACCTGCCCAGCCTCGTGCTCGCCTTCGCGCAGGCTGTTCACGCCATCACGCAGCGCCTGCACGCAGGGGCCGGCGTAACGCATGAAGGCCACCCCGGCAGCGGTCAGACTCACCCCGCTCTTGCCCCGCTCGAACAGACTGGCCTCGAGGATCTCCTCCAGCTCCTTGAGCGTCTTGGAAATCGCTGGCTGGCTCACCGCCAGGGCATCGGCCGCCTTGGCGAAACTGCGCTGGCGGGCGATCTCGAGAAAGCACAGCAGGTGACGGAATTTGATACGGGTGTCGATGTTCATCGCGGGTACCGAATACAGGTGCTGCGATGATGCCGCAAAGCATAGGCCTGGCACAGACGACAATTGGCAGGTTCGTCACTTTAGTCGCACTTGGCTGACCGAAGGGTCAGCTCTATGCTGCACCTTTTTTGTGCGAGCCTGCCCGATGTCTCTGTTCGATCTACTGCTGCTGGCCCTCGCCGGTTTCGCCGCTGGGGGCATGAACGCCCTGGCTGGCGGCGGCACCTTCTTTTCCTTCCCCGCCCTGCTCGCCGCCGGCCTGCCACCGGTTACCGCCAATGCCACCAACGCAGTGGCCCTGTGGCCGGCCAGCCTGGCCGGTGCCTGGGCAGCGCGCGCCTCGTTGCGGCCGCTGGGTCGTTATCTGCTTCCACTCCTGTTGGCCGGCCTGGCCGGCGGCCTTCTCGGCGGTCTGTTGCTGCTGGCCGGCGGCGACGATGTGTTCCGCGTGTTGATCCCCTGGCTGTTGCTGGCCGCCACTGCGCTTTTTGCCGCCAGCCCATGGCTGGGACGCTGGCTAGCCGAGCGGCGCAAGAACAAGGCATCCGCACACCCACCGCATACGCCACTGTCGCTGGGCGCGCATATCAGCGTTTCGATCTACGGCGGTTACTTCGGCGCCGGCATGGGTATTCTGCAGCTCGCCGCGTTTTCCATCGAAGGTCACCCGCTGGCACGCGCCAACGCCCTTAAGAACCTGATCTCGGCAGTCATCTATAGCATCGCCACATTGACCTTCGTCATCGCCGGCCGGGTCAGCTGGTATGAGCTTGCCATCCTGCTTACCGGCGCTACGATCGGCGGTTATGCCGGCGGCGCACTGGGCGAGAAACTACCGCCTGCGTTGCTGCGCAGCTTCGTCATTCTGGTCGGCAGCACGATGACGCTGTACTACTTCTGGAGCACCTATCGGGGATAGACCGTAGGGTGCGCCGTGCGCACCATCGCGGTCTTGTTGGTGCGCACAGCGCACCCTACGCAGAGCCCAATTCCGAAGCACATTCCGGGGCCCGCTGATTTGCCCGAGTGGCGCGGCTCTGCTAGTGTCGCGCCCGTTCCAGAATCAGCGAGAACCCGCACCATGGCCCGCAAGAAAGCCGCTCCCGACTTCGAACACTCCCTTGCCGAGTTGCAGACTCTGGTCGAGCGCCTGGAGAGCGGCGAGCTGTCGCTGGAAGACTCCCTGACCGCCTTCGAGCAGGGCATCGGCCTGACTCGTGAGTGCCAGGCCGCGCTGGCTCAGGCCGAGCAGAAGGTGCAGATCCTGCTGGAGCGTGATGGCGAGTTGCAGCCCGCCCCCTTCGATACGGACGAGCCTGCATGATCGCGGCGTACCAGAAGCGCTGCCAGACCCGCGTCGATACCGCTCTGGAACAGCTGTTCCAAGCACCGCGTACAGAACTCGAACGGCTCTACCAGGCCATGCGCTACAGCGTCATGAATGGCGGCAAGCGCGTCCGCCCGCTGCTGGTCTACGCCGCCTGCGAAACCCTCGAAGGTGACCTCGAACGTGCTGATGGTGCGGCCTGCGCAGTGGAGCTGATTCACGCCTATTCACTGGTGCATGACGACCTGCCGGCGATGGACGATGACGACCTGCGTCGCGGCCAGCCGACCACGCACAAGGCCTTCGACGAAGCGAGTGCAATCCTTGCCGGCGACGCCCTGCAAAGCCTGGCCTTCGGCGTACTCGCCGACCGCCGACGCAACCCGCAGGATGCCGAGACGCGCCTGCAGATGATCGAATTGCTGAGCCAGGCTGCAGGCCCGGCCGGCATGGTCGGCGGCCAGGCCATCGACCTTGGTTCTGTTGGCCTGCAACTCGACCAGCAGGCGCTGGAAGTCATGCACCGGCACAAGACCGGCGCCTTGATCGAGGCCAGCGTGGCGCTCGGTGCCCTGGCCAGCGGCAGCACCGACGAACTGGCCCTCAAGGCCCTGCTGCAATACGCTCGCGCCATCGGCCTGGCCTTCCAGGTGCAGGACGACATCCTCGACGTGGAGAGCGATACCGCCACCCTGGGCAAGACCCAGGGCAAGGACGAAGCCCACGACAAGCCCACCTACCCCGCCCTGCTCGGCCTCGACGCTGCCAAGGACTACGCTTTGGAACTGCGCGACCAGGCCCTGCACGTGCTGCGCCCGTTCGGCAACAGCGCCGAACCGCTGCGCGAGCTGGCCCGTTACATCGTCGAGCGGCGCAGCTGAGCGACGCATGAAGCGAGCCCTTGTCCTGCTCGTTATGCTCAGCGCCAGCCAGGCCTGGGGCATGGACGGGCAAGGCAACTCCAGCGACCACTTCACCGTGGGCAGCAGCCTCGGTACCGCCGGTATCACCGCCTCCACCAGCAATTCACTGCGCGCCTACCAGAGCGCCCGTGACGATGCCCTGGCCTATGTCGCCTCGGCCGGCGATATTCGAGGCGCACGGCTGGAAAGTGCGCTGCGGCAGTACCGCCGTGACCATCCAGATGCCGGCACAAGCGACATGCACTTGGCACAGGCCATCGCCTCATTGCGCTGACCCGAGCCACTCGCGCCATCACTCCAATCTATGTCGGCATGATCGCCACATAAGGCTTGCTTTACCCCGGCCACCAGCCACCTAAGATGGCTCCATAACGACAAGATGTCCGGAGCCGCCATGCCCTTCCCTGCCCTGCTGATCGCCAACCGTGGCGAGATCGCCATTCGCATCGCCCAGGCCTGCGCCGACCTCGGCATCCGCAGTGTCGCGGTGTATGCCGAGGACGACACCTCCTGCCTGCACACGCGCAAGGCCGACCTGGCCGTGGCGCTGGTCGGTCGCGGTGCCGCGGCCTACCTGGACATGGATCAGCTCATTGCCATCGCCCGTGAGCAGGGCTGCACGGCCATCCACCCCGGCTACGGGTTTCTCGCCGAGAACGCCGAATTCGCCCGCCGTTGCCAGGCCGCTGGGCTGACCTTCGTAGGGCCAACGCCCGAGACGCTGCAACTGTTTGGCGACAAGGCCGCCGCCCGTGATCTCGCCGCGCGCTGCAACGTACCGCTGGTGCCCGGTATCAACCAGGCGGTGACGCTGGAGCAGGCCGGCGCCTTTCTCGCCGAGCACGGCAGCGTGATGCTCAAGGCCCTGGCCGGTGGCGGCGGGCGCGGCATGCGTGCGGTGGATGACGCCGCGCAACTGGGCGAGGCCTTCGCCCGCTGCGCCTCCGAGGCTCAGGGCGCCTTCGGCAGCGGCGCGCTGTACGTGGAGAAGCGCGTGCGCCGCGCCCGGCATATCGAAGTGCAGGTGCTCGGTGACGGCAGCGGCGCGGTCAGCCACCTGTGGGAGCGCGACTGCAGCCTGCAACGCCGCCACCAGAAGCTGGTGGAGATCGCCCCCAGCCCCGAGCTGGATGCGGCCACCCGTGACGCCATCATCGCCAGCGCCCTGCGCCTGGCGGCCGAGGTGCAGTATCACGGCATCGGCACCTTCGAGTTTCTGCTCGACCTCGACCAGCCGGGGCACTTCTACTTCATGGAAGCCAACCCGCGCGTGCAGGTGGAGCACACCGTCACCGAGCAGGTCACCGGCGTCGAGCTGCTGCACACGCAATTGCACCTGGCCGCCGGCAAAAGCCTGGCCGAGCTGAACCTGCTCACACCGCCCGCGACCAAGGGCTATGCCGTGCAGGTGCGCCTGAATCTGGAGACCCTGCTCGCCGATGGCAGCGCGCGTCCGGCCAGCGGCGTGCTCGGTGCCTACCAGCCGCCCAGTGGCCCCGGCCTGCGTGTGGATGGCTGCGGCTATGCCGGCTACGTCGTCAGCCCGGCCTACGACTCGCTGATCGCCAAGCTGATCGCCAGCGCCGGTGACTACCCCGGCGCCCTGCGCCGCGCCTACCGCGGGCTGTGCGAGTTCCGTATCGACGGCGTGGCGAGCAACCTGCACCTGCTGCAGAACCTGTTGCAATGCGAGGCGGTGATCGCCAACCAGGTCGACACCACCTACGTCGAACGCCATCTCGATACCTTGCTGGCCGCTCGCGAGCAGGCCCATCCACATCGCTACTTCGCCACCGATGCTTCGCTGCACAGCGCCAAGGCCACTGTCGATGCACCGCCTGGCACCCTGGCCCTGAGCGCCCCCAGCGCTGGCATGCTGGTCAGCCTGGCGGTGGCAGAAGGCGACGCCGTGGCCGCCGGCCAGCGCATCGCCGTGCTGGAAGCGATGAAGATGGAGTTCGAGGTCAAGGCCGAGCACAGCGGCATCGTCCGCGCGCTGGCCGTGATCCCCGGCGACGCCATCGGTGAGGGCCAGGCGCTCGTATTCCTAGAACCGGCCGAGGTGGATGGCCTCGACGCCCACGGCGAACAGGCAGTCGACCTGGCGCATATCCGCGCCGACCTGGCCGAAGTGCTCGAGCGCCATGCACGTCTGACCGATGCGCGCCGCCCCGAGGCCGTGGCGAAAAGGCGCAAGACCGGCCAGCGCACGGTGCGGGAAAACCTCGCGGACTTGCTCGATGCCGACAGCTTTATCGAATACGGCGCCATGGCCCTGGCCGCCCAGCGCCGTCGACGCTCGCCCGAGGAGCTGCTGGAGCTAAGCCCGGCCGACGGTTTGGTCGCCGGCATCGGCACAGTCAACGCCGCGAGTTTCGGTGCCGAGGCCGCGCGCTGTATGGCCATCGCCTACGACTACACGGTATTCGCCGGCACTCAGGGCGTGATGAACCACAAGAAGACCGACCGCATGCTGGCCCTGGCCGAGCAGTGGCGCCTGCCCGTGGTGCTGTTCGCCGAAGGCGGCGGCGGCCGACCGGGAGATACCGACTTCGTCGGCGTGGCCGGGCTGGACTGCCACACCTTCGTCGCCATGGCCAAACTCTCCGGCCTGGTGCCGACGGTGGGCGTGGTCTCTGGCCGCTGCTTCGCCGGCAACGCCGCGCTGCTCGGCTGCTGCGACGTGATCATCGCAACGAAGAACGCGACTATCGGTATGGCCGGCCCGGCGATGATCGAAGGCGGCGGTCTGGGCAGCTTCACCCCCGAGCAGGTCGGCCCGACCAACGTGCAAGGCCCCAATGGGGTGATCGATGTGCTGGTGGAGGACGAAACCGCAGCGGTCGCCGTGGCCAAGCAGTACCTGGGCTATTTCCAGGGCTCAGTGAGCGACTGGCAGTGCAGCGATAGCCGCGAGTTGCGCCATGTGATCCCGGAAAACCGCCTGCGCGTGTACGACATGCGCAAGGTGATCGAGCTGCTGGCCGATCACGGCAGCGTGCTGGAACTGCGCCGCCAGTTCGCTCCCGGCCTGATCACCGCGCTGATCCGCATCGAGGGCAAGCCGTTCGGGCTGATCGCCAACAACCCCGCGCACCTGGGTGGCGCCATCGACGCCGTGGCCGGCGACAAGGCCGCGCGCTTCCTGCAGTTGTGTGAAGCCCATGACCTGCCCATCGTTTCGCTGTGCGACACCCCCGGTTTCATGGTCGGGCCGGAGGCGGAGAAACAGGCCACGGTGCGCCACGTCTCGCGCCTGTTCGTCACCGCCGCCAGCCTCACGGTGCCGATCTTCACCCTGGTGCTGCGCAAGGGCTACGGCCTCGGCGCCCAGGCAATGGCGGCTGGCAGCTTTCATTCGCCGCTGTTCACTGCCGCCTGGCCCAGTGGTGAGTTCGGCGCCATGGGCCTGGAAGGTGCGGTGCGCCTGGGCTTCGCCAAGGAACTGGCAGCCCAGCCGGACGAGGCCGCGCGCCAGGCGCTGTTCGACAAGCTGGTGGCCAAGGCCTACGACAACGGCAAGGCGCTGAACATGGCCAGCTATCTTGAGATCGACGCCGTGATCGACCCGGCCGACAGCCGCGCCTGGCTGCTGCGCGGGCTCAACGCGGCGCCGCGTCCGCCCCGGCGTGATGGCAAGAAGCGCCCCTTTGTCGACACCTGGTAGGGCCTCCGTGCGCGAGCGCTGGCTTGTCGCACGGGGCGTGAAGCTTGCAGCCACCTTTTTCGGGTAAACTGCCGCATCTTTTTACACCTATAACGATTCGCCTGATGCCGACCACTTTCCACGAGATCCCCCGCGAGCGCCCATTGACGCCGCTGCTCGACAGCGCCAACACGCCCGACGAACTGCGCCGCCTGGCCGAAGCGGACCTGGAAACCCTCGCTGACGAACTGCGCCAATACCTGCTCTACAGCGTTGGCCAGAGCGGCGGGCACTTCGGTGCCGGCCTCGGCGTGATCGAGCTGACCATCGCCCTGCATTACGTCCTCGACACCCCCGATGACCGTCTGGTGTGGGACGTCGGCCATCAGGCCTACCCGCACAAGATCCTCACCGGTCGTCGCGAGCGCATGGGCAGCCTGCGCCAGAAGGACGGCCTGGCCGCCTTCCCACGGCGCAGCGAGAGCGAGTACGACACCTTCGGCGTCGGCCACTCCAGCACCAGCATCAGCGCGGCACTGGGCATGGCCATCGCCGCCCGTCTGAAAGGCGAGAAGCGCAAGAGCGTGGCGGTGATCGGCGACGGCGCACTGACCGCCGGCATGGCCTTCGAGGCGCTCAACCACGCCACCGACGTCGGCGCCAACATGCTGGTGATCCTCAACGACAACGACATGTCGATCTCCAAGAATGTCGGCGGCCTGTCCAACTACCTGGCCAAGATCATCTCCAGCCGCACCTACGCCAGCATGCGCGAGGGCAGCAAGAAGATCCTCTCGCGCTTGCCTGGCGCCTGGGAAATAGCGCGCAAGGTCGAGGAGCACGCCAAAGGCATGCTGGTACCCGGCACCCTGTTCGAGGAGCTGGGCTGGAACTACGTCGGCCCCATCGACGGCCACGACCTGCCCACCCTGCTCGCCACCCTGCGCAATATGCGCGACCTCGACGGTCCGCAGTTCCTCCATGTGGTGACCAAGAAGGGCAAGGGCTTCGCCCCGGCCGAGGTCGACCCCATCGGCTACCACGCAATCACCAAGCTGGAACCGGTCACGCCAGTCGCGGCACCGAAGAAGCCTTCCGGCCCGAAGTACTCCAACGTCTTTGGCCAGTGGCTGTGCGACATGGCCGAGCAGGACGCGCGCCTGGTCGGCATCACCCCGGCGATGAAGGAAGGCTCGGATCTGGTGGCGTTCAGCGAGCGCTTCCCTGATCGTTACTTCGACGTGGCGATTGCCGAGCAGCACGCCGTGACCCTGGCCGCCGGCATGGCCTGCGAAGGTGCCAAACCGGTGGTGGCGATCTACTCCACCTTCCTCCAGCGCGCCTATGACCAACTGATTCACGACGTGGCGGTGCAGCACCTCGATGTGCTGTTCGCCATCGACCGTGCTGGTCTGGTCGGCGAAGACGGCCCGACCCACGCCGGCAGCTTCGACCTGTCCTACCTGCGCTGCATCCCCGGCATGCTGGTGATGACGCCGAGCGACGAAAACGAGATGCGCCGCATGCTCACCACCGGCCACCTGTTCGACGGCCCGGCGGCGGTACGCTACCCACGTGGCACCGGCCCCAACGCGCCGCTCGATGCCGGCCTGGAGCCGCTGGACATTGGCAAGGCGTTGGTACGCCGCCAGGGCAAGGGCGTAGCCCTGCTGGCCTTCGGCGTGCAACTGGCCGAAGCCCTGCGCGTCGGTGAAACGCTGGATGCCACGGTGGTCGACATGCGCTTCGTCAAACCGCTGGACGAAGCCCTGCTGCGCGAACTGGCAGGCAGCCACGAGCTGCTGGTGACCATCGAAGAAAACAGCATCATGGGCGGCGCCGGTAGCGCGGTCAGCGAATTCTTCGCCGCCGAGAACATCCAGATGTCGATGCTGCACCTGGGCCTGCCCGACTACTACGTCGAGCACGCCAAGCCCAGCCAGATGCTCGCCGAGTGCGGTCTCGACGAAGCCGGCATCGAACGCGCGGTACGTGAGCGTCTGAGTTTGCTTCAGGCCTGAGCATGAAGCCCGCTCATCGCTGAATGAGCGGCGCTTGCTTGTGATTCATGTGCGTGCGCACTAAGGTGCGCGCCATTAATGTTCCGCCAGGGTGCGCTGCGCAAGCAGTGTTAAACGGGAAGTCGGTGCGCTCGTCACGAGCAATGCCGACGCTGCCCCCGCAACGGTAATCGACTGCACGCGCTGAGCGTGCGCCACGTCCAACAGCCACTGGGCCCTGCCTGGGAAGGCGGACGCGGGTCGAGAGCCCGGAGACCGGCCAAGGCGGTGCGACTGGTGTTGCGGAGGGCAGCACGGTCAAGCGCCGTCCTGCGCTTGCGCCTGCCCTCCTCGACCGTCTGCCGACCGTTGAGGAAAGAGAATGAAACTGTCCCGTCTGGCTCTGGCCATCGCCGTCATGCCAGGTCTCTCGCTGGCCGCCGAGCCCTACGTGGCCGAGCCGCTGGTCGTCACCTCCGGGCGCCTGTCCGAACCGCAAGCGCAGGCCACCGCTGCCACCACGGTGTTCGAGCGGGACGACATCGAGCGCCTGCAGGTCAGCAGCGTTACCGAGCTACTGGAGCGTGTGCCCGGCCTCAGCGTCGTCCGCACTGGCGGTGCCGGCAGCCAGACGGGCGTGTTCCTGCGCGGCACCAGCACGGCACAAACCCTGGTCCTGGTCGACGGCCAACGTATCGCGGCCGCCTCCAGCGGCACCAGCAGCCTGGAGTTTCTCGCCCCCGAGCAGATCGAGCGTATCGAAGTGGTTCGTGGAGCGCGCTCGGCGCTGTATGGCTCCGACGCCATTGGCGGGGTGATTCAGATTTTCACTCGCCAAGGCGATGGCCAGGGCCTCAAGCCTTACGCGCGCCTGGCGGCTGGCAGCGACAGCACTTACCAGCGCAGCCTCGGCCTCTCCGGCGGCGACGAACGCACACGCTTTCACCTGGGAGCGGCCCTGGACGAGACAGCCGGCATCGACGCCACCCGAGACGGTTTCGGCGCCAATGGCGACGATGACGCCTACCGCAACCGCTCGCTCAGCCTGAGTCTGTCGCACCGTTTCAGTGACGATCTGCAGGTGGGCTTTAGTGCTCTCGATCAGCGCGGGCAGGTTGAATACGACGATGTTTTTACCGGCCTGCTACCGACAACTGACTTTCAGGTCAGTAGCCTTTCCGGGTTCATCGACGGCCGCCTCAACGAGCGTTGGAGCAGCCGCCTGGAAATGGGTCACAGCAAAGACCAGCGCGACACGGGTGATGACTCACCGGCAGCGCCCGACTATTCATTCTTTACCTACACCACCTATCGCGACTCCGCGAGCTGGGTGAACACCCTGACCCTCACCGACCACCAGCAAATTCTGGCTGGCGCCGACTGGTATGAGGATCGCCTGCATAGCAGCGCGGACTTCGCGGAGGATTCACGCTGGAACCGCGCGGCCTTCGTGCAACACCGCTACACCGGCGACACCTTCTCGACCGAGCTGGGACTGCGCCACGACGACAACCAGCAGTTCGGCAGCGAGAACACCTGGAACGCGGCACTGACCCTGCCCCTGAACAGGGCCAACGACCTGATCCTGTCGTACAGCGAAGGTTTCCGCGCACCGACCTTCAACGATCTCTACGATCAGTGGTACGGCAACCCCGACCTCGCCCCGGAACGCTCCAAGAGCTACGAGCTGCAATGGCGCAGCCGCTACAGCGACACAGGATCATTGCAGGCTTCCGTGTATCGAACTGATATCGAGGACGCCATCGTCCTGGACGAGAACTTCATTCCACAGAACGTCCAGACAGCCCGGATCAATGGCTTCGAAGCCGCCGTGCAGCAGGAGTTGTTCGGCTGGCAAGGCAATCTCGCGCTGGCCCTGATCGACCCGCGTGACCGCGCCAGCGGTCATACCCTGCAACGCCGCGCCAAACGCACGTTGAGCCTGGACCTTGACCGCCGCTTTGGTGATGTGTCGGTGGGCGCAGGCTGGCGTGCGATCAATGGCCGTTACGACGATGCCGACAACGAGATCGAAATGAGCGGCTACGGTCTGCTAAGCCTGCGCGCCGCCTGGCAGGCCAATGAGGAACTGGGGCTGAGCCTGAAGCTGGATAATCTGCTGGACAAGGATCATGCAGAAGCGACCTACAGCACACCCAATGGCCGTTTCGGCTACAACAGCGCCGGGCGTACCGCGTTGTTCGCGGTCAGCTGGACGCCGCAACTCTGACCTTGGTGCGCACGGCGCACCCTACCACCGCTGTAGGGTGCGCCGTGCGCACCGCCTGAAGGTGCTACCGCGCACCCGCCATCCGCTCACATAACTGCTCGATGGCGCCCAGCATCTGCCGGCTGGGCCTTTCCAGGCCCCTGTCCGGCACCGCCCAGACTTGCTCCAGACGCACGGCATGCAACTGCGGCCAGGCCTGCCAGGCGCTCAACTCGGCATTACTGCCGCCGAGTATCACGTCTGGGTCACGCGCCAACACAGCCTCCACACTGACCTGTGGCGCCGGTTGCGGCAGATCGGCGAACAGGTTGCGCGCGCCGCACACCTGCAAGGCGTCACCGATCAATTGCTCGCCACCGATGGTGTAAAGCGGTTGGTGCCAGACCTGATAGAACACCGTCAGGGGCTGCTCCCGCTGGTAGCGCTGGCGCAGCACGTGCAGCTCGGCGCGAAACTCGGCCGCCAGCCGCTCGCCCTGCTCCGTCCGGCCCACTCGCTCGCCAATACGCACGAAGGCCTCGCCGAGTTGGTCAAGGCGCTGCGGCTCGACGATCAGCAGGTCGATACCGAAACGCTGCAACTGCGCTTGTTGCGCCGGCGGCACGCTACCGGGTGCGATAAGGATCAGATCCGGCTCCAGCTGCAGCAGGCGCTCGAATTCCAGCTGGCCATAACGCCCGACTGTGGGCAGATGCGCCAGCTCTGCGGGACGCTCATCCCCTTCGAGTACGCCGACCAGCAGATCAGCAGCATCCAGGTCGAGCATGATTTCACTGAGCGAGGGTGCCAGGCTGATTACCCGCTCGGCAGCTGACAGCGGCAACGCCAGCAGGCAAAGCGCGAGCAGCAGCGTGCGCATCAACCCAACTGGCGGGGTATGCGGTAGAGGCTGTGCAGCACGATGGACGACAGCGCCAGCAGTACCAGCGGGATCGCCTCGAGGCCAGCAAGGACTGCCAACGCGGCGATCCACGCAGGCAGCGCAGCGCCAAGCAGGGCGCGCAAACGAACACGATCCAGCTCCAGCCAGGCGGCGGGTTCCTCGTCACTATCGAGGGCTTTCTGGGTGGCGATAAGGGCGTGCTTGTAGGCAGAGAACAGCGGCAGGCTGACAAACATCGAGGCCAGGCCGGCAATGAACATCGGCATGCTCATGACCGTGTGACCGCCACCGCCGAACAGCAGGTTGAACATGAACAAGGGCGCCAGCGCCACGCCCAGTTGACGCCACCAGGCCAGCGCAAGACGCCGCTTTACCTGGCCTCGGGTCACAGGCGCTCCTCGGTCTCACCCTGATGCTGGTTGCCCAGCATATGACCGAGCTTGCCGGCCTTGGTGGCGAGATAGCGCTTGTTGTAGGGGTTGTGTGCAATCTGCAGTGGCACACGATGGTCCACGGCGATACCCATGTCACCCAGCGCTTTGACCTTGCGCGGGTTATTGGTCATCAGCTTGAGGCTGTCGATGCCCAGGTGCTCGAGCATCGGCAGGCAGATGGCGTAGTCACGCTGGTCAGCGCCGAAACCCAGGCGCTCGTTGGCTTCCACGGTATCGGCCCCACCGTCCTGCAGTTCATAGGCGCGAATCTTGTTCAGCAGACCAATGCCCCGGCCCTCCTGACGCAGATACAGCAATACGCCGCGACCTTCGTTGGCGATGGCCTGCAGCGCAGCCTGCAGTTGGGCACCACAGTCGCAACGCAGGCTGAACAGCGCGTCGCCGGTCAGGCATTCGGAGTGCAGACGCCCGAGCACCGGTGCACCGTCGGCGACATTGCCGAAGGTCAGGGCGACATGTTCCTTGCCGGTAACCTCATCGAGGAAACCATGCATGGTAAACACACCGAAGGGCGTGGGCAGTTGGGAGGCGGCGACGAACACGACGGACACCGGATGCTCCTGGCAATGAGTACTAAACAGGGCCGGCATTGTATCAGCAGGCCCCACTGGCGGGTCAGTCAGAATTGCCGATCATCGGTATCGAAACGCTCAATGAAAGTCTCAGAGTTTGGATTCGAGCACCAGCATGCCCTGCTCCTCGCGCCAGCCCACCCGACTGAGGAAGCTCATGCCCAGCAGGGCTTCATGCGGTGCATTCCCCTCCAGCACCACTGCCTCGACGCCGAGCACCTCGAGATCGCCGACCTTGACCCGGTCAAGCATCACGCGCCAGCCGCGAGCGACACCACTGGCGGTGTTGACCTGTAGAGGCCGGCCACTGACTCGATAATCGATACCTAGGCGCCGGGCATGCGCGTCATTAAGAGCCACCGAGGTGGCACCGGTATCCACTAGAAACTGCACCGTCTGGCCGTTGACCGACCCGGCGACCCAATAGTGGCCACCAATACCCTTGGCGATGCTCAAACGCTTTCTTACCGGCTCGGCAAAACCGGCACTGTATTCCCGACTCAGTGGATAGGCGCGCTCGACACCCTCGACACGCAGTACCGCACCCTGCTTGTCCACACTGACGACCTCCACCCCACCCGGACCGGTCTGTCCGACCCGCACCAGCTTCCGCTGCCCATCGACATTGACCACCGCAGCGCCGGGAAACAGGCCAACCACCTGAACCTGAGAAGCAGCGCAGACAACACTCGACCCCAACAGCGCCAACACGGCGAGACAGTGACGAAACTGCATGTAGGACGGCCTCCCGGCTCAATCGAAGGGATAAGGCTGCTGCCAGCGCGCGAAAATCGGCTTGAGCGTTCCTGCCTCCACCAATTGCGTCATACGGCGGTCGAAGAGCTCAGCCAGAGCGCGCCCTTTGGGGTTATCGGCAAAACCGATGTAAAGCGGCAACCAGGTCAGCTCGACCAACTGATAGCGGCCGCGTCGCGCAACATTCGCCAGCAGCAGCTCGAGTTCCGAATGGGAGTCGATATGGAAATCGGCATGCCCCTGATCAAGCATGCCAAGAATATCGCTATGCTGCCGAACTTCCCGGTAATGCCGCACATTCGGCAGATAGCGCTGGTATTCGTAGCCGCGTTTCCAGACCAGATGCAACTCACCGAGCGACTCCAGCGTGGGGGCCGGCTTGCCGCGCAGACCGAGCGCACTGACGCGCTCGCCGTCGTAATGCCAGCGCGGATACAGCACACCTTCATCTATCTCATTGCGGTAGGAACCCACCCAGGCATCGGCACTGCCACGCTGAACCAGACCTACCGCACGGGTGTAAGGCACGCTCTGCACATGCAAGCGCACCCCGACCGGCTCGAACACCTCACGCAGGATATCCCAGGCCATGCCCGTGCCGTCGGCATTGGTGTGCCCTTCCCAGACTTCGCTGGCCACCTGAATCTCGTCCGGCGGCTGCAGTTCGGCATGCGCCGTCAGGATTCCGCTCATGCCCAGCAGCAATGCCAACAGCCTCGCAGCCATCTTTGCTTGCCTCTCTAAAAGCCCAACAGCGCTGCATAACGATCCCACCCCCACACCAGCCCCTGCATGGCCAGCCAGGCGAATACCCCGGCGATCACGTCATCGAGCATGATGCCGACTCCGCCATGCACATGCCGGTCAACCCAGTGGATGGGCCAGGGCTTGACGATGTCGAACAAACGAAACATGAGAAAGCCTAGCAGCAACCAGACCCAACCCTCGGGCACCAGCCAGAGGGTGATCCACATGCCGACCATTTCGTCCCAGACGATGCCTTCATGGTCGTGCACGCGCAGGTCGTCGGCGACCTTGCCGCACAACCAGAAGCCGAACAGCATGGTGACCCCGAGCAGCAGCCAGTAGCCCCAGTCCGGCAGCATCTGCCACAGCGGCACGAACGGCAGCGCCACCAGCGAGCCCCAGGTACCCGGCGCCTTGGGCAGCGTGCCGGAACCGAAGCCGAAGGCGATGAAGTGCCACGGATTGCGCCACACCGAGGGCGGTACGTATTCGGCGGGAACCTGGTTGGGGTGATCGGTCACACGCACTCCGTCCTGTCAGAAATGTTGATAGCCGCCGCGCGGCGGTTCGATTGGCTGGCCGTTGGCGTCCAGCAGCTGCACCCCGGTGCCGTTCAGTACACGGCCGATAACTCGGACTTCAGGCCAGTCACGCTGAATGTCGACGAGCAGCGTTGGCGGTAGGGTAAAGGCCAGGCGGTAGTCATCGCCACCACCGAGCGCGCAGCCCCGCGCCTGCTCTTCACCGGCGAAGGCGCGCAGCGGCGCAGACATCGGCACACGCGCCAGCTCAATGTGCAGCGCGACCTGCGAGGCGTTGGCGATATGCCCGCAGTCAGCGAGCAGGCCGTCGGAAATATCCAGTGCTGCCGTGGCTCGGCCGCGCAGTGCCTGCCCCAGGGCCAGTTGCGGTTGCGGCGACCAGTAACGAGCCAGCAAAGGCTCGGCGACTTCAGGCATTGCATCACGCTGGGCTAATACCAGCGGCAGGGCGCCAGCAGCGTCACCCAGCTCGCCACCCACGCACAGCAGATCACCCACCTGCGCACCGCTGCGCAACAGTGCCTGCCCGGCCGGCACACGGCCGAACACGGTCAGCGTCAGGCTCAGCGGGCCACGCGTGGTGTCGCCACCGACCAACGCCAGCGAGCAGTTCTCGGCCATCTGCTGCAGGCCACGCGCGAACTCGGCCAACCAGGTTTCACTGGCGTTCGGCAAGGTAAGCGCGAGAGTAAAGGCCAGCGGCGTAGCGCCCATGGCAGCCAGGTCACTGGCAGAGACGGCCAGCGCACGCTGACCGAGAAGAAAGGCATCGCAGGCGTCGGGAAAGTGAACCCCGGCAACCAGCGTATCGGTGGACACCGCCAACTGCTCGCCCGCTGGCAACGCCAGCAGGGCGCAGTCATCGCCGATACCGCTAACCACGCCGTCACCGCCCTGAGCGCAACGGGCGGCGGCGAAGTAGCGACGGATCAGCTCGAACTCATTCACGGGCAAGCAACGATCTGCTGCGCGTCGGCCCTGCTGCGTTAAAAGCAGACTCGGAATGCTCATGTGCTACAGCACACTGCGCTTCCTCGCCTGCTTTTGCCTTGCATGGCTCTAGCTCGCAAGATCGTGAATCGAGCATCCCCATAGGCCTCAACGTTTGTTGGCGTTGACTTCGGCCGCACGCAGCTTGGGCGCGAGCTTGTCGAGGATGCCGTTGACGAATTTGTGCCCGTCAGTGGCACCGAACACCTTGGCCAGCTCGATACCTTCGTTGATCACTACCTTGTAGGGTACATCGACGCGGTTCTTCAGCTCGTAGGTGGACAGGCGCAGGATGGCCAGCTCGACCGGATCGATCTCTTCCAGCGGGCGATCGAGCAGCGGCGTGAAGGCTTCTTCCAGCTCGGTCTTCTGCCGCGGCACGCCGTGCAGAATTTCGTGGAAGTAAGCGCCATCGACCTTGCTGAAATCGTTGTCGACACGAAACTGCGCTTCGATCTCGTTCAGCGGCTGCCCGGCAATGTGCCAGGAATAAAGCGCCTGCATGGCCAGGGTACGGGCCTCGCGGCGTGCGAGAATCTTGCCGCTGGGCCCCTTCTTGGCCGGCTGGCCGTTACCGGAGTTGCTCACTTGGCCTCCAACTGCGCCAGCAGGCTGACCATTTCCAGGGCAGACAGCGCAGCTTCGGCACCCTTGTTACCTGCCTTGGTGCCGGAACGTTCGATGGCTTGCTCGATGGAGTCGACAGTCAGCACGCCGAAGGCGACCGGTACGCCATATTCCATGGAGACCTGGGCCAGACCCTTGGTGCACTCGCCGGCGACGTATTCGAAGTGCGGGGTGCCGCCACGGATGACCGCACCAAGGGCGATGATCGCCGCGTATTCACCACGCTGAGCGACCTTCTGGGTGACCAGCGGAATCTCGAATGCACCCGGCGCACGGATGATGGTGATCTCGCTCTCGCTCACGCCGTGGCGTACCAGGGCGTCGACGGCGCCACTGACCAGGCTCTCGACGACGAAGCTGTTGAAACGGCCTACCACCAGGGCGTATTTGCCCTTCGGGGCGATGAAGGTACCTTCGATGGTCTTCAGGGTCATGACAGGTCTCACATGGGTTAAAGAGCCGGAGCGGCGGTGCGCTCCGAAAATAAAATTCGTGCTCCCTAGGGAGCTGGCTTTGCTCCCCTCTCCCGCTTGCGGGAGAGGGGTTGGGGCGGCCCGCGTAGGGAGAGGGTTAGGCGTTGGCCACAACACCCTCTCCCGCCCTACGGGCACCCTCTCCCATAAATGGGAGAGGGTCATCAGCTTTGGCCCTTCGGGCCGCTTTTAATCAGCCGGCAGGTATTCTACAACTTCGAGATCGAAGCCGGATATCGCGTTGAACTTCATCGGCGAGCTCATCAGACGCATCTTGCGCACGCCAAGATCACGCAGAATCTGCGAGCCCGCACCCACGGTGCTGTAGGTCGCCGGGTTGGCTGGCTGCTGGCGGCTGATCAGTGCCAGCAGCTCCGGCCCGGTCAGCGGATTGCCGAGCAGCAGCACCACGCCGCTACCGGCCTTGGCCACTTCCGCCATGGCAGCACGCATGCTCCAGCGGCCCGGCTGGTTGACCATGAACAGGTCGCGCAGCGGGTCCATGTTGTGCACGCGCACCAGGGTCGGCTCTTCGGCGCAGATGGTGCCCAGGGTCAGCGCCATGTGTGCGGTGTCCTCGACGCCGTCACGGTAGGTCACCAGATTGAACTGACCCAACTCGGTGTCCAGCGGCTGCTCGCTGATGCGCTCGACGGTGCGCTCGTGGATCAGGCGGTAGTGGATCAGGTCGGCAATGGTGCCAATCTTCAGACCGTGCTCTTCAGCGAACTTTTCCAGCTCCGGACGACGGGCCATGGTGCCGTCGTCGTTCATGATCTCGCAGATCACCCCACTCGGTTCGAAACCGCCCATGCGCGCCAGGTCGCAAGCGGCTTCGGTGTGGCCGGCACGGGCCAGCACACCGCCGGGCTGGGCCATCAGCGGGAAGATGTGGCCAGGGCTGACGATATCCTCGGCCACCGCATTGCGCGCTACGGCAGCCTGCACGGTGCGCGCGCGGTCGGCGGCGGAAATGCCGGTGGTCACACCTTCGGCCGCCTCGATGGAGACGGTGAACTTGGTGCCGAAACCGGAACCGTTGCGCGGCGCCATCAGCGGCAGCTTGAGCAGTTCGCAGCGCTCGCGGGTCATGGGCATACAGATCAGGCCACGGGCGAAGCGGGCCATGAAGTTGATGTGCTCGGCGGTGACGCATTCGGAGGCGATGATGATGTCGCCTTCGTTCTCGCGGTCCTCGTCATCCATGAGGATGACCATCTTGCCGGCGCGGATGTCTTCGATCAGTTCTTCAGCGGTATTGAGCGCCATCGGGGCGTCTCCTCAATTCTTCAGGTAGCCGTGTTCGGCGAGAAAGCTTTCGGTGAGGCCCGAGGCCTTGGGCTCTGCGGCCTTGTCGCCGAGCAGCAGGCGCTCCAGGTAACGCGCCAGCAGGTCGACCTCGAGGTTGACCTTACGCCCGGCCTGGTAGTCGACCATGATGGTCTCGGCCAGGGTGTGCGGCACGATGGTCAGTTCGAACTCGGCGCCATTGACCGCGTTGACCGTCAGGCTGGTGCCATCGACGGTGATCGAACCCTTGTGCGCGATGTACTTGGCCAGCTCGCGCGGGGCGCGCACCGTGAACTGCACGGCGCGAGCGTTATCGGCGCGCGAGACGATCTCGCCGACACCGTCGACGTGGCCGCTGACCAGATGGCCGCCGAGGCGACTGGTGGGCGTCAGGGCCTTTTCCAGATTGACCGCGCTGCCGGGCTTGAGGTCAACGAAGGCGGTGCGCGCCAGCGTCTCGCGGCTGACGTCAGCCCAGAAGCCGTCGCCGGGCAGTTCCACGGCGGTCAGACAGATGCCGTTGACGGCGATGCTGTCGCCGAGCTTGACGTCGCCCAGGTCGAGTTTTCCGGTGGCCACGTAAACGCGCACGTCGCCGCCTTTCGGCGTCATGGCGCGGATACTGCCGATGGCTTCGATTATGCCGGTGAACATAAGCCCTCCGGTTTCACGTTGAAGATGGTGCTGAACAGCATGGACGAACTCCTGTTTTGGTCAAAAACAGGGCAATGCCGATCGATAGGGATTTCGCGGACACGCACTAGGCGCCCGTGGAGGGAATCCCGCTCTCTCTTTATCCGGACTATACCGTCGGCCCCGGAATCACACCGGGTCTGCTGGACCTCGCCTGGCAGGTGCCGTGGCGAGCGCTCGCGGGCTAGGTTCTACGAACCATCACCGCCGGTGGGGAATTTCGCCCCGCCCTGAGAACGTTGCGGCCATGTGAAATGACCGCGTGGCGTTTTATCACATTTCTCGCCGCGACGCATGGCCCGTGCGCTATCTGGCCTTGGGCACCGCGGTGATCTGCCAGTCGTCGCCGACGGCGCGAATATCGAGAATCTGCAACTCCGGCGCTTCGGCCATCCGGTTGAGCGGCAATTCGAACAGCGGCCGCGCACTGGAGCCGAGCAGCTTGGGCGCGACGAAGATACGGTACTCGTCCACCAAACCGGAACGGGCGAAAGCGCCGGCCAGACGCGGCCCGGCTTCCACCAGCACTTCGTTGACGCCACGGCCGGCCAGTTCCAGCAGCAACTTGCGCAAGTCGACGTGACCATTGCTGCCCGGCACGGCGAGCAGTTCGTGACCATCGGCCAGATAGCGATCACGGGCGGCGGCAGCCGCACAGGTGGCCACCAGCGCCGGACCGGCCTGGAAGAAGGCTTTGCTCAGCGGCACGCGTAGACGACCATCGACCAATACCCGCAGCGGTGGTCGCGAAGCAGCCATGAAAGTGGCTTCGACCCCCAACCCCAGCTCGTCGGGACGCACCGTCAGCCGGGCGTCGTCCGCCAGCACGGTGTCGGCACCACTGAGCACCACGCTGGACTGCGCGCGTAAACGCTGCACCTCAGCGCGCGCCGCCGGACCAGTGATCCACTGGCTCTCACCGCTGGCCATGGCAGTGCGGCCATCCAGGCTCATCGCCGACTTGACCCGCACGAACGGCAACCCGCTCTCCATGCGCTTGATGAAACCGGCATTGAGCGCTCGCGCCTCGCTTTCCAGCACGCCACTGGCGACCTCGATACCGGCTTGGGCCAGGCGTAGCAGGCCACTGCCGGCCACCTGCGGGTTGGGGTCCTGCATCGCCGCAACGACCCGACTGACCCCGGCGGCGACCAGCGCATCGGCGCAAGGCGGCGTGCGCCCATGATGGCTGCAGGGCTCCAGTGTCACGTACGCCGTTGCGCCACGCGCCTTGTCGCCGGCCTGGCGCAGTGCGTGCACCTCGGCGTGCGGCTCACCGGCACGGGCATGCCAGCCTTCGCCGACGATCTCGCCATCACGCACGATGACGCAGCCGACTCGTGGATTGGGATGGGTGGAGTACACGCCTTTGCGCGCCAGCCGCAGGGCGCGCGCCATGAAGAATTGGTCGCGTTCGCTCATCGGCTTTTCGACGGCTCGCGGGCCAGGCGTTCGATTTCCTCGCGGAATTCGTTGAGGTCCTGAAAACGGCGGTAGACCGAGGCGAAGCGGATGTAGGCCACCTCGTCGAGCTTGCTCAGTTCGGTCATCACCAACTCACCCAGCACCAGCGACTTCACCTCGCGCTCGCCAGTGGCGCGCAGTTGCTGCTTGATACGGGCGATGGCTTCCTCCAGGCGCTCGACGCTCACCGGGCGTTTTTCCAGCGCGCGCTGCATGCCGGCGCGCAGCTTTTCTTCGTCGAAAGGCTGGCGGCTACCGTCCTGCTTGATCAGGCGCGGCATCACCAGCTCGGCGGTTTCGAAGGTGGTGAAGCGCTCACCGCAGGCCACGCATTCGCGGCGGCGGCGGACCTGGTCGCCCTCGGCGACCAGACGGGAATCGATGACCTTGGTGTCGTTGGCAGCGCAGAACGGACAATGCATGGTGAGGGCTGACGAATGGCGGCAAAGTCGCCATGGTAGCGCATAGCACGCCATTGAAAAATGTAAGGAGCCTTGAGATCGCCTGCTTACGGCGGCAAGACAAATTAAGCTATGCCCATGCCCCGTCAAAAGCAGAACCTGCCATGAATCGATATCTGCCCCTTCTACCCATTGCCCTGAGCGGCCTGCTTGCGGCCTGCGCCGGCGAGCCCACGAGCACTGCGCCGCCACCCACTCCAGCACCTGCGCAGGCAGAACCCATCGCTGCACCGATCCAGGGCCCAGGCCTGCGCGGCGAATTGCTTGGCGTCGCCGCAGGCGCCGATGTCGACCTCGCATTATTGGGCGTAGACATGCGCGGTCGCCCGCGTGCCTTGCTTGGCCAGGTTCATCTGCGTGGCGACGGCGAAGCGCTGCCGTTCCATCTGCCACTGAACACGCAGCAGGCGCCTCAGGATCTGCGCCTGGAACTGCGCGGCCGCGTCAGTCAATCCGGACGCCTGGTACAGCGCTTGCCGGCACGCACCATCGCCGAACTGAACGACCAGGACCTTGGCCCGCTGCACCTGGTGCCGGCGCCATGAGGCCACCCGTACCGCTGCAGCACGCGCTCAGCGAATTACTCGGCGATGCCCGCCTGGTGGCCGAAACACTACCCGGTACAGATATCGCCCTGTGGCTGATCGATGCCAGCAACATGGAACGCGCCTTCAACCCTGAGGAAACCAGGCGCATCCTCGAAGAGCCGCCCTACTGGTGCTTCTGCTGGGCCAGCGGCCTGGTGCTGGCACGCTGGCTGGCCGAGCGCCCCGAATGGGTACGCGGCAAGCGCGTACTGGATTTCGGCGCTGGTTCCGGCGTAGCGGCCATCGCCGCGGCCAAGGCGGGTGCGGCAGAAGTGGTGGCCTGCGACCTCGACCCACTGGCGCTGGCCGCCAGCCGCGCCAACGCCGCACTCAACGGTGTGACGCTGAACTACTCGGACGATTTCTTCGCCGAAGCGGATCGCTACGACCTGATTCTGGTCGCCGACGTGCTCTACGATCGCGCCAATCTGCCGCTGCTCGATCATTTTCTCAGCCGCGGGCGTCAGGCACTGGTGGCCGATTCGCGGGTCAAGGACTTTCAGCATCCACTCTATCAACGCCTGGCGCTGCTCGATGGCTGCACCTGGCCGGACCTGGCCGAACCGGCGGAATTCCGCGAAGTCAGCCTGTATCACGCCGCGCGCCCCTTGTAACCGCGCGCTGCTGCCCGCATTAATAGAACATTGCCCTGCTTTTCGAGACCGACCATGAGCGACTCCCCCTACATCTTCGACATCTCCGGCGCCGCCAGCTTCGAGCAACTGGTGATCGAGAACTCCTTCCACAAACCGGTGCTGGTGGACTTCTGGGCCGAGTGGTGCGCGCCGTGCAAGGCGCTGATGCCAATGCTGGCGAAGATCACCGAGGAATATGCCGGTGAGCTGCTGCTGGCCAAGGTCAACTGCGATATCGAGCAGGATATCGTCATGCGTTTCGGCATTCGCAGCCTGCCCACAGTGGTGTTGTTCAAGGACGGTCAGCCGGTGGATGGCTTCGCCGGTGCCCAGCCGGAAGCGGCGATCCGCGAGATGCTCAAGCCTCATGTCACTGAACCGGCTCCTACCGCCGCCGACCCGATGGAGGCCGCTCAGGCGCTGTTCGCCGAAGGCCGTTTTGCCGATACCGAAACACTGCTCAAGCAGGTGCTGACCGAAGACAACGAAAATGCTGCCGCGCTGATCCTCTACGCGCGCTGCCTGGCCGAGCGCGGCGAGTTGGGCGAGGCGGAAACTGTGCTCAACGCCGTCAAGAATGACGAGCACAAGCAGGCACTGGCCGGTGCCAAGGCGCAATTGACCTTCCTGCGTCAGGCCGCCGACCTGCCAGACGCAGCCACGCTGAAAAGCCGCCTGGCGCAGAACGCAGAGGACGACGAGGCGCTCTATCAACTGGCCGTGCAACAACTGGCGCGCCAGCAGTACGAAGCGGCGCTGGACGGCCTGCTCAAGCTGTTCGTGCGTAATCGCAGCTACAGCGAAGGCCTGCCGCACAAGACCCTGCTGCAAGTGTTCGACCTGCTCGGCGGCGATCACCCGCTGGTCACCACCTACCGCCGCAAGCTGTATCAGGCGATCTACTGATTCCAGCGTTGGATCGCGCTCGCCGTGGGGCGCGCCTTGCGCATCGGCTCGCCAGCTCAAGCAGGTGAGCTCGGTGCGCGCGGCGCACTCTACGGCGACACAGATAAGGCTCCGGCCTGACACGGATGGCCTTTGTAGGGTGTCGCGGGGCCGCCTAGGCCGTGCGCACCTCCGATGAAACCGCTCATGTTTCGCTGCTCACAGCAGAGCTGTCCCACGACACCCTGAGCGACTACTCCTGCCAGTGATAGATCGGCGCGTCCGCGCCGGTTTCCATGCGGATCTGCTCGCAATGACGCAAACGCACCAACAAGCGCTTGCCTGCAACCTCCCCCCCGGCCAGCGCGGCCAGTTGCGCCATCAGCTTCGGCCCTTCCACCTGTCCTGCATCGCGCACCAGTTGCAGCGCGGTCTGCCACAGCGCATCACCCGCGTCAGCTGCGGCAGTCGCTGCAGCGACGCTGGGTGTCGGCGTAACAGCTACATGCTGCGCCAGTTGCGTCCAGTCCTCGGCATCCAGCTCCAGCGTCAGATCCACCGGCCAGTCGCCAATGCGCCCACGTATTCGCACCATGTTCAGCCTCCAGTCAGGATCTTGCATGCTCCCATGACAGCGTCAGGCTGGCCAGTTCGCCACGAAAGTTGTTATAACGTAACAGTTAACTCGCACCCAAGCTGGAGACACCCATGCGCCACCTGCTGCTCGCCCTGCCCTTCGCCCTGCTGCCCCTGGTCGCCGCCCAGGCCCATGAACACGGCCATGATCACGACCACGAACATTCCCACGACAGCCTGGGTGCCCACGAACACGGCGTCGCCAGCCTCAACGCAGCACTGGACGGCAACCTGCTGGAGCTGCAGCTCGAAAGCCCGGCAATGAACCTGGTGGGCTTCGAACATGCCGCCAAGAGCGATGCCGACAAGGCCAAGGTCGCCGCCGCCAAGCGTGAACTGGAGCAGCCCATCAGCCTGTTCGCCCTGAACAGCGGCGATTGCAAGGCCACCCAGGTCGAACTGGAAAGCCCACTGTTCGGCGACGCTGACCACGATCACGATCACGATCACGATCACGATCACGATCACGAAGGCGAGCACAGCGACATCCATGCGCACTATCGCTTCGAATGCGCCAAGGCCAACGAATTGAAACAGTTGGATCTCGCCGAACTGTTCAAACGCTTCCCCGCCACCGAGAAGATTCAGGTACAACTGATCGGCCCGAATGGTCAGCAGGGCGTGGAACTGACGCCAGCACAGCCACGCTTGAGCTTCTGACCTGCCACGTCTAATTGCCGGAGTGAGCGCCCCTCGCTCCGGCAATAAACGCCTTCTCCCGACACGCTGCAGACAATGACCGAACCTCTGATCGAACTCGCCAATCTCGGCTTCGCCTGGCCCGGCCAGGCGCAGCTGCTGGATATCCCCGCCTTCACCCTGGCACGCGGTGAAACCCTGTTTCTCAAAGGCCCAAGTGGCAGCGGCAAAACCACCTTGCTCGGCCTGCTAGGCGGCGTACAACGTGCGCAAAGCGGCCATATCCGCCTGCTCGGCCAGGACCTCGGCCAACTCTCCGCCGGTGCCCGCGACCGTTTTCGCGTCGACCACACTGGCTACATCTTCCAGCAGTTCAACCTGCTGCCATTTCTTTCTGTGCGCGAGAACGTCGAGCTGCCCTGCCGCTTCTCGCGCCTGCGCGCCGAACGCGCGCGCCAGCGTCACGGCAGCATCGATGCCGCCGCAGCAGCGCTGCTCGACCATCTCGGCCTGCGCGCAGACCTGCTCGGCCGCCGCGCCGACGAACTGTCCATCGGCCAGCAACAGCGGGTCGCCGCCGCGCGCGCACTGATCGGCCAACCAGAGCTGGTGATCGCCGACGAGCCGACCTCGGCGCTGGACTTCGACGCCCGCGAGGCCTTCCTGCAGTTGCTCTTCGCCGAATGCCGCGCCGCCGGCGCCAGCCTGCTGTTCGTCAGTCACGATCAGAGCCTGGCTTCGCTGTTCGACCGCAACCTGTCGCTCGCCGAACTCAACCGCGCCACGCGCCCGCAGGAGGCCTGAGATGCATCTGATCCGCATCGCCCTGGCCAGCCTGGCCAATCGCCGTTTCACCGCCCTGCTCACGGTATTCGCCATCGCCCTTTCGGTCTGCCTGCTGCTGGCCGTGGAGCGTGTACGTACCGAAGCCCGCGCCAGCTTCGCCAACACCATCAGCGGCACCGACCTGATCGTCGGCGCCCGCTCCGGCAGCGTGAACCTGCTGCTCTACTCGGTGTTCCGCATCGGCAACGCCACCAACAACATCCGCTGGGACAGTTTCGAGCACTTCGCCAACCATCGTCAGGTGAAGTGGGCTATCCCCATTTCCCTCGGTGACTCGCACCGCGGCTATCGAGTCATGGGCACCAGCACCGCCTATTTCGAGCACTACCGCTACGCCCGCAGCCAGGCGCTGAAGTTGGCCCAGGGCCGCGAGTTTGCCGACGACCCGTTCGAGGTAGTACTCGGCGCGGAAGTGGCCCAGGCGCTGGGCTACGGCCTCGGCGAGAACATCGTTCTGGCACACGGCGTCGCCACCATCAGCCTGGTCAAGCATGACGACAAGCCGTTCACCGTGGTCGGCATCCTCGAACGCACCGGCACACCGGTCGACCGCACGCTGCACATTTCCCTGGCCGGAATGGAGGCGCTGCATATCGATTGGCAGAACGGCATGCCGGCACGCGGCGCGGCGCAGATCAGCGCGGATCAGGTGCGAGAGTGGGCAAGTGCCTGTTCACAAGCGTCGCGAGCGCAGACGGGGCAAGGCGAAAGCGGGCGAGGAAGCGCAGTTGAGTCGAGTCTCAATGAGCATTCCGAGCCCGCTTTCAACGCAGCAGCGTCAAGCGCAGTAGCTTGTGGACAGGCGCTGCAGCCCAAGCAGATCACTGCCTTCATGCTCGGCCTCAACAGCAAGATCGCGACGTTCAGCCTGCAACGCGAGATCAACGAGTTTCGCGGCGAGCCGCTGCTGGCGATCCTGCCCGGCGTCGCCCTGCAGGAACTGTGGAGCCTGATGGGCACCGCCGAACAGGCGCTGTTCGTGGTCTCGCTGTTCGTCGTGCTCACCGGTCTGATCGGCATGCTGACGGCAATCCTCACCAGCCTCAACGAACGCCGCCGGGAAATGGCCATCCTGCGCTCGGTGGGCGCACGTCCCTGGCATATCGCCAGCCTGCTGGTGCTCGAGGCCTTTGCCCTGGCGCTGGCCGGCGTGGTGCTCGGCCTGGCCCTGCTGTACCTCGGTATCGCCGGCAGCCAGGGCTACGTACAGGCCAACTACGGCCTGTACCTGGCACTCAGTGCACCGTCGAGCTACGAGTGGAAACTGCTGGGCAGCATTCTCGCCGCGGCCGTGGCGATGGGCAGCGTACCGGCCTGGCGGGCCTATCGGCAGTCGTTGGCCGATGGGCTGTCGATCAGGCTCTGAGGGAAAGTTGAGAGTGCCTGGCGTACACTGCGCAGGCGCTCTTATTACGAGGTTCCTCATGTCCCGCCCCCTGCTCGCCACTCTGCTGCTGACCCTGGCACTGCCGCTGGCCGCCGCTGATGTGCGCGAACTCACCTGGTCCGAGCTGATTCCATCGGACGCTCCGCCGCAGGTCATCAACCCAGCGCCGATCCACGACCTCTCGCAATTGGCCGACGCCCTGGCCGAAGCCGGCCCGGCAGCCATGCAACAGTCTCCGGCCGCACCAGTGGTCAAGGAGCTCAACGGCCAGGCCGTGAAATTGCCCGGTTATATCGTGCCACTGGACGTGACCGACGAAGGCCGCGTGGTGGAATTCCTGCTGGTGCCCTACTTTGGCGCCTGCATCCACGTGCCGCCACCGCCCTCGAACCAGATCGTCCACGTCACCAGCGAGCTGGGCGTGCTGCTCGATGCGCTGTACCAACCGTTCTGGGTGGAGGGCCCGCTGAAGGTCGAACACGTCAGCAGCGAGCTGGCGGAGGTCGGCTACCAGATGGAAGCGGACAAGATCTACGCCTACGAATTGCCTGATAGCTGACCCCTGCCAGGGATTCGTAGCTGTGGCTGTAGGAGCGGCTTCAGCCGCGAAAAGATTCACGGATAAATCGCAACGCCGCCCGCCGCTCCTACAAATACCCCGCCCAAGAAAAAGCCAGACATCGAGTCTGGCTTTTTCAGCTATCGCCATCGTCAGCTACGACTGGCGACGCGGTTCTCCCGCTCGAAGCGCAGCTCGCTTTCCGCCCACTGCCGCCAGGAGCGCACCTTGGCTCGCTCGGCACCGCCACGTTCGGCACGCGCCAGCGCATCCAGGCCAGCCTGCCAGCGCGACTGTTCCAGCTCCAGCTGTGCGACATAAAGCCAGTGCTTGCCGTTGCCGCTGCGCTCGGCCAGCGGGCGCAGTACGCGCACCGCAGCAGCGCGATCACGCGCCTGCCACCAGAACAGGCCCAGGCGCTCCTGACGCGCGGCGGTGTTGGCCAGCAGGCCGCTGTCGAGCATGCCGGCCAGCAGCTTGGCGCCCTGCCATGGCTGATCGGCGGCACCGGCGAGCAGGACCAGGTTGTCCAGCTCCGACTCGCTGAAACGCAGGCCCTTGCTATGTGCAGCGCGCAGGGTCGCCAGTGCCTTGTCATTGCTGCCAGCCATCTGCTGCAGGCCGGCCAGCTGGCGCCAGCCCTTGGCATCGTTCGGTTGGCGCGCGAGCAACTGACGCTGCCAGCGCTCGGCCTCGGCATAGCGCTTGAGGTCGGCATTGGCCCCCACCAGGAACTGCAGCCAGATGTCATCGGCCTTGGGATTGGCCTGCACGTAGCGCTCGGCCAGCGGCAGCGCCTTGGCCGGCTGGTTCATGCCCTGGTAGGCCTGCACCAGGATCTGCAGCACCTCTTCGGAAGCCTTGCCCTGCTCGGGCGCCAGAAGCTCGACGACCTTGGCATAGCGGCGCTCGCCCAGGTTGAGCTTGGCCAGGTTGAGACGCTCGCCGGCCAGCATCTCCGCATCCAGCTTGCCGCTGCGCACGGCCTTGTCCAGCCACTCAATGGCCTGAACATTGTTGCCGGCCGACCAGGCCACATAGGCCTTGCTACGCCAGACCAGTGCCTCTTCGAGGCTGCCGCTCTTGGCCTGGACATCATCGAGTGCACGCTGCGCGGCGGCATAGTCGCCTTTCTGCTGCGCGACCTGCGCCGTGTTCAGGGCCTTGAACACGGCCGGATCGACGGTCTGCTGAGCCATGCCAGGCACGGCCGCAGCACTGAGCATCACGAGCAACAACCAACGGTACATGGTCAGCTCCTTTCCAGACGGAAGTAGAGGGTCTTCACCGCTTCGCGGTCCACTGCCAGGCCACCCTCGATGCGTGGCGCAAAGCGCCAGCGAGAGGCGGCACGGCGCGCTTCGCGCTCGAACACGTTACGTGGATTGGCTTCCAGCACGCGGATGTTCTCCACGTTGCCGGAACGATTGATGGTGAACGCCAGTTTGACGAAGCCTTCAATGCCACGTTGCAGGGCGTAACGCGGGTAATCCGGGCGCACGTCATTGAGCGGCATGACTTCGCTCTCCATACCGCCCATCTGCCCGCCGGACTCGGCTGCCTCGCTCGGCGGCGTCGGTGCCGGAGCCCCCGGTGCAAGACCGGACAAGCTCGGTGCCGGCGCGCTGTTGACGGCAATACCACTGGCCAGGCTGGGCAGTTGGATGTCCAGCGCCGGCAGGTTGGCATTCGGCGTGGCCGTTTGCGGCGTCGGTGGCGTGGGTGGCTGCGGCGTCTGCGGTTGCGGCGGCTGCGGTGCCTGCTGACGGGTGCGGCTGGCGGTCTCGCTGGCGTTACCGTCCATGCGCACGAAATTGGCCACGCTGACCGGTTCCTGACTCACCTTGGCGCTCGGTGGCGCGACCATGTACAGCATCAGGGCGAACAGCCCCAAGGCCATCAGGCAGGCGCCGAGAAAAGACAGCGGCAGGCGCATCAGTTGACTCCGCTACCGGCGGCCAGAGCGACATCCTGCACACCGGCCAGACGCGCCTGATCCATCACCTGAACCACCAGGCCGGTACGCGCATCCTGATCGGCCTGCACCACCACGGCACCATCCGGCTGATCGACGCGCATGCGCTCGACATGCGCCCGTACGCTGCGGATGTCCACCGGCTGCTTGTCCATCCAGATCTGCCCGTCGGCGGTGACGGCAATGAGGATATTGCCCTTGTCCTGCGGGCTGGCGGTTTCCGCCTGCGGGCGCTGCACTTCGACGCCAGACTCACGAATGAAGGAGCTGGTGACGATGAAGAAGATCAGCATGATGAAGACCACGTCGAGCATCGGCGTGAGGTCGATGCCGGTGTCTTCGTCCTGCTGGTGGTGACGACGCATTCTCATGTTGGGCGATCTCAGTCGTGACGCAGCTGGTCGGCCAGCCGCTCGATGGCCTGGCTGGCTTCGCGTTCGAGGCGCGCCAGGCTGAACAATCCAGGAATGGCCAGAACCATGCCGGCCATGGTCGGCAGGGTCGCCTGCCACACGCCTGCGGCCATGCCGCGAGGGTTACCGGTGCCGTTGAGGGCGAGCACATCGAATACGGCGATCATGCCAAGCACGGTGCCGAGCAGGCCGAGCAGCGGATACAGCGCCACCAGGGTCTTGCCCAGGCGCAGCGGCGCGGCCAGTTGCTGACGCGCCTGCGCCAGCCAGGCCAGGCGAACGGCGCGCTGCCAGTTGCCGTTGTCATCAGCCAGCACCTGCTGCCAGGCCTCGCGGCGCTCCTGCACCCAGCGCGGGAAAATCCTGCGCATGTACCAGAAACGCTCGAACACCAGGGTCCAGAACACCACGCAGAGCACCGCCAGCGCCCACATCACCACGCCGCCAGCGCTCATGAAGTCGAGCAGTGCATGAGCACTGTCGACTGCACGTAGCCAGAAGGCGAACAGATCAGTCACGGCGCGGCGCTCCCGACAGGTGCAGGGCAATCAGACCAGCGCTCTGCTGTTCCAGAATCTGGATCAGGCCCTTGCTGCGGCTGGCCAGCAGGCTGTGCAGGAACAGCAGCGGAATGGCTACCACCAGGCCCAGCACGGTGGTTACCAACGCCTGGGAGATACCGTCGGCCATCAGGCGCGAGTCGCCGCCACCGCTCTGGGTGATGGCCTGGAAGGTCACGATCATGCCGGTCACGGTGCCCAGCAGGCCGAGCAGCGGTGCCACGGCTGCCAGCAGCTTGAGCAGGCCCTGGCCTTTCTCCAGCGGCGGCGTTTCCTGCAGGATCGCTTCGTCGAGCTTCAGCTCCAGGGTTTCCAGGTCAGCCAGTTGCGGCTTGGCGCCCAGTACACCAATCACGCGGCCTAGTGGGTTGTCATTACGCGGCGCACTGAGGTCGTGCATCTGCGCCTTGACGCCGCTACCAACGCGAGCCAAGTAGACCATGCGCCACACAGCGAGGAGCAGGCCGAAAGCACCCAGCACAACGATCACCCAGCCGACCAGACCACCCTGTTGCAGACGGTCCCACAGAGTCGGCTGCTGCTGCAGCTGCGCCAGCAGGCTGCCACGGCTCGGATCGATGGGCAGCGTGGCGAGCGCATCGGTGCTGCTCAGGTAGTCCTTGACCTGCCCCAGACCGGATGGCTGACGCGGCGGCGCCACCAATTGCCCGGCATCGGCGTCGTAACGCAGGAAGGCATCCTCGCCATACACAGCGAAGGCGCCAACACGCAGTACCTGCTGCTCCTGACGCGAACCATCGGCACTCACCACCGGCAGTTGCAGGCGCTCGATACGGCCGCTGGCAGCCAGGTCTTCGAGGAGCAGCATCCAGTAGCCGTCAAGATCGTCAGCGGACGGCAGCGAGCGGCTTTCGGCCAATGCTTTGAGGCGCTTCAGACGCTCCGGATACTGGGCGTTGAGCAGACTGTCCTGCCATTGCCCGGCGACATCACCCGCGCTCTGGCGCACCACGCCAAACAGCTCACCGAGGTGACCAACGCGCTGTGCCAGCAGTTTTTCCTGCTCGGCCAGTTCGGCCTCCTGCCGGTCGAACTCGGCCTTGAGGCGTTCGCTTTCGGCTTTCTGGGTATTCAGCGCGGAACGTGCGGCAGCCAGCAACTGCGCCTGCTCGCTACGTTTGGCGAGAAACGCCTGCTCGCGCTCCTGCATGGCGCTGACTTCGGCAGCGCGCTCGCTACGGATGCGCTGCAGCAGTTGATCGGGGTTGAGGGTTTCGGCCACGGCGGCCAGTGCCGGCAACAGGCTGAGCGCCAATACGGCTACAACACGACGACTCATTGTGCGGCCTCCTCGGCCAGGGTCTTGATCGGCAGGGACAGCACGGCGGGCGCCTGTTGCTGACGGGCGATGGCGATAGCTTGGGTCAGCGGACGACGCGCGCTGCCGTCGAGCACTTCCCAGGCCTTGGTCTGCGGGTTCCACCAGCCGCTCTCGTGGGCATCGAGGGTCTGGTAATAGAGCATGCTGCGGCCCAGGCGCAGGAACTCGACGCTACGCGAGCCGCCATCGGCCTGGTTCAGTTCGCCACGCCAGGCCTCCAGGGTGCGACCGTAGTCGCTTTCAATCTGGTAAGCCTCGAGGATGCGGCGATATTTGTCGGCCAGGCTGACATCGGCGCGCGGTAGCAGGTCCTGCAGCTGAGCCAGACGGTCTTCACGTTCCTCGGGCAGGAAGGGTAGATCGGCGGCGATGAACTCACCCAGCACCTCAACCATCTTGACCATCTGCGGGCTTACCGCTTCCTGGGTGCGTTCGATGCCATCGAGCTGCTTCTGATAACTGGCCAGCTCCTGACGCTGGGCTTCGACCAGGTCACGAAGTTGACTGTTATAACCTTTCAAAGCCTCAGCCTGCTGCAAGGCATTTCGGTACTCATTGAGCATCTCACGGCTGGCGTCATCCAGCTGTTCGACACGGCCCTGGGAGGCTTTCGCCTCGGCGGCCAGGCGCTGGCTTTCGTCGAGCGCAGCATCCAGCGGCGCGGCGAGCAGCGAGCCGCTGCTCAACATCAGTGCCACGACCAGGGAACGGTGGGGGAAGCGATTCATGCGCAGAGGGTCCTCGACAGACGGGCTTGCTTCAAAAAGAGAAACATTATCATCTACAGATGCATTCGAAGCAATGGACAAAACACCGCAGCAGAGCCCGTCGATCTATTGAGCCAGGTCAAAAAGTGAATTGTTGCTTGGCTTAGCATTGATTTCAGCCAAGACACACAACCGACTCGAACTGGAGCTCGCTATGTACAAGTCACTGTTCACTGCCTCACTGCTGGCCCTCGCCATCGCTGCCCCTGTCGCCCAGGCCCACCAGGCTGGCGACATCCTCATCCGTGCCGGCGCCATCACCGTCAACCCGGAGGCCGACTCCTCCAGCGTCAAGGTTGATCGCGGCGGCCTCGCCGGCACCGACCTGGGCGGCAAAGCAACCATGAGCAGTGACACCCAACTGGGCCTGAACTTCGCCTACATGCTCACCGACAATCTGGGCATCGAGTTGCTGGCGGCAACCCCATTCGAGCACGATGTGAAGATCAAAGGCACCGTCCTCGATGCAGCCAATGGCAAGCTGGGCAGCCTCAAGCACCTGCCGCCGACCCTGAGCCTGGTGTACTACCCGCTGGACGCCAAGTCAGCCTTCCAGCCCTATGTCGGAGCAGGCATCAACTACACTTGGATTTTCGACGAGCACGTCGGCAGCGCCGCCAGCGCCAACGGCTTCGACAACTTCCGCGCCAAGAACTCCTGGGGCCTGGCCTGGCAGGTGGGTGCCGACTACATGCTGACCGACAGCCTGATGCTCAACGCCCAAGTGCGTTACATCGACATCGACACTACTGCCTATGTCGACAACAACGCCCTCGGCGTGCGCGCCAAGGTTGATGTGGACGTAGACCCCTTCATCTACATGGTCGGCCTGGGTTACAAGTTCTGATAAGCCTCGCAGAAATGAAAAAGCCGGCGCATGCCGGCTTTTTCATGGGCTCGACTCACAAACCGAGCAGTTGGCGCAATCCTTCACGCAGCGGCGTCTGTTCCGGCATGCAGTAATGAGCCTGCAAGCGCGCATTGTCGGCACGCGAGTGGCGGATATCACCGGCACGGGCCGACAAATGCGTCACCTGCGGCAAGCCGCCACAAAGCGCGCCGATCTCCGCCAGCAATTGATTGAGGCTTACCGCCTGACTCCACCCCACGTTGACCGGATCACTCACCACCTGATCGTTGAGCAGCGCCTGCATCAACAGCACGACCAGATCACCAACATAGAAGAAATCTCGGGTCTGCTCACCATCACCGAAGACGCTGATCGGCAGCCCCTGCTGCGCGCGCTGGGTGAAGATGCTGATCACCCCGGAGTATGGCGAGGACGGATCCTGGCGCGGGCCGAAGATATTGAAGAAACGAAACACCGCCGGTTCCAGGCCATGCTGACGGCGGTAGAAGTCCAGATAGTGTTCGCCGGACAGCTTGTCGGACGCGTAAGGCGTCAGCGGCGCCTTGGCAGTGGCTTCGTCGATTGCCACGCCCTCGCCGTTGTTGCCGTAAATAGCCGCGCTGGAGGCATAGACCACACGTCGCACACCATGCTGACGCATGGCCTCGCAAACATTCAGGGTACCGATGAAGTTGCTCTGGTGCGTGGACACGGGGTCATCCACCGAGGCCTGCACCGACGCCACCGCTGCCAGATGCGCTACCCCTGCACAACCGGCGACCGCCTGCGCGACCACTTCGGCATCAGCGACATCGCCCTCAATGAAGCGCAAGCGCGGATTGTCCAGCGGCAGGTTGCTGCGCTTGCCCATGGACAGATTGTCCAGCACGCGCACTTCGTGGCCAGCGGCCAGCAAGGCGTCGACCAGGTTTGAACCGATAAAACCCGCACCACCCGTTACGAGAAATTCAGCCATGGCGATAGTAACGATCCAGTAAGCTCGGCAGACCAGAGCGCCAGGCGCGCGGTTTGATGCCGAAGGTGTGAAGAATCTTCTTGCAGGCCAGCACGGCGTGTTGCGGTTCATCGGCTGCATCCGGGCGAGCAGCGTGCGCCTGCGGCGCGACGTCCTCGACCAGATTGCTGCGATAGTGACGCGCCTCGCTCAGCACCGCCTGCCCCAGACTCAGCGATGTGCTGGTCTCGTGACCACCGTAATGATAGGTGCCCCACAGCGGCGACTCGCAATCGAGTTGCTTGAGCACGGCCAGAATCACCCGTGCGGCATCGTCCACTGGCGTCGGGTTGCCGCGCCGGTCATCGGCGAGATAAAGGGCATCGTCGCGCTCGGCACGTACTAGAAAGCGCCCCAGCAGCCCTTCACGACTGTCATCGAGCAGCCAGCCAAAGCGCAGCAGCACATGACGCGGACAGATCGCCCGCACGCTCTGCTCCAGACGCCACAGCGCCTGGCCGCGCAGTCCGAGCGGGATCGGCTCTTCCTTCTCGCTGTAAGCCGTGATTCGCGAACCATCGAAAACCCGATAGCTGGACGGCTGCAGCAAGACGATGGAATGGTGCTGACACAGCTCGGCCAGACGCTCCACAGCGCGCTCCTGCGTTTGCAGGCGCGACTCGGCCACCGACTCGGCCTGGAACCAGTCGAAGTAGTAAGCCAGGTTGATCAGTGCATCCGGGCGGGTATCGTCGAGCAGCTCAGTCAGGCTGGCGGCATCCCAACCGTCTTCCGGCGGACGAGGCGCGAGGAAGCCGATGTCTTCCTCGGCGCCAAGACGGATCAGCGCTTGCCCCAGGGCACTACCGCCGCCCAGCAGCATCAGGCGCATTCGCATAGGCTAGAGCCCGCTCAGATCAGAACGGGATATCGTCATCGAAGCTGTCGTAGTCAGGCGCTGGCTGGGCCTGCTGCGGAGCCGGACGCTCCTGGCGCGGAGCCTGCTGCGGTTCACGCTGCGGGGCCGGACGCGATTGACGCGGAGCGCCACCTTCGTCGCCGCTAGGACGACCGCCCAGCAGCTGCATGGTGCCCTGCATGTCGACGATGATCTCGGTGGTGTAGCGCTTGATGCCGTCCTTTTCCCACTCGCGGGTCTGCAGCTTGCCTTCGATGTACACCTGCGAACCCTTGCGCAGGTACTCGCCGGCGATCTCGGCGACTTTGCCGAACAGGGCGACGCGGTGCCACTCGGTCTTTTCTACCTTCTGCCCGGTCTGCTTGTCGGTCCACTGCTCGCTGGTTGCCAGGCTCAGGTTGGTGACCGCGTTGCCGCTGGGCAGGTAGCGTGTTTCCGGGTCCTGGCCGCAGGTACCGACCAGAATGACTTTGTTAACCCCACGGGCCATAACGTTCTCCTAGACTCCTCACGCCCCGGGCGCCGATGCGATCAGGCGCTCGATTGACGTGCGATCCACTTGTTGGGTATCGACTTTAATGTAGATGGCCGCTTCATCGACCACCACCACGGCGTCCGCCACTCCCGGCGTCGCCCTGAGGCGTTCGACCAGTCCGACATCGGCCAGTGCCGCGGCATCGAGCGGCAGGCGCAAACTGGTCACGTACGGCGGTTCGCGCATAGTAACAGCAATAGCCAGCCAAATTGCACAGAGCGCTGCGCAGCCGATGAAGACACCGCCAAGGCCAACGTGCTGATACAGCCAACCGCCAAGAATGCCGCCCAATGCCGCGCCGAGGAACTGACTGGTGGAGTACACCCCCATCGCCGTGCCCTTGCCTCCAGCTGGCGCCACCTTGCTGACCAGCGACGGCAGCGAGGCTTCGAGCAAGTTGAACGCGGTGAAGAACACCACGATGCCCAGTACCAGCGCACGCAAACTGCTGCCGAAGAAGGCAAAGTAAAGCTCGCAGACCAGCAATACGCTGACGGCGCCGAGCAGCACGCGCTTCATCTGGCGTTTTTTCTCGCCGTAAATGATGAAGGGCACCATGCCAAAGAAACCGATCAGCAGCGCTGTGAGATACACCCACCAGTGCTCCTCCTTGACCAACCCGCCCTGCTCCACCAGCGCCAGCGGCAGGGCGACGAAACTGGCCATGAGCACTGCATGCAAGGCCAGGATGGCGAAGTCCAGACGCAACAAATCGGCGTGCTTGAGCGTCGGCCACAGCGCCTGCGCCGCTACGCCGGACTCCCGATGCTGCAGTGGGCCGGCATCTTTCGGCACGATGCCGGCGACGATCAGCATACCGAGTAACGCCATCGCGGCCGTTGCCCAGAACAGACCCGACAGGCCGAAGGCGCGGGTCAGTAGCGGACCGACCACCATGGCCACAGCGAACGACAGGCCAATGCTCATGCCGATCATGGCCATGGCCTTGGTGCGATGTTGCTCGCGAGTCAGATCGGACAACAGCGCCATCACCGCCGCGGAAATCGCGCCAGCACCCTGCAGCACACGTCCGGCGATAACGCCCCAGATCGAATCGGCATTGGCCGCCAGCACGCTGCCAGCGGCGAAGATCAGCAACCCGACGTAGATCACCGGGCGTCGGCCAATACGATCACTGAGCATGCCGAAGGGAATTTGCAGCACAGCCTGGGTCAAACCATAGGCACCGATGGCCAGGCCGATCAGCGCGGGTGTACTGCCCGCCAGATCCATGCCGTAGGTGGCCAGCACCGGCAGCACCATGAACATGCCCAGCATACGAAACGCGAACACCATAGCCAGGCCGCCGGCCGCGCGGGTCTCGCTACTACTCATGCGCTCGCTGTGCGAATCGTGCATCGAATAAACCCTGAGGAAATCAGCCGGCGATTCTAGCAGCCGCCATCGTTTCGGCACAGGCGCACACTTTGCCGCAGGGCAGCAGCAAGCCCTATACTCGACCGTTTTCCGCCCGCCCAGCGAAGCCGTTGTAGGGAGCCTGTAAAAGCGTTAGCGAGGCAGCTAGCGCAAGGCGAAAGCAGGCGAAGAATGCACTGGGCCCGCATCCGGGTTTACGAGCTGTAAATGAGCATTCTGAGCCGGCTTTCAACGCAGCGCTTGCAACGCAGATAGCTTTTAGAGGTTCCCTAAGTGGACAAGATTCTGATTCGTGGGGCCCGTACCCACAACCTGAAGAACATCGACCTGACCCTGCCGCGTGACAAGCTGATCGTGATCACCGGCCTGTCCGGCTCCGGCAAATCTTCCCTGGCGTTCGACACGCTGTACGCCGAAGGCCAGCGCCGTTATGTCGAGTCGCTGTCGGCTTACGCCCGGCAGTTCCTGTCGATGATGGAAAAGCCCGATGTCGACACCATCGAAGGCCTGTCGCCGGCGATTTCCATCGAACAGAAATCCACCTCGCACAACCCGCGCTCGACCGTCGGCACCATCACCGAAATCTACGATTACCTGCGCCTGCTGTATGCCCGCGCCGGTATTCCGCGCTGCCCGGATCACGATGTGCCCCTGGAGGCGCAGACCGTCAGTCAGATGGTCGACCAGGTGCTGGCCCTGCCGGAAGGCCGCAAGCTGATGCTGCTGGCACCGGTGATCCGCGAGCGCAAGGGCGAGCATCTGTCGGTATTCGAGGAGCTGCGCGCGCAGGGCTTCGTCCGTGCCCGCGTCAACGGCAAGCTGTTCGAACTGGACGAGCTGCCCAAGCTGGACAAGCAGAAGAAGCACTCCATCGACGTGGTGGTGGATCGCTTCAAGGTCCGTGAAGACCTGCAGCAGCGCCTGGCCGAGTCGTTCGAGACAGCGCTTGGCCTGGCCGACGGCATCGCTCTGATCGCCCCCATGGATGATGAGCCAGGCGACGAGATCATCTTCTCTGCGCGCTTCGCCTGCCCGCACTGCGGCCACTCGATCAGCGAGCTGGAACCCAAGCTGTTCTCCTTCAACAACCCGGCCGGCGCCTGCCCAACCTGCGACGGCCTGGGCGTGAAGCAGTTCTTCGACGGCAAGCGCCTGGTCAACGGCGAGCTGACTCTGGCCGAAGGCGCCATACGCGGTTGGGACCGGCGCAATGTCTACTACTTCCAGATGCTCGGCTCACTGGCCGCGCACTATGGCTTTAGCCTGGAAGAGCCCTTCGACGAGTTGGCCGCCGAACACCAGAAAGCCATCCTCAGCGGCAGTGGCACGCAGAGCGTCGACTTCAAGTACCTCAATGATCGCGGCGATATCGTCAAACGCTCGCATCCCTTCGAGGGCATCATTCCCAACCTCGAACGCCGCTACCGCGAGACCGAGTCGGCCAGCGTGCGTGAGGAGCTGGCCAAGTTCCTCAGCACTCAGCCCTGCCCCGACTGCCGGGGCACCCGCCTGCGCCGCGAAGCGCGGCATGTCTGGGTCGGCGAGAAGACTCTGCCGGCAGTGACCGGCCTGCCGGTCGGCGATGCCTGCGATTACGTCGCCAATCTGCGTCTGACCGGACGACGCGGCGAGATCGCCGAAAAGATCCTCAAGGAAATCCGCGAGCGCCTGCAGTTCCTGGTCAACGTCGGCCTCGATTATCTGACTCTGGATCGCAGCGCCGACACCCTGTCCGGCGGCGAAGCGCAGCGCATCCGCCTGGCCAGCCAGATCGGCGCCGGCCTGGTGGGCGTGATGTACATCCTCGATGAACCGTCCATCGGCTTGCACCAGCGCGACAACGAGCGCCTGTTGGGCACCCTCAACCACCTGCGCAGCCTGGGCAATACGGTGATCGTGGTCGAACACGACGAAGACGCCATTCGCATGGCCGACTACGTGGTCGATATCGGCCCGGGCGCCGGCGTGCACGGCGGACGCATCGTCGCCGAAGGCACGCCGGACGAGGTGATGAATCACCCCGACTCGTTGACCGGCAAATACCTGTCAGGCCGCGAGAAGATCCGTTATCCAGCGCAGCGCACGCCGCGTGACAAGAAGAAACTGCTCAAGCTCAAGGGCGCACGGGGCAACAACCTGCGCAATGTCGATCTGGAAATTCCGGTGGGCCTGCTTACCTGCGTCACCGGTGTATCCGGCTCGGGCAAGTCGACGCTGATCAACAACACCCTGTTCCCGCTGACCGCTACGGCCTTGAACGGTGCAACTACTCTGGAAGCGGCGGCGCACGACTCCTTCGACGGCCTGCAGCACCTGGACAAGGTGGTCGACATCGACCAGAGCCCGATTGGCCGTACGCCACGCTCCAACCCGGCCACCTACACCGGCCTGTTCACACCGATTCGCGAGCTGTTCGCCGGCGTGCCGGAATCGCGCTCGCGCGGTTATGGCCCAGGCCGCTTCAGCTTCAACGTCAAGGGCGGGCGCTGTGAGGCGTGCCAGGGCGACGGCGTGATCAAGGTGGAGATGCACTTCCTGCCGGACATCTACGTGCCCTGCGACGTGTGCAAGGGCAAGCGCTACAACCGCGAAACCCTGGAAGTGAAGTACAAGGGCAAGAGCATCACCGAAGTGCTGGACATGACCATCGAGGAGGCCCGCACCTTCTTCGACGCCGTGCCGGCCATCGCCCGCAAGCTGCAGACGTTGATGGACGTCGGGCTGTCCTATATCAAGCTGGGCCAGAGCGCGACCACCCTGTCCGGCGGTGAGGCGCAGCGGGTCAAGCTGAGTCGCGAGCTGAGCAAGCGCGATACCGGCAAGACCCTGTACATCCTCGACGAGCCAACCACCGGCCTGCACTTCGCCGATATCCAGCAACTGCTGGACGTGCTGCACCGCCTGCGTGACCACGGCAATACCGTGGTGGTGATCGAGCACAACCTGGACGTGATCAAGACGGCCGACTGGCTGGTGGATCTCGGCCCGGAAGGCGGCTCCAAGGGCGGCATGATCATCGCCACCGGCACACCAGAGGATGTTGCAGCCAACCCGGCCTCGCATACCGGGCACTTCCTCAAACCACTGCTGGAACGCGACCGCGCCTGAAACGAAAGAGCCCCGCACATGCGGGGCTCTTTTTGGGCAAGTCAGCTTACATCTGGCTTTGCAGGTACTTCTCCAGACCCAGCTTGTCGATCAGCTGCAGCTGGATCTCCAGCCAGTAGGCGTGGTCTTCCTCGGTGTCCTTGAGCTGCAGCAAGAGGATGTCGCGGCTCTGATAATCCTGATGTTTCTCGCAGAGTTCGATGCCTTTGCTCAGGGCGGCTCGCACTTCGTACTCCAGATCAAGATCGAGCTTCAGTGCTTCTGGGACGGTCTGGCCGAACTTGAAGGCATTGGGCGCCATGTCCGGCACACCCTCGAGGAAGATGATGCGCTTGAGTAGAGCATCGGCGTGCTGGGTTTCCTCTTCCATCTCGTGGTTGATGCGCTCGTAGAGCTTGCTGAACCCCCAGTCCTCATACAGCCGCGAATGGATGAAATACTGGTCGCGCGCAGCCAGTTCGCCCTTGAGCAGATGCTTGAGATAGTCGATGACTTCGGTATGGCCTTTCATGCCGGCAATCCTTGTTGCATTCGTGAGCAATTGGTAATGCTCCGCCTGACGCCCGGCTCGGTCAAGCAAAAGCACAACGCCTCCACGAGGGAGGCGTTGCGGTTTACTGACGCACCGCTGGTGCGCCACTCAGGCTCAGGCCAGATCGAAACGATCCAGGTTCATCACCTTGGTCCAGGCGGCGACGAAGTCCTTGACCAGCTTCTCCTTACCGTCAGCACTGGCATACACCTCGGCGTAGGCGCGCAGCACCGAGTTTGAGCCGAACACCAGGTCGTTACGGGTGGCCGTATATTTCACCTGGCCATCCTTGCGTGTACGCCCCTCGAAGACTTCGTTGCTGTCATCGGCGGCCTTCCATACGGTGCCCATATCCAGCAGGTTGACGAAGAAATCGTTGGACAGCACACCGACCTTGTCAGTGAACACACCATGCTGACTGCCGTCGTGGTTGGCGCCCAGTACACGCAGGCCGCCGACCAATGCAGTCAGCTCCGGTGCGGTCAGTGTCAACATCTGCGCCTTGTCGATCAACATTGCCTCGGTGGGCACGCCCAGATTGCCTTTGCTGAAGTTACGGAAACCATCGGCAGCAGACTCCAGCACGTCGAAGGACTCGACATCGGTCTGATCCTGACGCGCATCGACACGGCCCGGCGCGAAGGGTACGTCTACGGCGACCCCGGCAGCCTTGGCGGCCAGCTCGACACCGACATTGCCGGCCAGCACGATCACGTCAGCCAGAGAAGCCTTGCCGGATGCCTGCTGGATTGCCACCAGCTTCGGCAGCACCTGGATTGCCCGCTGGTTGGCCGCCCAATCTTTCTGCGGCGCCAGAGCCAGGCGCGCACCATTGGCACCACCACGCTTGTCACCACCGCGGAAGGTCGAGGCCGAAGCCCAGGCCACGGACACCAGATCACCGATCGAAATCCCCGAAGTAGCGATCTTCGCTTTCAGATCGGCGATATCGGCAGCGCCTGGGTTATGGGTGGCAGCCGGTAGCGGGTCTTGCCAGATCAAGTCCTCTTTCGGCACTTCCGGGCCGAGGTAGCGGGCTTTCGGCCCCATGTCACGGTGAGTCAGCTTGTACCAGGCACGGGCGAAGGCATCGGCGAAGGACTGCGGATCTTCATAGAAGCGCTTGGAAATCTTGCCGAACTCTGGATCGAAGCGCAGGGTGAGGTCGGTAGTAAGCATGGTCGGTTTGTGGAATTTTCCCGGCACATGCGCGTCTGGAATGATCTCCGGCGCGTCCTTGGCCACCCACTGCTTGGCGCCAGCTGGCGATTTGGTCAGTTCCCATTCGAACTTGAACAGGTTCTCGAAGAAGTTGTTACTCCACAGCGCCGGTGTCTTCGTCCAGGTCACTTCCAGGCCACTGGACACCGTGTCCTTGCCCGAGCCACTGCCGAAGTTACTGGTCCAGCCCAGGCCCTGTGCTTCGATGGGCCCGCCTTCCGGCTCCGGTCCCTTGTGCGATTCAGGGGCTGCGCCGTGGCATTTGCCGAAGGTGTGACCGCCGGCGATCAACGCGACGATCTCTTCGTCGTCCATTGCCATGCGATAGAACGTGGCACGAATATCCTTGGCTGCAGCCATATAGTCGCCGCTAGCGTTGGGACCTTCCGGGTTCACGTAGATCAGACCCATGTGAGTAGCGCCGAAAGGCGCAGTCAGCTCGCGATCGTCATTGACGCGCTTAGGGTCGACCCCCAGCCAGGCGACTTCGGCGCCCCAGTTCACGTCCTGATCCGGCTCCCACACATCTTCACGGCCACCGGCAAATCCGAAGGTGCGGAACCCCATGGACTCCAGCGCAACGTTACCGGCGAGGATGTACAGGTCAGCCCAGGAAATCGACTGGCCATACTTCTGCTTGATCGGCCACAGCAGGCGACGCGACTTGTCGATGTTGACGTTATCCGGCCAGGAGTTGAGCGGCGCAAAACGCTGCTGACCACGACCGCCACCGCCACGGCCGTCGGTAGTGCGGTAGGTACCGGCAGAGTGCCAGGCCATACGGATGAACTGCGGGCCGTAATGCCCGAAGTCAGCGGGCCACCAGTCCTGGCTGTCGGTCATGAGTTTGACCAGATCGGCCTTGAGGGCCTTGTAGTCGAGTTTCTTGAAAGCTTCGGCGTAGTTGAATTTCTCGCCCAGCGGATTGGATCGGTCCGAATGCTGATTCAGCAAGTCCACACGCAGCTGATTCGGCCACCAATCTTTGTTGGCTGTGCCGCCACCGGCCACATGGTTGAACGGACACTTACCTTGGTTCGACATGATTCTCTCCTTCTCCTCATCGGGTCGGTCCCAACGAGTGCGACCAACGATGGAACAAGACTAGACCGGCTTTACCAGGCAAACCAATGCATGAAGCGTAACGGCGCGATAGTTATTTTCTTTTGCTAAACGCAGCGCTTCGGCAACACCCCTGTTTGTGCAGCAGGCGCTCAAGAACGGGCCCGGAGCGCGATATTTCAGGCAACAAAAAACCGGGCGCTAGGCCCGGTTTCTTGTACAACCAGCAACTTACTCGGCAGCTTCTACCGAACCGCCGACCGGACGGTCGACCAGTTCAACGTAAGCCATCGGAGCATTGTCACCAGCGCGGAAACCGCACTTGAGGATGCGCAGGTAGCCGCCGTTACGGGTGGCGTAGCGCTTGCCCAGATCGTTGAACAGTTTGCCAACGATAGCTTTCGAACGAGTACGATCGAAAGCCAGACGACGGTTGGCAACGCTGTCTTCCTTGGCCAGGGTGATCAGCGGCTCGGCAACGCGACGCAGTTCCTTGGCTTTCGGCAGGGTAGTTTTGATCAGCTCGTGCTCGAACAGCGAGACCGCCATGTTCTGGAACATGGCCTTGCGGTGAGCGCTGGTGCGGCTGAGGTGACGGCCACTTTTACGATGACGCATGGTTCAATTCCTTACCAAACTTGTTCGTTCGGTGATGATGACGATCAGGCAGTGGCCTTATCGTCTTTCTTCAGACTTGCCGGCGGCCAGTTGTCGAGGCGCATACCGAGGGACAGACCGCGAGAAGCCAGAACATCCTTGATTTCGGTCAGGGATTTCTTGCCCAGGTTCGGGGTTTTGAGCAGCTCTACTTCAGTGCGCTGAATCAGGTCACCGATGTAGTAGATGTTCTCTGCCTTGAGGCAGTTGGCCGAACGTACGGTCAGCTCCAGGTCATCGACGGGGCGCAGCAGGATCGGATCGATTTCGTCTTCCTGCTCGACCACCACAGGCTCACTATCACCTTTGAGGTCGACGAACGCGGCCAACTGCTGCTGCAGAATGGTCGCGGCACGGCGGATAGCCTCTTCAGGGTCCAGAGTACCGTTGGTTTCCAGATCGATAACCAGCTTGTCCAGGTTGGTGCGCTGCTCGACACGGGCGTTTTCCACCACGTAAGCAACCCGACGCACAGGGCTGAACGAAGCATCCAGCTGCAAGCGACCAATGCTGCGGCTTTCATCTTCGTCGCTCTGACGTGCGTCAGCCGGCTCATAGCCGCGACCACGAGCTACGGTGAGCTTCATGTTCAGCGCGCCATTGGAGGCCAGGTTGGCGATTACGTGGTCGCCATTGACGATTTCGACATCGTGATCCAGCTGAATATCGGCAGCGGTAACTACGCCCGGGCCCTTTTTAGCCAGAGTCAGGGTCACTTCGTCACGGCCGTGCAGCTTGATAGCCAGACCTTTCAGGTTGAGCAGGATCTCGATGACATCTTCCTGCACACCTTCGATCGCGGAGTACTCATGGAGTACGCCATCGATCTCGGCCTCGACTACTGCACAGCCAGGCATGGAGGACAACAGGATGCGACGCAGCGCGTTGCCCAGGGTATGGCCAAAGCCACGCTCGAGAGGCTCGAGGGTGATCTTGGCGCGGGTCGAACTGACCTCCTGCACATCAATGTGACGGGGGGTCAGGAACTCATTTACCGAAATCTGCATGGATGCACCTATTTTCTAGCCCTTACTTGGAGTAGAGCTCGACAATCAGGCTCTCGTTGATGTCAGCGGACAGATCGCCACGAGCCGGTACGTTCTTGAACACACCAGACTTCTTCTCGGCGTCTACTTCTACCCACTCAACACGGCCACGTTGGGCGCAGAGCTCGAGAGCCTGAACGATGCGCAGCTGATTGCGCGATTTCTCGCGAACAGCAACGACGTCGCCAGCCTTAACTTGGTAGGACGGTACGTTTACGGTCTGACCGTTGACGCTGATCGCTTTGTGCGAAACCAGCTGACGGGACTCGGCACGAGTAGCGCCAAAACCCATACGGTAAACCACGTTGTCCAGACGGCACTCCAGCAGTTGCAGCAGATTCTCGCCGGTGGCGCCTTTCTGGCTGGCAGCTTGCTTGTAGTAACCGCTGAATTGACGCTCCAGTACGCCGTAGATACGACGAACTTTTTGCTTCTCACGCAGCTGGGTGCCGTAGTCGGACTGACGGCCACGGCGCTGGCCGTGGATACCCGGAGCTGCTTCGATGTTGCACTTAGATTCAAGCGCGCGAACACCACTCTTCAGGAAGAGATCGGTGCCTTCACGACGAGACAGTTTGCATTTGGGACCAATGTAACGAGCCATTTCTCACTGTCTCCTGATTACACGCGACGCTTCTTCGGCGGACGGCACCCGTTGTGCGGGATTGGCGTCACGTCGGTGATGCTGGCGATTTTGTAGCCGCAGGCGTTCAGAGCACGCACGGCGGATTCGCGACCCGGACCTGGACCTTTGACGTTGACGTCGAGGTTCTTCAGACCGTATTCCAGTGCAGCCTGACCAGCACGCTCAGCGGCGATCTGGGCAGCGAATGGAGTGGACTTACGCGAGCCGCGGAAACCCGAACCACCGGAGGTAGCCCAGGACAGGGCGTTACCCTGACGGTCGGTAATGGTCACGATAGTGTTGTTGAAAGACGCATGGATGTGGGCGATGCCATCAACCACTGTCTTTTTGACTTTTTTACGAGTACGAGCAGCAGGTTTTGCCATGACTAAATTCCTGTCGATTCGCGAATGCGATTACTTGCGGATCGGCTTACGCGGGCCCTTACGGGTGCGAGCGTTGGTCTTGGTACGCTGACCGCGAACCGGCAGACCTTTACGATGACGCAGACCGCGGTAGCAACCCAGATCCATCAAGCGCTTGATCTTCATATTCACTTCACGACGCAGGTCGCCTTCGGTATTCACCTTGGCTACTTCGCCACGCAGCTGTTCGATCTGCTCGTCAGTCAGATCCTTGATTTTCGCAGCCGGATTTACACCGGTAGCGGCACAGATTTTCTGTGCAGTGGTGCGACCAACACCAAAGATGTAGGTCAGCGAGATAACAGTGTGCTTGTTATCCGGAATGTTAACGCCTGCAATACGGGCCATTCAGTGGAACTCCAATTGACAGCTACCTACGCCCCGGAAGCCAAGAAATAGGGCGCGAGATATTAACGCTGTAATAACAAATAATCAACCCGGCAGCGCACTAGCTGCCGGGCTTATCACGCGTGGTTCACACTCAGCCTTGGCGCTGCTTGTGACGCGGCTCTGCGCTGCAGATCACCCGCACGACACCTTCGCGACGGATAATTTTGCAGTTACGGCACAGCTTTTTCACCGATGCACGAACTTTCATTACCAACTCCTCGAACCTTACGGGTGGATCAGCGGAGCATGCCGCTGCCATAGCCCTTCAGGTTGGCTTTCTTCATCAGGGAATCGTACTGGTGAGACACGAGGTGCGATTGCACTTGGGACATGAAGTCCATCACAACCACGACCACGATCAGCAACGAGGTCCCGCCAAGGTAGAACGGAACGTTGGCTGCAACCACCAGGAACTGGGGCAGCAGGCACACGGCCGTCATGTACAGAGCACCGAACATGGTCAAGCGAGTCAGAACGCCATCGATATAGCGCGCAGACTGCTCGCCCGGACGGATGCCCGGAATAAAGGCACCGGACTTCTTCAGGTTTTCCGCTACGTCTTTCGGGTTGAACATCAGCGCTGTGTAGAAGAAGCAGAAGAAAATGATCCCTGCACTAAACAGCAAAATGTTCAACGGCTGACCAGGAGCGATAGCCTGCGAAATGTCCTGCAGCCAGCCCAAACCCTCGGACTGACCAAACCAGGCACCCAGCGAGGCCGGGAACAGCAGAAGGCTGCTAGCGAAGATGGCCGGGATTACGCCCGCCATGTTCACCTTCAACGGCAAGTGGCTGGTCTGCGCAGCAAAGACCTTGCGGCCCTGCTGACGCTTGGCGTAGTGCACCGCAATGCGACGCTGACCACGCTCAATGAACACCACGAAACCGATGATCGCTACTGCCAACAGGCCGATGGCGATCAGAGCGAAGATGTTGATATCGCCCTGGCGAGCAGACTCGAAAGACTGCCCGATTGCCGACGGCAGACCGGCTACGATGCCCGCAAAAATCAGCATCGAGATACCGTTACCGACACCGCGCTCAGTGATCTGCTCGCCCAGCCACATCATGAACATCGCGCCCGCCACGAAAGTGGTGACCGCCACGAAGTGGAAGCCGAAATCGCCCGAGAACGCAACGCCCTGGCTAGCCAGACCAGCGGACATACCGATGGCCTGAACGAACGCCAGGACGAGTGTGCCGTAGCGGGTGTACTGGCTGATCTTGCGACGGCCAGCTTCACCTTCCTTCTTCAACTGCTCCAGCTGCGGGCTGACGGCGGTCATCAGTTGCATGATGATCGATGCCGAGATGTACGGCATGATCCCCAGTGCAAAGATGCTCATCCGCTCCAGCGCGCCGCCGGAAAACATGTTGAACAAGCTAAGAATGGTCCCCTCATTCTGTCGAAACAGATCGGCCAGACGGTCAGGGTTTATACCGGGAACTGGGATATGCGCGCCGATTCGATAGACGATGATCGCCATGAACAGAAAACGCAGACGAGCCCAGAGTTCGGACAACCCGCCACCAGCCAGAGCAGAGAGAGCACCTTGCTTAGCCATTTATTCCTCGAACTTACCGCCAGCTGCTTCGATAGCCGCACGCGCACCTTTGGTGGCAGCGATACCTTTCAGGGTGACCGCACGGGTAACCTCACCGGACAGCATGACTTTCACACGCCGTACGTGTTGGCCAACCAGATTGGCATCCTTCAGAGCCTGCAGAGTTACAACACCCTCTACCTTGTTCAGCTCGGAGGTACGCACTTCGGCGCGATCCATAGCCTTCAGGGAGACGAAGCCGAACTTCGGCAGACGGCGGTGCAGCGGCTGCTGACCACCCTCGAAGCCCGGAGCGATGGAGCCACCGGAGCGAGAGGTCTGACCTTTGTGGCCACGGCCACCAGTCTTACCCAGACCGCTACCGATGCCACGGCCCGGACGGTGCTTCTCGCGACGGGCACCCGGCGCGGAACGCAGATCGTTCAGTTGCATGATTAACCCTCCACCTTCAGCAGGTAGTAAGCCTTGTTGATCATGCCGCGGTTTTCCGGAGTATCCAGAACCTCTACGGTGTGACCGATGCGACGCAGGCCCAGGCCCTTGACGCAAGCTTTGTGATTGGCCAGACGGCCATTGGTGCTCTTGATCAGAGTCACTTTGACGGTATTAGCCATGGTTAGAGAATCTCCTCGACGCTCTTGCCACGCTTGGCTGCAACGGATGCTGGAGACTGCATGGTCTTCAGGCCCTTGAAGGTGGCATGAACCACGTTCACCGGGTTGGTCGAGCCGTAGCACTTGGCCAGAACGTTCTGCACACCAGCCACTTCCAGAACGGCACGCATGGCGCCGCCGGCGATGATACCGGTACCTTCGGACGCCGGCTGCATGTACACCTTGGAGGCGCCATGAGCGGACTTGACCGGGTACTGCAGAGTGGTGCCGTTCAGATCAACTTGGATCATGTTACGACGAGCAGCTTCCATCGCTTTCTGGATGGCAGCTGGAACTTCGCGGGATTTGCCACGGCCGAAACCGACGCGACCCTTACCATCACCTACCACGGTCAGCGCGGTGAAAGTGAAGATACGGCCACCCTTTACGGTCTTGGCAACGCGGTTAACCTGAACCAGCTTCTCGATGTAGCCTTCGTCGCGCTTTTGGTCGTTATTTGCCATAACTTAGAACTCCAGCCCGCCTTCACGAGCAGCATCAGCCAGCGCCTTGACGCGGCCGTGGTACTTGAAGCCAGAACGGTCGAATGCCACCTGGGTCACACCAGCGGCTTTCGCACGCTCAGCAACCAGCGCACCAACTTTCTTGGCTGCGTCGACGTTGCCGGTGGCGCCATCACGCAGTGCTTTGTCCAAGGTAGAGGCGCTGGCCAGAACCTTGCTGCCGTCGGCCGAGATGACCTGGGCGTAGATGTGCTGCGAAGAGCGGTACACGCACAGACGCACGGCTTCGAGCTCGTGCATTTTCAGGCGTGCTTTGCGAGCGCGACGCAGACGAGTAACTTTTTTGTCGGTCATTTTTCAGCCCCTTACTTCTTCTTGGCTTCTTTACGACGGACAACTTCATCCGCGTAACGAACGCCTTTGCCCTTGTAGGGCTCAGGACGACGGAAGTCACGGATTTCCGCAGCCACCTGACCCACCAGTTGCTTGTCGATACCCTTGATCAGGATTTCGGTCTGGTTCGGGGTTTCAGCCACGACGCCTTCCGGCAGTTCGTAGTCGATCGGGTGGGAGAAGCCCAGTGCGAGGTTCAGCACCTGGCCTTTGGCTTGAGCTTTGTAGCCCACGCCGACCAGCTGCAGCTTACGCTCGAAGCCTTGGCTGACACCGATGACCATGTTGTTCACCAGGGCGCGAGTAGTACCGGCCATAGCGCGGTTCTGCTGGTCGCCATTACGAGCGGCGAAACGCAGTTCGCTACCTTCCTGGATCACTTCAACGGACGAGTGAACATTCAGTTCCAGAGCACCCTTGGCACCCTTGACCGAGAGCTGCTGACCGGCGAGTTTGATCTCGACACCAGCTGGCAGCACTACGGGGTTCTTAGCAACGCGAGACATGCTTATCCCCCCTTAGAACACGGTGCAGAGCACTTCGCCGCCGACACCGGCAGCGCGCGCAGCGCGATCCGTCATCACACCTTTGTTGGTGGAGACGATGGAAACACCGAGACCGCCGCGAACCTTCGGCAGGTCATCGACGGATTTGTACTGACGAAGGCCAGGACGGCTCACGCGCTTGACTTCCTCGATGACCGGACGGCCTTCGAAGTACTTCAGCTCGATGGACAGTTGTGGCTTGGCTTCACCATTGACTTCATAACCCGCAATGTAACCTTCGTCTTTGAGAACTTTGGCTACGGCTACCTTCAGAGTGGAAGAAGGCATGCTTACGACGGACTTTTCAGCCATCTGGGCATTACGGATACGAGTTAGCATGTCCGCTAACGGGTCCTGCATACTCATGGGCTAGACGCTCCTGATACAAAAAGAACAGCCCGAGGGCTGTGGGATCATCCAAAAGCTCGGCATGGAAATGCCAGGCTCAGGAGAGCCGGACATTCTAGAGACCGATCAAAAATGAAGCAAGCCCCAAAAGGGGCTTGATTCATTATTCTGCTGGTAGTCTTGCGAGCTAGAGCCAGGCAAGGCGCAAGGAGGTGAGGATGCGGAGTTTACTGTAGTAAAAATGAGCAATCCGAACCTACTTGCAACGCGGCATGGCCGACGAGCAGCAGACCGCCATAAAGACAAAGCCGGCACTAGGCCGGCTTCGCTTTTTTACTACGCCTTACCAGCTGGCTTTCACCAGGCCTGGTACGTCACCGCGCATGGCGGCTTCGCGCAGCTTGTTACGCGACAGACCGAACTTGCGATAAACGCCGTGCGGACGGCCGGTGATGCGGCAACGGTTACGCAGGCGCGAGGCGCTGGCGTCACGTGGTTGCTTCTGCAGAGCGACCTGGGCTTCCCAACGCGCTTCCGGACTGGTGTTCGGATTAGCGATGGTAGCTTTCAGCTCGGCACGCTTCTTGGCGTACTTGGCAACCGTTTGCTGACGCTTCAGCTCGCGGTTCTTCATGCTTGTCTTGGCCATTGTCCAGGACTCCGATCAGTTGCGGAACGGGAAGTTGAAAGCACGCAGCAGAGCGCGGCCTTCATCATCGTTACGGGCAGTGGTAGTCAGGGTGATGTCCAGACCACGCAGCGCATCGATTTTGTCGTAATCGATTTCCGGGAAGATGATCTGCTCTTTCACGCCCATGCTGTAGTTGCCACGGCCATCGAAGGACTTGGCATTCAGGCCGCGGAAGTCACGCACGCGCGGCAGGGAGATGGACAGCAGACGATCCAGGAACTCGTACATGCGCTCGCGACGCAGAGTGACCTTGACGCCAATCGGCCAACCTTCACGAACCTTGAAGCCTGCGATCGACTTACGGGCATGAGTCACAACGACTTTCTGACCGGTGATCTTCTCGAGGTCGGCTACAGCGTTTTCGATGATCTTCTTGTCACCGATCGCTTCGCCCAGGCCCATGTTCAGGGTGATCTTGGTGATGCGCGGAACTTCCATCACGTTCGCCAGCTTCAGTTCTTCCTTCAGCTTGGGCGCGATTTCCTTCCGGTAAATCTCTTTCAGTCGTGCCATGGTATTTACCTACGGATTCTCAAGCGCCAACCGGCTTCTGGGTGGACTTGAAGACACGAATTTTCTTGCCGTCTTCGGTCTTGAAGCCAACGCGGTCAGCCTTGTTGGTTTCAGAGTTGAAGATGGCAACGTTGGAAGCGTGCAGAGGCGCTTCTTTCTCGACGATACCGCCTTGAACGCCCGACATCGGGTTCGGCTTGGTATGACGCTTCACCAGGTTGATGCCACCGACGACCAGACGGTCGTCAGCGAGAACCTTGAGCACCTTACCGCGCTTACCTTTGTCTTTACCGGCGATCACGATGATCTCGTCGTCACGACGAATCTTTTGCATGTCGGATCTCCTTAAAGCACTTCAGGGGCGAGCGAGACGATCTTCATGAACTTCTCGGAACGCAGTTCACGGGTCACTGGCCCGAAGATACGGGTACCAATCGGCTCTTGCTTGTTGTTCAGCAGAACAGCAGCGTTGCCGTCGAAGCGGATGATCGAACCGTCGGCACGACGAACGCCGTGACGGGTACGAACAACCACTGCGGTCATGACCTGACCTTTCTTCACTTTGCCGCGCGGAATTGCTTCCTTGACGGTGACCTTGATGATGTCGCCGATGCCGGCGTAGCGACGATGAGAGCCGCCCAGCACCTTGATGCACATAACGCGACGTGCACCGCTGTTGTCAGCAACATCGAGCATGGATTGAGTCTGAATCATAAAATTTCTCCGACCCCTAGCCCTTAGACGTCAACTGCGCGTTCGACGACTTCAACCAGAGCCCAGGACTTGGTCTTGGACTGCGGACGGGTTTCGCGAATGGAAACCTTGTCGCCGATCTTGCACTGGTTGGTTTCGTCGTGAGCGTGCAGTTTGGTCGAACGCTTGACGTATTTACCGTAGATCGGGTGCTTAACGCGGCGCTCGATCAGAACGGTGATGGTCTTGTCCATCTTGTCGCTGACAACACGGCCGGTCAGCGTACGGACTGTTTTTTCGGCTTCAGCCATGATCACTTACCTGCCTGCTGGTTGAGCACAGTTTTCACACGAGCGATGTCGCGCTTAACTTGCGAGAGCAGGTGAGACTGCCCCAACTGGCCAGTTGCTTTCTGCATACGCAGATTGAACTGGTCGCGCAGCAGACCGAGCAGTTGCTCGTTCAGTTGCTGTGCGGTTTTTTCACGAAGTTCGGTCGCTTTCATCACATCACCGTCCGCTTAACAAAGGTGGTGGCGAGCGGCAGCTTTGCAGCAGCCAGGGCGAAAGCCTCACGCGCCAGCTCTTCGGAAACGCCTTCGATCTCGTACAGGACTTTGCCTGGCTGGATCTGGGCTACCCAATATTCGACGCCACCCTTACCTTTACCCATCCGCACTTCGAGAGGCTTCTTGGTAACCGGCTTGTCCGGGAATACGCGAATCCAGATCTTGCCGCCACGTTTTACGTGACGAGTCAGAGCACGACGAGCGGACTCGATCTGACGGGCGGTGAGACGACCGCGGGCTACAGACTTCAGCGCGAACTCGCCGAAGCTGACCTTGCTACCGCGCTGAGCCAGACCACGGTTGTGGCCGGTCATCTGCTTGCGGAACTTCGTACGCTTTGGTTGCAACATGATGCGTACTCCTTATTTCTTAGCAGCTTTACGAGGAGCGGGCGCTTGCGGCTTCAGCTCTTCAGTGCGGCCACCAATGACCTCACCCTTGAAGATCCAAACCTTGACGCCGATCACACCGTAAGTGGTGTGCGCTTCGTAGGTGGCGTAATCGATATCTGCACGCAGGGTGTGCAGGGGCACACGACCTTCGCGATACCACTCGGTACGGGCGATTTCAGCGCCACCAAGACGACCACTCACCTGGATCTTGATGCCCTTGGCACCAATACGCATGGCGTTCTGTACGGCGCGCTTCATGGCGCGACGGAACATTACGCGGCGCTCCAGCTGCTGAGCTACGCTCTGTGCAACCAGCATACCGTCGAGTTCCGGCTTGCGGATCTCTTCGATGTTGATGTGCACCGGCACACCCATTTGCTTGGTCAGGTCCTGACGCAGCTTCTCAACATCTTCACCTTTCTTGCCGATCACGATGCCGGGACGAGCGGTGTGGATGGTGATGCGTGCGGTTTGAGCCGGGCGAGCGATGTCGATACGGCTAACGGACGCGCTTTTTAGTTTGTCTTGCAGGTATGCACGAACCTTCAGGTCGGCATTCAGGTAGTCGGCGTAAGTGCGACCATCTGCATACCAAACCGAAGTGTGATCCTTGACGATTCCCAGGCGGATGCCAACGGGATGTACTTTCTGACCCATCTGATCGACTCCGTTACTTGTCCGCAACCTTGACAGTGATATGGCAAGACCGCTTGACGATGCGATCAGCACGGCCTTTGGCACGCGGCATGATGCGCTTAAGCGAACGCCCTTCGTTGACGAAAACGGTGCTGACCTTCAGGTCATCAACGTCTGCGCCTTCGTTGTGCTCGGCGTTGGCAACGGCCGACTCCAGCACTTTCTTCATGATCTCGGCGGCTTTCTTGCTGCTGAAAGCCAGCAGGTTGAGCGCTTCGCCCACCTTCTTCCCGCGGATCTGGTCGGCGACCAGGCGAGCTTTCTGGGCGGAGATGCGAGCGCCCGACAACTTAGCGGCTACTTCCATTTCCAAACCCCTTAACGCTTGCCTTTCTTGTCGGCAACGTGACCACGATAGGTACGCGTGCCGGCAAATTCGCCCAGTTTGTGGCCGACCATGTCTTCGTTCACGAGGACCGGGACATGTTGACGACCGTTATGCACAGCGATGGTCAGACCGACCATCTGCGGCAGGATCATGGAGCGACGCGACCAGGTTTTGACTGGTTTACGCTCGCCCTTTTCCACCGCCGCTTCGACCTTCTTCAGTAGGTGAAGATCGATAAAAGGACCTTTTTTCAGAGAACGTGGCACTGTCGTATCCCTCTATTTACTTGCGACGACGGACGATCATGTTGTCGGTGCGCTTGTTAGCACGGGTTTTCGCGCCCTTGGTCGGGAAGCCCCATGGCGACACCGGATGACGACCACCGGAGGTACGACCCTCACCACCACCGTGCGGGTGATCAACCGGGTTCATGGCAACACCACGAACGGTCGGACGAACACCGCGCCAGCGCTTGGCACCGGCCTTACCCAGCGAACGCAGGCTGTGCTCGGAGTTCGAGACTTCGCCCAGGGTCGCACGGCACTCGGACAGGACTTTGCGCATTTCGCCGGAGCGCAGACGCAGAGTCACATAGGCACCTTCACGAGCGATCAGCTGAGCGGAAGCGCCAGCGGAACGAGCGATCTGAGCGCCTTTACCCGGCTTCAGCTCGATACCGTGAACGGTCGAACCTACCGGAATGTTGCGCAGCTGCAGGCTGTTGCCCGGCTTGATCGGAGCCATGATGCCCGCAATCAGCTGGTCGCCAGCTACCACGCCCTTCGGAGCGATGATGTAGCGACGTTCGCCGTCAGCGTATTTCAGCAGAGCGATGTGAGCAGTACGGTTCGGATCGTATTCCACGCGCTCGACGGTGGCAGGAATGCCATCCTTGTCGTTGCGACGGAAGTCGACCAGACGGTAATGCTGCTTATGACCACCACCGATATGACGGGTGGTAATACGGCCATTGTTGTTACGACCACCGGACTTCGACTTTTTCTCGAGCAGCGGAGCGTACGGAGCGCCTTTGTGCAGCTCCTGATTGACCACCTTGACCACAAAACGGCGGCCAGCGGAAGTCGGTTTGCATTTAACGATTGCCATGATGCACCCCTTCCTTACTCAGCACTGCTGGTGAAATCGAGTTCTTGGCCCGGCTGAAGGGAGATAACTGCCTTCTTCCAGTCGTTACGCTTGCCCAGACCGCGAGCGGTGCGCTTGCTCTTACCCAGAACGTTCTGAGTAGTAACGCGCTCAACCTTCACGCCGAACAGGCCTTCGACAGCCTTCTTGATTTCCAGCTTGGTCGCATCGGTAGCGACTTTGAAAACGAACTGACCTTGTTTGTCAGCCAGAACCGTGGCCTTCTCGGAGATGTGCGGGCCAAGCAGCACTTTGAATACGCGTTCCTGGTTCATCCCAGCAGCTCCTCGAATTTCTTCACGGCCGAAACGGTGACCAGCACCTTCTCGTACGCGATCAGGCTGACCGGATCGGAACCCTGAACGTCACGTACATCAACGTGCGGCAGGTTGCGGGCAGCCAGGTACAGGTTCTCATCGACAGCGTCGGATACGATCAGCACGTCGGTCAGGCCCAGGCCATTGAGTTTGGCCAGCAGAGTCTTGGTCTTCGGCGCATCAACGGCGAAGTCTTCGACTACGACCAGACGGTCGGTACGAACCAGCTCAGCAAGGATGGAGCGCAGAGCTGCGCGGTACATCTTCTTGTTCAGCTTTTGATCATGGTTACGGGTGGACGCTGCGAAGGTCACACCACCGCCACGCCAGATCGGACCACGAGTGGTACCAGCACGAGCACGACCAGTGCCCTTCTGACGCCATGGGCGCTTACCGCCACCGGAAACGTCGGAACGGGACTTCTGACCTTTGGTGCCCTGACGGCCGCCAGCCATGTAGGCGACGACAGCTTGGTGAACCAGAGTCTCGTTGAACTCGCCACCGAAGGTCGCTTCGGACACTTCGATCGCCTGAGCGCCATTTACATTCAATTGCATCTCAGATTCTCCCCTTACGCCTTGGCAGCCGGACGAACGATAACGTCGCCGCCAGTAGCGCCAGGAACGGCACCCTTGACCAGCAACAGATTACGCTCGGCGTCTACGCGCACGACTTCCAGGGACTGCACGGTAACGCGCTCAGCACCCATGTGGCCGGACATCTTCTTGCCCTTGAATACGCGACCCGGGGTCTGGCACTGGCCAATGGAACCCGGAACACGGTGGGACACGGAGTTGCCGTGAGTGTTGTCCTGACCGCGGAAGTTCCAACGTTTGATGGTACCGGCGAAGCCTTTACCTTTGGACTGACCGGTCACATCGACCAGTTGACCAGCTTGGAAAATTTCAGCGTTGATCAGATCGCCAGCCTGGTAGTCGCCTTCTTCAAGACGGAACTCCAGAACGGTACGACCTGCCGCGACGTTCGCCTTGGCGAAGTGGCCAGCTTGAGCTGCTGTGACACGCGAAGCACGACGCTCGCCAACAGTGACTTGCACTGCGCGATAGCCATCGGATTCTTCGGTTTTAAACTGGGTGACGCGATTCGGCTCGATCTCAATGACCGTAACCGGAATGGAGACACCTTCTTCGGTGAAAATACGGGTCATACCCGCTTTACGACCGACTACACCAATAGTCATGTTGTAAACCTCATGAGTGTACGGGGCTTTCACCCGCTATGGCCGCCCATTTCAGAGCGTTACACGACTAAAACCGCCAGGTTTTAGCCGAGGCTGATCTGCACTTCCACGCCTGCCGCAAGGTCGAGCTTCATCAGCGCATCAACGGTTTTATCCGTCGGCTGGACGATGTCCAGAACACGCTTATGAGTGCGGATTTCGTACTGATCGCGCGCGTCTTTGTTGACGTGCGGGGAGACCAGAACGGTATACCGCTCCTTACGAGTAGGCAGAGGAATCGGACCACGCACCTGAGCACCAGTACGTTTCGCGGTTTCCACGATTTCCTGGGTAGATTGATCGATCAGGCGATGGTCAAAAGCCTTCAACCGAATACGGATTTGTTGGTTTTGCATTTTGACCTCAGATTCCAAGCTGCTAATCCCCACAGACGGACTACGCCCGTTCAAGGGAGGCGCAATTGTACGGATGCCCCCTGGGGGTGTCAACTTTTAACCAATCCAAAAGAAAAGGGCCCCGAAGGGCCCTTTTCTATACCGCGGATCGTTGATTACTCGACGATCTTGGCAACCACGCCAG
>NZ_PJLX01000047.1:0-308 GCF_002843095.1 Pseudomonas sp. YY-1 | reverse complement strand
GATTCTGTTGAAAAAGTAGCTGCTTCCCCATGCCTTCGGCAGAATTGCCCTGTCAGCGAGCGCGGGGGCGAACAGCATGATGGGGCAGTTACCGGGAGGACAGCAGCGCCTGTTCTACTCGTTCAATCTGGAAGATCACGTCCCGGCCCAACACCTCCTGCGCAGCATCGACCAGTGCTTAGATCTCAGTGATCTGCGCGCCTACCTGGCAGATTTCTATAGCCCCATCGGGCGCCCCTCGATTGATCCGGAGTTAATGGTGCGCATGCTGGTCGTCGGCTACTGCTATGGCATCCGTTCCGAGCGGC
>NZ_PJLX01000046.1:0-358 GCF_002843095.1 Pseudomonas sp. YY-1 | reverse complement strand
GAGCTGCGTTCTTCATCGATGCGAGAGCCAAGAGATCCATTGCTGAAAGTTGTAATAACTTTTGACTCAAAGATTCACGTCTCCTAGAAGTCGCGACTCTCTGATAGTAAACATTCAGAGACTTTCTACACAAAGACGTATATGAAGACATAGGTTCTCCGATTCCGTTTCACCAGAACCGTACCAACCTACATTAGGTGCACAGGTGATAGATGATGAAAGACGTCGAGGGATCCCATGGTAGTAGCGTGCACATGCCTCCAGTCTAGTACTAGAGACCAGCGACAGCATTCCCATGCTCCTCCCCCCTTCGCCATTTGCATTCATTAATGATCCTTCCGCAGGTTCACCTACGGAA
>NZ_PJLX01000045.1:0-479 GCF_002843095.1 Pseudomonas sp. YY-1 | reverse complement strand
TTGTCCCACACCGGCACATGCGGCTCGATGTTCTTCTCTTCGACCATCCAGGCCAGCATCGGCGCAGTGCCATAGGCGGTGTCGCCGATGAGGCGTTCCGGTGTGAGGTCGAACTGCGCTTCGACACGCTCAACCATCGTCCTAGTCGAATCAACCTCGGCGGTACGATGCGCCGGAGTCGCTTCCACATCCATGATCACGCCATGCTCGGTGTCCATCAGGTAGTTGGTGGAGTAGGCAAAGTAAGCCNAGGGCTTCAGCCAACACCTCTTCATCAAGGGCTTCGAGGTACTCGCGTACGGCGCGGCTGCTGAGCTTTGGATCACTCCAATCGACTTCATCTCCCGCTACCCCACGTTGCCGGCTGGCATCCGCCTTGATGATGCTGGCGTCGACGGCGAAACCCTCACCCTTGACCAGACCGGCCGCCATGCAGCGCCGCAGCACCTCATTGAACAACCAGCGGAACAGATCGCTGT
>NZ_PJLX01000044.1:0-483 GCF_002843095.1 Pseudomonas sp. YY-1 | reverse complement strand
GCATGCTGTTCGCTGCGCTGTCCGGCTCCTCACCGGCCACCGTCGCCGCAGTAGGCTCCATCGCCATCGCCGGCATGGTGCGTTCCGGTTACCCGCAGGCCTTCGGCGCCGGTATCGTGTGTAACGCCGGTACCCTGGGCATCCTGATTCCACCGTCGATCGTGATGGTGGTGTACGCCGCTGCCACCGAGCAGTCGGTGGGCAAGCTGTTCATGGCCGGTGTGATCCCCGGCATCATGCTCGGCCTGGTGCTGATGATCGCGATCTACATCGTCGCGCGCATCAAGAAGCTACCGGCTCTGCCGCGCGCCAGCTTCCGCGAGTGGCTGCGTGCTGCGCGTGAGGCGTTCTGGGGCCTGCTGCTGATGGTGATCATCCTCGGCGGTATCTACACCGGCATGTTCACCCCGACCGAGGCCGCGGCCGTGGCGGCGGTATACGCCGGCTTCGTTGCCCTGTTCGTGTACAAGGACCTGACCATCC
>NZ_PJLX01000043.1:0-489 GCF_002843095.1 Pseudomonas sp. YY-1 | reverse complement strand
CTCCAGCCAAACCGACTGCGCCACCTGCCCGCTGAAAGCGAAGTGCTGCCCCAATACCGCATTTCGCAAGATCGCTCGGAGCATCCATGAAGCGACCCGTGACGTGGCGCGACGCATCGCCAAGACGCCGGAATACCTCGTCTCTCGTTGCGAACGGAAGAAGGTGGAGATGCTGTTCGCCCACCTCAAACGGATCATGAAACTGGACCGTTTACGACTGCGTGGACTGACGGGTGCGACTGACGAATTCACCTTGGCGGCGACCGTGCAAAACCTGAGACGTATGGCCAAGCTACTGCCTCACGGGCCGCCGATCACGGGATAGGTGCGCCTGCGGCGAGCAGAAACCCTCGAATTAACCCTCAGACCTGGGCAAAAAAGCTCAGTGAAACGCCGAAAGGCAACTTGAAGTGGCTTCCAGCCACTTCGACAGCAGACACATTCGACCGGCCGGCTGCCGCTAAACCTACTTTTTCAACAGAATCGGCC
>NZ_PJLX01000042.1:0-539 GCF_002843095.1 Pseudomonas sp. YY-1 | reverse complement strand
CAACGCCTGCGTCGGCCACATCCGTGGCGGCCTGGCTATCGGTGCGGTACTGGCGTGCATGCTGTTCGCTGCGCTGTCCGGCTCCTCGCCCGCTACCGTCGCCGCGGTCGGCTCCATCGCCATCGCCGGCATGGTCCGTTCCGGTTACCCGCAGGCGTTTGGCGCCGGCATCGTGTGTAACGCCGGTACGCTGGGCATCCTGATTCCGCCGTCGATCGTGATGGTGGTGTACGCCGCCGCTACCGAGCAGTCGGTGGGCAAGCTGTTCATGGCCGGTGTGATCCCCGGCATCATGCTCGGCCTGGTGTTGATGATCGCGATCTACATCGTCGCGCGCATCAAGAAGCTGCCAGCCCTGCCGCGCGCCAGCTTCCGCGAGTGGCTGCGTTCCGCCCGTGAGGCGTTCTGGGGCCTGCTGCTGATGGTGATCATCCTCGGCGGCATCTACACCGGCATGTTCACCCCGACCGAAGCCGCGGCCGTGGCGGCGGTCTACGCCGGCTTCGTCGCCCTGTTCGTGTACAAGGACCTGACCATCC
>NZ_PJLX01000041.1:0-564 GCF_002843095.1 Pseudomonas sp. YY-1 | reverse complement strand
ACCGACAAGGATCAATGCCATGACTATCGAAAACGTTCTCTACCGTGCAACCGCTGAAGCCTTTGGTGGCCGTGAAGGCCGCGCTGTGTCCTCCGACGGCATCCTCGACATCGCCCTGACCACCCCGAAAGAACTCGGCGGCGCCGGCGGTAACGGCACCAACCCGGAGCAGCTGTTCGCTGCCGGTTATTCCGCCTGCTTCCTCGGCGCCCTGAAATTCGTCGCCGCCCGCGACAAGCTGAGCATCCCGGCTGACACCTTCATCGAAGGCACCGTTGGCATCGGCGCCATCCCCACCGGCTTCGGCATCGAAGTGGAACTGCGCATCAGCCTGCCCGGCCTGGATCGCGATGCCGCACAAACCCTGGTGGATCGCGCGCACATCGTTTGCCCGTACTCCAACGCCACCCGCGGCAACATCGACGTCACTTTGACCATCGTCTGACAGATAGCAGCCAGCGCTCGCGGCCAGAGCCCGAGCGCGGCCTCAAGAGGAGAACCACTATGAAAACCCGCACCCTGTTCGCCACCGCACTGACCGCCATCGCTCTCAGCGCGTCGCTC
>NZ_PJLX01000040.1:0-567 GCF_002843095.1 Pseudomonas sp. YY-1 | reverse complement strand
GGCCAACCTGAGCTTTACCGACACCGCGCAGAACGTGGTGCTGATCGGTGGCCCAGGCACCGGCAAAACCCACCTAGCCACCGCGCTGGCCGTGTCCGGCATCACCCGGCACGGTAAGCGCGTGCGCTTCTACTCCACGGTCGATCTGGTCAATCTGCTGGAGCGCGAAAAACACGACGGCAAAGCCGGGCGGATCGCCCAGGCACTGCTGCGCATGGATCTGGTCATCCTCGACGAACTGGGTTATCTGCCGTTCAGCCAGGCTGGCGGTGCGTTGCTGTTTCACCTGCTGTCCAAGCTGTACGAACACACCAGCGTGGTGATCACCACCAACCTGAGCTTCGCCGAATGGTCGAGCGTGTTCGGCGACGCCAAGATGACCACCGCCCTGCTGGATCGGCTGACCCACCACTGCCACATCGTCGAAACCGGTAACGAGTCCTATCGCCTGCAACACAGTAGCTTGGCGGCCCAGGCCAAGATCAAATCACGGGAGCGAAAGCGTAAGGGCGGCCAGGAACCGGAGGACGATGAGCCGTTCTGATTTCATGGCGACGACGGCCTGCT